>NZ_BAAAZG010000058.1:0-60258 GCF_039536785.1 Actinomadura miaoliensis
CCCGCCGAGCGGCTGGCCGCCGTGCAGGCCCGCGCGCGGCGGCTGGCCGAGCGCAACCGGCTCGCCCGCGAGCTGCACGACTCGGTCGGGCACGCGCTGAGCGTGGTGACGCTGCAGGCGGGCGCCGCGCGGCGGGTGCTGGACGCCGACCCCGCCTTCGCCCGCGAGGCCCTCGGCGCGATCGAGGAGTCGGCGCGGGCCGCGCTGGAGGACCTGGACCACGTGCTCGGCCTGCTGCGCGAGGACGGCTCCCGCGGCGCCGCGCCGCAGCCCACGCTCGACGACCTGGACCGGCTGCTGGAGCAGACCCGGCTGGCGGGCGTGAAACTGGACGCCGCGGTGGACGCGGACGTGGCGCGCGTGCCCGCCGCGGTGTCGCGGGAGGCGTACCGGATCGTCCAGGAGGGGCTGACCAACGCGCTGCGGCACGCGGGCAAGGTGCCGGTGCGGCTGCGCGTGACGCTGCGGGACGAACACCTGGAGGTGCTGATGACCAATCCGCTGGGCGGGCCGGCGTCCGGCCGCGACCACGGCGGCGGGCGCGGGCTGGACGGGGTGCGCGAGCGCGTCACCGTGCTGCGCGGCCGGATGTCCGCCGGGCCGGACGACGGCCGCTGGTGCCTGCGGGTCCGCCTGCCGGTCGGCGCGGGCGCCGTGTCCGGCCTGCCGGAGGCGGCGTCATGACGATCTCGGAGCCGGCGGTGCCGGACGCGCCGACCAGGGTGCTGCTGGTGGACGACGAGCGGCTGGTCCGGGTGGGCCTGGCCGCCATCATCGGGGCCGAACCCGACCTGACGGTGGTCGGCGAGGCGGCGGACGGCGCCGACGTGCCCGACGCGGTGGCCCGGCTGCGCCCCGACCTGATCCTCATGGACGTGCGGATGCCCAAGCTGGACGGCATCCAGGCCACCCGCCGGATCCTGGAGACGGTGCCCGAGCCGCCCCGGATCATCGTGGTCACCACGTTCGAGAACGACGAGTACGTCTACGACGCGCTGCGGGTGGGCGCCAGCGGTTTCCTGCTCAAGCGCGCCCGCCCCGAGGAGATCCTGCGGGCGGTGCGGACCGTGGCGCACGGCGACAGCCTGCTATTCCCCGCCAAGATCCGCGCGCTGGCCGCCCGGCACGGCGGCGCGGGCGGGGCCGGGGCGGCCGGCGCGCGCTGGCACGACCGGCTCACCGAGCGCGAGGCCGGGGTGCTGCGGCTGATGGCCAAGGGCATGACCAACGCGGAGATCGCGGCCGAGCTGTACGTCAGCCCGCAGACGGTCAAGACCCACGTCGGCAACGTGCTGGCCAAGCTGGGCGCGCGCGACCGCACCCAGGCGGTGATCTTCGCCTACGAGACCGGCTTCATCACCCCCGGCTGAATCCCCGCGTGTGAACGACCCCCCGAGTTCGGCCCTGAGCGTACGTTCTGTACATTTCACGGCCCGATGTGGTGGGGTGATCGCCATGCGCGACTTCCGATTCGGGTTCAACTTCTTCGACGTGGCGGACCGGGCCTCGTTCGTGCGGCGGTGCCGTGAGGCCGAGGCCCAGGGGTACGACATCGCCCTGGTGCCCGACCATCTCGGCGGCCCGGCGCCGTTCCCCACCATGGTCGCCGCCGCGGACGCCACCGAGCGGCTGCGCGTCGGCGGCCTGGTGCTGAACGCGGCGTTCTGGAACGCCCACCTGCTGGCGCGGGAGGTCGCCACGGCCGACCGGCTCACCGGCGGGCGGGTCGAGCTGGGCCTCGGCGCGGGCCACATGAAGTGGGAGTTCGACGCCGCGCGCATCCCCTGGGAGCCGTTCGGCGCCCGGGTGGACCGCATGGCAGCCCTGGTGGACGAGCTGCGCGGCCTGTTCGCCGAGCCGGGCTACGCCGAACGCGCCGACCGCGAGGCGGCCCACGACCTGACGGCGCTCGCGCCGGTGCAGAAGAGCGGCTTCGGCGGGTTCGGCCCGCCGCTGCTGATCGGCGGCACCGGCGACCGCGTCCTGGAGCAGGCCGTCCGGCACGCCGACATCGTCGGCGTCGCCGGGGCGTACCAGGCGCCGGGGCGGCCGCCCGGCACGTTCCTGCTCGGCAGCGCCGAGCAGGCCGACGACCGCGTGCGGTTCGTGCGGGAACGGGCCGGCGACCGCTTCGCCGAGCTGGAGCTGAACGTCCTGATCCAGCATGTGGAGATCACCCCGGACCGGCGCGCCTTCGCCGAACGGGTCGCCGCCGAGCTGGTGCCCCACCTCACTCCCGAGCAGGTGCTGGACTGCCCCTTCGTGCTGTTCGGCACCGTCGAGCAGATGGCCGAGCAACTGCGGGAACGCCGTGAGCGCTACGGCTTCACCTACGTCGTGGTGCACGCCCCCTTCGTCGACGCCTTCGCCCCGGTGATCGAGCAGCTCAGGTGACGCCGGAACCGGGGCGCGGCCACGCCGGGATCCAGCCGTCCGGCGGCCGCGTCCCCGGCCCGGCGGAAGTTAGATCGAGGGTTATCCGGGAACGTCCGCGCTCATCCCGATTGTCGGGGACGGGGGGCACGGATGTGGAGGCAGCGGATCGCGTCGGTGGTCGCGCCGGTGATCGTGGGCGCGGTGGTCGCGGGGGCGCCGGCGTGCGTGGAGAACGCACGGGTCGTCCCGGCGGCCCGGTCCACACAGGCCACCGACCTGCGCCCCGCCGTCCGCCCCACGCCGCAGGCCACCACCGTGCCGCTGCGGATCCTCACCCGGGACGGCGCGACCATCGTGCTCGTCCCCGTCACCGTCAACGGGTACGGCCCCTATGACTTCATCCTGGACACCGGTGCGTCCTCCTCCTCGGTGGACCGGCGCCTGGTGGACCGGATCGGCCTGCCCGACACGGGGGAGAGCGCCCGCGTGCGCGGCGTGGGCGGCAGCACGGTCGCGCCGCTGGTGCGGGTCGGCGACTGGCGGGTCGGCGGGCGGCCGCTGCACGGGCGGTCGCTGGTCGTCACCGACGTCGGCGACGACCGCGTGGCGGGCCTGCTCGGCTCGGACGAGCTGCGCCGCTTCGGCGTGATCACCGTCGACTACGCCCGGGCGCGGCTGGTGCTGTACGGCGGGTGACGGCGGTCCTGGGTCCGGCGGGACCTGGCTCGCGGGGGACGGCGCGGCCCAGGATGGGCTTCCGGCACCGACGGGAGGACGACGATGGCCACCATCCTGATCACCGGGGCGACGGCGGGCGTGGGCCGCTACCTGACGCGGCGTCTGGCCGGGCGGGGCGAGACCGTCCTGGCGCACGGCCGCGACGCGGCCAAGCTGGACGCCCTGGTCAAGGAGCTGGACGGCGCGCCCGGGCGAGTGCGGCCCTACGTGGCGGACCTGGCGTCGCTGGCCGAGGTGCGCGACCTGGCCGGACGGGTGGCCGCCGACCACGACCGGCTGGACGTGCTGGTCAACAACGCCGGGGTGGGCAGCGGCCGCCCGGAGGGCCGCACCCTGACCCGCGACGGGCACGAGCTGCGGTTCGCCGTCAACTACCTGGCCCCGGTGCTGCTGACCCGGCTGCTGCTGCCGCGGCTGCGGGCCGCCGCGCCCGCCCGCGTGGTCAACGAGGGCTCGCTCGGCCAGGAGGAGATCGACTTCGCCGACCTGACCATGGCCCGCCGCTACAGCGGCACAATGGCGTACTGCCGCAGCAAGCTGGCGCTGGCCGCCTGGAGCTTCGATCTGGCCGACGAGCTGCGCGCCGACCGGATCGCGGTCAACTGCATCCATCCCGCCACCTACATGGACACCGACATGGTGCGCGACGCGGGCGTCGCGCCGTGGAGCACCGTCGAGGACGGCGGCGAGGCGGTGCTGCAGCTGATCGACGCCCCGCCCGACGTCACCGGCGAGTTCTTCGACGGCGCCCGCCGCTCCCGCGCGCACGACGCCGCCTACGACCCCGGCGTCCGCTCCCGTCTCCGCGCCGCCACCGCCGCCGCCCTCGAATAGGGGCCCGACCAGTCCTACTGGGGGTGACTCCCAGACCTCCGACCTCAGTGCTGCCCGAGCGTCACCTTGACGGTGCGGTCGGCGCCCTCCGGGGTCTGGACCCGCACCGGGACGGTGTCGCCCGGATGCAGCGTGGCCAGCACCTCGGCCAGCACGCTGATGTTGGGCGTGGACGCGCCGTTCACCGCGAGGATCAGGTCGCCGGGGCGGATGCCCGCCTTCTGGGCCGGGCCGTCGGGGGTCACCTCCACCACGCCCACGGCCGTCTGCTGCGGATCGTCGCCGTTGATGACCGTCTGGATCGTCACGCCCAGCGCGGCCCGGCCGGACCGGCGCACCCGCCCCTCCTTGATCAGCTGCGGGACGATCGACCTGACCGTGCCGCTCGGGGTGGCGAACCCGATGCCGACGGCCGTCCCGCCGATCTGCGGGTCGGACGCGGCGGCGGTGGGGATGCCGATCACCTCGCCGTTCAGCGTGACCAGGGCGCCGCCGCTGTTGCCGGGGTTGATCGGCGCGCTGGTCTGGATGGCGTTGACGATGGTCGCGCCGGGGAACGCGCCCTCGCGCCTGGTGGTCACGGTGCGGCCCAGCGCGGAGACGATCCCGTTGGTGACGCTGCCGGACAGCCCCAGCGGGTTGCCCATGGCCAGCACGATCTGCCCGGTCCGCAGCTTGGCGGAGTCGCCGAAGGCGGCGGGCCGCAGCCCGGCGCCGTCGACCCGCACCACGGCCAGGTCGTCGGAGGCGTACTCGCCCACCAGCGTGGCGGGCAGCGGCCGGCTGCCGCTGGCGGCGATGACCTCGATCTTCTGCGCGCCCGCGACGACGTGCGCGTTGGTGACGATGTTCCCGTGGCCGTCGAACACGACGCCGGACCCCAGGCCCTGGTCGGTGCGGATCTGCACCACCGACGGGAGCACCTTGGCGACCACCCGCTCGAACTGCTGCTCCAGCGACGACGCCGCGGGCCCGACCGCGACGGAGGCCGTGTCCGCCGCGCGCCGCGCCTCGGTGGAGCCGTCGTCGCCGCCCGTGCACCCGCCCAGCAGCAGGACGCCCGCCAGCACGGCGGCGCCCGCCCGGGCACCTGCGTGGAGGAACCTCATGTCCGCGATTGTCCCCACCCAGGGGGTCTCGACCCCCGTACCGGCGGGTGCCCGGGGCGCGCCGGACACGAGCCGGTGGCGATCCTCGACAAGGTCTTACGCATCGTTTACTCGGCTTTCGTTAGAAATGAGAAACGGACATCCGATCGGGGGATCATGGACGCCGCCACACTCTCCGAGCTGCGCAAACCGCGCGCCTACCCGGCCGTCTCGGTGCTGATGCCGACCGAGCGCCGCGCGCCGCGCCGCCGCCAGGACCCCATCCGCCTGCGCAACCTGCTCGCCGAGGCACGGCGGCGGTTGCGCGCCGACCCGCGGGTCGAGCCCGAGGTCGCCGACGAGGTGATGCGCGGCCTGGAACGGGCCGCCGCCGGGGCCGACCCGGCCCACGCCGAGGGCCTGGCGCTGTTCGCGGCGCCGGGCGGCGAGCACCACGCCTTCGCCGTCGACCAGCCGGTGGACCAGCGCGTGATCGTCGACACCACCTTCGCCACCCGCGACCTGGTCGCCGCCTACACCCGCACGTCCCGGTACTGGCTGCTGGTGCTGTCGGACCACGAGACGCGGCTGTGGGACGGGCGCGGCGGCGAGCTGACCGAGGTCGTCCGCCACGGGTTCCCGGCGGCGCCCGAGCCGGTCGACGAGGAGCGCGCCGGGCGCCAGTCGCCGCGCGGCCTGCACCACGGCGACGAGCGCCACCGCCAGTACCTGCGCGAGGTCGTGACCCGGCTGGAGGCCGTGCTGGCCCGCGACCGCCGTCCCGTGGTGGTCGCGGGCGTCATCCGGCAGCAGGCGCTGTTCGACGAGCTGGCCGGGGCGCGGGTGACGGTGGCGGGCCGCATCGACGGCAGCCACGAGACCACGCCGCCGAGCACGCTGGTGCGGCTGGCGCGTCCGGTGCTGGACGCCTACGAGGACCTGCGCGAGGTGGCGGTGCTGGCCGAACTGGAGGCCGCGCGCCGCCTGCACCGCTACGCCTCCGGGCTGGACGACGTGATGCGCCTGGTCGAGGACGGACGCGGCGAGCACCTGATCGTCGAGCGCGGCTACTACGCCCCCGCCGTGCGCACCGGCGAGGAACTGGTCCCGTTCGAGGGCCTGCCCGGTGTGCTGCGCGGCGCGGGCGTCGTGGACGACGTGGTCGACAACGTCATCGAGACGACGCTCGAGTACGGGGGCGAGGTCACGTTCGTCTCCGACGGCTTCCTCATCGACCACGACCGCATCGCCCTCGTCACCCGCTTCTAGGGCTGACATCCGGGACCGCGCCAGGCCACCCATCCGGCCGTCCAGGCGCGTCCCGGATAGGGGCGCCAACCGGCGGGATGGCCGGGCCAGGTGGCGTCGGCGGGAGTCCCCTCGGGGTGGTTCACGACCACCGTGCACACACCCCGGGCGGGTTGCTGGGTGCGGGTGTCGATGCTGCTCATCCGCGTCCACGACACCGGGAACAGGAGTTTGGTCCGCACCTGCCAGGAGATGGCCGTGTCCAGGGCGACACCGCCGGTCCTGCCGCCGGGGAACGGGGGCGGCAGGGCGGGGCGCTGAGGGTTCGGCCCCATGATGTACGTCATGGCGGCGACGTTCACCGCGAGCAGTCCCACTCCCAGGACCGGCGCCCGGCCACGTCCCAGCACCGAGAACCCCAGGAGCAGACCGAGCGCGGCCAGCGACGCTTCCCACAGATGGAAAGCGCCCCGGTCCAACGTCAGGAACGACGTCTCGGGAAAGTCGAACCCGATGAAGGAGTGAGTGCGCAGCCGCTCTCCTGCGTACCCCGACACCCACAGGCCCGTCACGCCCACCACGGCCGTGGCCCCCGCCACCGCACGCGCACCGTGGGCGAGGGACAGCCGTAGGACGGCGGTCACGCCGATGAGCGCATAGACGAGCGCGACGCACGTCAGATAGCGGCCGTAGGCGAAGTTGCCGACGCGATGCTCGTCGGGCAGCGCGGCGGACGAGGCGTAGGCGATCCCGAGCGTGGTCGCCAGGAGAGTTCCCGCCATGATCCGCGTTTCGGCGCCGGTGCGGCGGCGCGCCAAGGTCACCAGCACCACCGTCAGGCCGACCCCTGCCAGCCCCCACGTGCCCACGACGAGGTACCACAGCTGACCGACCGCGCCGGAGACGGCCCATGCCTGCCCCTCCAGCGTGGTGATCCGGCCTTCCACGTTGCCCGCCAGGTCCCGTACACCGCCGGGGTACAGGGCCGAACGCACCATGTCGTTGAAGAGCGACGCGGCCGCGTAACCCGCCGCCGTGGCCGCCGCGCCGACGGCGAGCGGCCGCCGCGTGCCCCGGCGCCAAAGGAGGACCCCGAGCACCGCGACGTGCACGGCGACCAGTACAGAGCCACGCGAATGCACCGTGTGCCCGTAGCAGGCGAGCAGGCTCGCACCGGCCGCCGCGTACGCGCTCCCGTAACGTACGAACCGGTCGAGCGACAGCAGCCAGGCCAGCACCACCATGGGCAGGAGCGCGTCCGCCAGCACGAACGCGCCGAAGAACGTCACCCCCGGCAGCAGCGCCCCCGCCCACGCCGACGGCAGCGCGGTCCGCACGTCCAGCCCGAGCCGGCGCAGCAGCATGTAGCCCAGTGGGAACAGCGCCGCCCCCACCAGCGCGTTGATCACCATCACCAGCGTGTAGACGGTCGCCGGATCATGCGCGAGCCGGAAGGCGGGAGTCAGCAGCAGCGGGTAGCCGCCCTGGTAGAAGGTGTTGCCGGACAGGTCGCCGCCGGGCCCGCCCGCCAGCCACCGCGCGGCCGTCAGGTAGCCCGACTCGTCGGGGTCGGCGACGGGCCCCACCCGCGCCCGGGCGAACCACAGGCGCACGCACACCTGCAGGGCCCATCCCAGCACCAGCGCCCACACCGGCCAGGACCGGCGGCGTCGCCGCGGGACGAGCGCGGTCTCGCCGGGCACCGTCCGGGCACGATCGATCATCACGGTCATGCGTTCGACCGTTCCGGCGCGCCGTCATGATCCCGTCCGTGGAATGTCCGGGTTCCGTGACATTCCGGGGCCAAGATCGCGGTTCCGCCGATAATGGCCCGGTGGCGAGCATTCTCTTCGTGGAGGACGACCCCTCGGCGCGGGCCGCGCTGGAACTGGCGCTCACCCGCCAGGGCCACCGCGTCACGTCCCGGGCGACGGGCGAGGAGGGCCTGGAGACGCTGCGGGCCCGCCGGCCGGAGATCGCCGTGCTGGACGTGATGCTGCCCGGCCTGGACGGCATCGAGGTGTGCCGACGCATCCGCCGCGACGACACCCTGCCGGTCATCCTGCTCACCGCGCGCGGCGACGACCTTGACGTGGTGCTCGGCCTGGAGGCGGGCGCCGACGACTACGTGGTCAAACCGGTCGAGCCGCGGGTGCTGGACGCCCGCATCCGCGCCGTGCTGCGCCGCGCCGAGAACGCCCCCGCCGACCGCGTCGCCTACGGCGACCTGGTGATCGACCGGCTCGCGCTGAAGGTCACCCGGGGCGGCCGGGACGTCCGGCTCACCCCGACCGAGCTGCGGCTGCTGCTGGAGCTGACCCGGCGGCCCCGGCAGACGCTGACCCGCCGCCACCTGCTGGCGGCGGTGTGGGAGCACACCTATCCGGGCGACTCGCGGCTGGTGGACGCCTGCGTCCAGCGCGTCCGCGCCAAGATCGAGGACGAGCCGGCCGAGCCGCGCCTCATCGAGACCGTCCGCGGCTTCGGCTACCGGTTCAGCCCGCCATGAGTCTCGGTGGATGCGGCGGCGCACCTCGTACGCGGCTTCGGCTTCCGCCCCGACCCGCGGTGAGGGCCGTGCGGGCCCTGCCCGCGACGCTCACCGGGCTGCGGTTCCGGCTGGTCGCGGCGTTCTGCGCGGTGGCGCTGCTGTCGTCGGTGCTGGCGTCGGGGCTGGCGTACGTGCTGGTGCGCCGCGCGATACTGGAGCGCACCCAGGACGCGATGCTCGGCGAGGTGCGCGACACCATCGCCCGCACGATTCCCGCCGAGCTGCCGCCCGACTCCGCCGAGACGCTGGCGAGGGACCTGGACGCCGCGCTCAGCAGCCGGGACGGCCGCGTCAAGGTGTACGCGGCCCCGCTTCCGCTGGACCGCGACATGTGGCTGCCCCCGGTCCAGCACCGGCATCTGCACGTCCCGGTCACCCGCGAGTTCGCGCGCGCCGCCACGCGCGGCCTGGTGTTCCGGCGAGTGATCCACCAGGGCCGCCCGTACCTGCTGATCGGCGCCCACCCCACCGGGTACGTGACCACGATCGACCAGCCGCAGCGCACCACGCCGCCGATCGTCTTCGTGTCGGTGTCGCTGGCCCGGGAGGAGGCCGACCTGCGCGCCTTCACCCGCGCGGTGGCGATCGCGGACGCCCTGGCACTGGTGGTGGCGCTGGTCCTGGCGCTGCTGGCCGCCCGGGGCGTGCTGCGTCCCGTGCGGAGCCTCGGCCGCGCGGCCCGAGATCTGGGCGTAGGACGCCTCGACACCCGGGTGAAAGTGCGCGGCAACGACGAGCTCGCCGACCTCGCCCGCACGTTCAACGGCACCGCCGAGGCACTGCAATGGACCGTGACGGAGCTGCGCGCGATGGAGGCGGCCTCCCGCCGCTTCGTGGCCGACGTCTCCCACGAGCTGCGCACGCCGCTCACCTCGATGATCGCCGTCACGGACGTGCTGTCGGAGGAGGGCGGGTCCTCCGCGGCGGGCGACACCGCCACCCGGCTCATCGTCGAGGAGACCCGGCGGCTCGGCGTGCTGGTGGAGAACCTCATCGAGATCAGCCGGTTCGACTCGGGCACGGCGTCCCTGGTCTTGGACGAGGTGGTGGTGGCCGAGGCGGTGGCGGCGGCGCTGGACGCGCGCGGCTGGTCCGGCGACGTGGCGGTGGAGGGACCGCAGGACCTGGTGGCGCGCCTGGACCCGCGCCGCTTCGACGTGATCGTCGCCAACCTGGTGGGGAACGCCCTGCGGCATGGCGCGCCGCCGGTCCGGGTGCGGACGCGGCGCGCCGACCGCGGGGGCCGGTCCGGGGTCGAGCTGGTGGTCACCGACTGCGGCCCGGGCATCCCCGGCGACCTGCTGGCCCTGGTGTTCGACCGGTTCGTCAAGGCGGAGGCGGCCCGCACCCGCAGCGAGGGCAGCGGCCTCGGCCTGTCGATCGCACGGGAGAACGCGCTGCTGCACGGCGGAACCCTGGAGGCGTCCAACGCCCCGGAAGGAGGAGCGGTGTTCACCCTCTGGCTGCCGGGAGTGCCGGCATGAGGCCCGCCCGCGCGGCGGCTCTGGCCGCGGCTCTCGTGCTCGTCCTCGCCGGCTGCGGCATCGGCCCGACCGGTGTCGTCAGGTCGGGCGAGAAGCCCCTCACCCTGGCCGGCAGCGTGCGGGTGACGATGTACCTGGTCGACGGGCACGACCGCCTGGTGCCGGTGGTGCGTCCCGGACTGCCCGGCCACCCCTACTACGCCGTGACGCAGCTCGGCGGTGAGCCCACCCCGGCCGAGAAACGCCGCGGGCTGCGCAACGCCGTGCCGCGGCTGGAGCTGCGGCCCGCCACCATGCAGAACGGGCCGGTCACCGTGCAGCGGCACTCCACCGAGCTGCACGTCAACGTGGTCACCCGCGGCAGCCCGGCGAAGGGCGACAAGGCGCCCTCCTGGAGCCGTCTGGCCCTCGCCCAGGTCGCCTGCACCGCCGAGACGATCCCGGGCGTCAGCGGGGTGCGCCTGACGGGCCTGGTCTCGGTCGAGGGCACCAACGTGGTGGTGGTCACCGGAGTGCTGGACGACTCGGGCCGCGGGTGGGAACTCCTCCAATGCGCGGACTTCCGCGACCTCACGCGATGACGGGCCGATGAGGTGACGCGCCCGTGAAATGAGGGCCGATGCCGGGTCGGGGCGGCACGCTGGGCCGCGTCAGCCCCTGGTGAGCCAGCGGGTGGTGATCTCGCCGAGGACCGACCGCATCGTCAGGATCGCCACGCCGAGGGTCAGCAGCGGCATGACCACCCAGCGCTCCACCTTGCCGTCGGTGCGCGGGATCACCGGGATCTCCACCCGCCACGTCATCGGCCAGAACACCGGGCAGCCGCGCGGCGTCAGGCAGTCGCCCGCCACGTGCGCCAGGCAGCCCAGCGCCACGGCGAAGCCCACGAAGCTCATGTCCAGGTCGTGCATGAGATAGACGGCCAGCGCCGCGACCGCGCAGTCGGCCAGCGCCGACTGCGGCTCCTTGCCCTCGAAGTCCAGGCCGATGCCGCGCAGCCCGAAGCCGACGATGACGAACAGCGCCGCCCACCAGCCGTACACGAACTCGGTGGCCAGCCAGTCCATCGCCAGGCCCATCAGGACGGCGAACACGATCGAGTGGGTGGCCTGCCGGTGCCCGCCGGCGATCTTGCCGATCCACTTGCACATGCCCTTGGTGATGGGGCCGTAGGTGTTGGCGATGCGGCCGTTGTGGTGGTCGATGTCGGGCAGCAGCGCCGCGCCCGCGCACACCACCGCGCCCGCCAGCAGCTGCGCGGGCGACAGCGCGATCGCGTGCTCGCCCAGCAGCCGGTCCTGGCTGAGCAGGGGGACCGCCCCGAGCCACACCAGCGCACCCGAAAGGGCATGCGTCTGCCCCATCATGTCGTGCTCTCCCGCCCTTCCGCCCGTTTCGCCACCCGGGCGGGACTTTAGCCCGCCGCGGCGTTCCGGCGGCGATGACGCGCCGATGACCGCCTTCGTCCGTTTCGATGCGATCATCGGCCGGAAGGTTCCCCGCCGCCGCTACCGGGCGGGGATGCGGCGCCAGGCGTCGTTCTGCTCGCCCGGCTCGTACGGGGCGTCCAGGCGCTTGGCCAGGACGCCCGGCAGGCCCTGCTCGCGGGCGGCGGCCAGCACGGCGTCACCGTCGCCGGGGAACCACGGCGCGGTCTGCCAGCGCGGGCCGTTCAGCCCCAGGTCGTCGAGCGCGCGGCGGCGCCGCTCGTACGGCTCGTCCAGCAGCGGACGGCCGTCCAGGTGCAGCACATCGAAGATCAGGTAGGTCTCGCGGCCGTCCAGCGACGCCAGTTCCCCGTCGAGCAGGACGGGACGCGCGCCCACCGCCCTGCCCAGCGGCCCGCCCAGGCCCGCCGGGCCGCCGACCGCGCGGCCCTGCCCGTCGGTGAAGCGGGTGCGGCCGCCCTCGACGTAGGCGAGCAGGCGCCGCCCGCCCCAGGCGAACTCGAAGCCGTAGGCGTCCTGGTCGCGCGGCAGCCGGGCGCGGTCGGCGGCCCGCATCGGCCGCAGCGACTCCGGCAGCGCCTCGGCGTCGGGGTCGGCGGGTGGGTCCATCCGGTGGATCATCCAGTTCTCGCCGCGGGTGCGGAACAGCACGTACCGGCCGGACACGCGCGTGCCGTGCAGCACCACCTTGACCTCGCGGTCGGACCACTTCTCGGTCTCGTACGTGCCGCGGTCCCAGATCGTCATCGTGCCGGCGCCGTACTCGCCCCTGGGGATCTCCCCGTGGAACGTGGCGTACTCCAGCGGATGGTCCTCGGTGTGCACGGCCAGGTGGTTGGTGTCGGGGTCGGCCGGGATGCCCTTGGGCACCGCCCACGACACCAGTACGCCGCCGCGTTCCAGCCGCAGGTCCCAGTGCAGGCTCCGCGCGTGGTGCTCCTGGACGACGAAGGTGTCGTCGTCGCCCTGGGGGACCGGCCCGTCGCCCGGTACCGGCTCAGGGGTCCTGTGGGGGTCGCGCTTGCTCCGGTACTCGGCGAGCCGGTCGGCGTCCCCGTCGCGTGCCGTGTTCTTCTTACGTGCCACCACGCAGGACGGTCTACCCCGCCGCGGCCGGCATCACCGGACGGCGGCCGTCATCCGGCGGGGCGGGGTCACCGGATGAACACGGCGTGGTCGGCCATGTCGGCGGTCAGCGCCGGGGGCAGCCCGGCCAGCGCCGACAGTTCCTCGGCGGACATGAACCCGCCGGTCTCGTCCCGCACCTCGACGATGCGGGCGGCCAGCTGGGGGGTGACGCCGGGAAGCTGCGTCAGCACCTCCGCCGGGGCGTGATTGACGTCGATCAGCCCGCCGTCGTTGTACTCGCGCGGCAGGTCGGGGCGGCCGATGCGCAGCTCGCGGGCCAGGCCCGGGTCGCTGGCGGCCAGCTCGCGGGCCTTCTGCCGCAGCGCCCGGGAGCGCCGCACCCGCTCGATGGCGGCCTCGTTGTCGACCCCCGACAGCCCGTGCGGGTCGAACACCCGGCGGCGCACCAGGAACGCGTGCACGCATCCCACGATCGCCTGCACGAAGGTCAGCACGCCCATGAGCCGGGCGGCGCCGCCCTCCCCGGCGTCTCCCAGCAGCACCACCTGCAGCACGAAGACGGCCGCGTACACCAGCGCGGCCACCACCAGGTGGGTGTTGCGCCGCCACAGCGCCGCCCCCGCGAAGGTGAACGGCGTCAGGTAGCCCAGGCTCAGGAACGGCAGCGCCGCCCACGTCACGCTCAGCGCGGCCCGGCCCGGCGGCATGCTGTCGGACGGGACCCGAGGCGGCGGATACGGCGCTGGGGCGTTCATCGAGCTGCTCTCCCGAGCCGGTTGGCGGCTTGTGTGGCTCTAGATCCCTTTTCTTACCCGGGGCCGGGGGCGCGGAATGGTCAGGGAAGGGTCAGGATCTCGTGGCCGTCTTCGGTCACCAGGATGGTGTGCTCGAACTGGGCGGTGCGCTTGCGGTCCTTGGTGACGACCGTCCAGCCGTCCTTCCAGATGTCGTAGTCGTGGGTGCCCAGCGTCAGCATCGGCTCGACGGTGAACGTCATGCCCGGCTGGATCACGGTGGTGGCCGCCGGGTCGTCGTAGTGCGGGATCACCAGCCCGGAGTGGAACGTCGTGCCGATGCCGTGCCCGGTGAAGTCGCGCACCACCCCGTACCCGAACCGCTTGGCGTACGACTCGATGACCCGGCCGATCACGTTGACGGCCCGGCCCGGCGCGACCGCGCGGATGCCGCGCATCATCGCCTCGCGGGTGCGCTCCACCAGCAGCCGCGACTCCTCGTCGACCTCGCCGCACAGGTACGTGGCGTCGGTGTCGCCGTGCACGCCGTCGATGTAGGCGGTGATGTCGATGTTGATGATGTCGCCGTCGCGCAGCACGGTGTCGTCGGGGATGCCGTGGCAGATCACCTCGTTGATCGAGGTGCACAGCGACTTGGGGAACCCGCGGTAGCCCAGCGTGGAGGGGTAGGCGCCGTGGTCGAGCAGGAACTCGTGCCCGATGCGGTCCAGCTCGTCGGTGGTGATCCCGGGACGGACGTGCCGGCCGACCTCCTCCAGCGCCTGCGCCGCGATCCGCCCGGCCACCCGCATCTTCTCGATCGTCTCGGGCGTCTTGACGTCCGGCTCACCGGTCTTCGGACGCTTCTTTCCCACGTACTCCGGGCGCGGGATGTGCGCGGGGACCTTGCGCATGGGCGAGACACGGCCGGGCCGGAGCAGTTGGGTCGTCATGTCTGGGAGTGTAGTCAGCGCGATCGGGGGACGATTCAGGACGCGCGCGTGATCGGTCGCGCGGGAGCGGAGGGACGCGATGAGCGACGACGGCGACTGGTGGTTCTGCCTGAAGCACATGAAGGTCGAACACGGCCCCGGCTGCGCCGGCAAGGACCGCATGGGCCCCTACCCCTCCGAGTCGGCGGCGGCCGGAGCGCTCCAGCTGGCCCGCGAACGCAACGAGGCGTGGCGCCGTCAGGACGACGACGACTAGCCGGCCGCCGGCGGGTTCCGGCCGTCGGCGCCGGGCTAGTCCACGGTCGGGCCGCTGACCGTTTCGAGCAGGCGGGCGAGGCGGCGGCGCAGCCCGAGGCCGGCCGGGCGCCGCGCCGGTTCCTGCCCGGCCGCCGCGCTGACCAGGTGCTGGGCGCCGTCGAACGACAGCAGCGCGTCGCCCGGCGGGACGGTCAGGGCCTCGTGCGCCAGCCCCCGCAGCTCCCGGTCGCCGCCCTCCAGGGCGAGGATCGTCGCGCCGGTGCGGCGGGCGTCGTCGACCCGTTCCAGCAGCGGCACCGGCGCGTCCTGCTCGGCGACCACGAACAGCGTCTCGCCGCGCCGCGCCGCCTCCAGCCGGTCCAGCCCCACCCGCAGGTGCGCGGGCGCGTCCGGCGGGGGCGACCAGCGCACCAGTGTGGGGGACAGGGCGGGCAGCCGGCTCAGCCTGCTCTCGTCGTCGAGATGAGCGGCCAGGTGCCAGGGATCGTCGCCGGGCGTGCCCACCAGCAGCAGCCCGCCGGGCGTGCGCGCGCTCACCCGCACCGCCCGGCCGAGCTCACCGGTGCGCTCCAGCCACCCCGTCGCCGACAGCACCTCGCGCAACATCGTCACCCGCTCGGCGTCCACGACCTCCATGGTGCCGCAAAACCGCACGCGGGCCCCGGGTTTCCCGGATGCCGGAGGATCACGGCGCGAACCGACCTGGCAGACTCGGCCCCATGACTGAGCAGCAGAAGACTCCCTATGACCTGCCCGACGTCAGCGGCCTGTCCATCGGCATCCTGGGCGGCACCGGCGACCAGGGCAAGGGGCTGGCGCGCCGGTTCGCGCTGGCCGGGCACCAGGTGATCATCGGGTCGCGGAAGGCGGACCGGGCCCGGGACGCCGCCGCGGACCTGGGCGCGGACCTGCCGGTGCGGGGCGCGGAGAACCCGGTCGCCGCCGGGGAGGCCGACCTGGTGATCGTCGCGGTGCCGTGGGACGGGCACAAGGCCACCCTGGAGTCGTTGCGCGCCGAGCTGGACGGCAAGATCGTCGTCGACTGCGTCAACCCGCTGGGCTTCGACAAGCGCGGTGCCTTCGCGTTGCCGGTCGAGGAGGGCAGCGCCGCCGAGCAGGCCGCCGCCGTGCTGCCCGGCAGCCGGGTGGTGGCGGCGTTCCACCACGTGTCGGCCAAGCTGCTGCTGGATCCCGACGTCGACGAGATGCAGCTGGACGTGCTGGTGCTCGGCGACGACCGGGAGGCCACCGACCTGGTCCAGGCCCTGGCGGGACGCATTCCGGGCATGCGCGGCGTGTACGGCGGACGGCTCCGCAACGCCCACCAGATCGAGGCGTTCACCGCCAACCTGATCTCCATCAACCGCCGCTACAAGGCCCACGCGGGCCTGCGCGTCACCGACGTCTGACACCGCGGCGCCCCGGCCCGCCGTGCCCGCGGACGGGGCGGCCCGCCTGGTGCGGATCGCCCCGCCGGGACGCGAACGATCGGCCGGGACGCGAACGATCGGCCGGTGATCAGCCGGGGACCAGCGGATGATCAGTGGTAGGCGTGCTCGGGGGCCGGGAACACGCCGCCGACGACCTCCTCGGCGTAGGCGCGGGCCGCGTCGCCGAGCACCGTCCGCAGGTCGGCGTACTTCTTGACGAACTTGGCGGTGCGCGGCGTCAGCCCCGCCATGTCCTGCCAGACCAGCACCTGCGCGTCGGTGTGGTCGCCGGCGCCGATGCCGATGGTCGGGATGGACAGCGAGTCGGTGACGCGGGCGGCCAGCTCCTCGGGGACGCACTCCAGCACCACCGAGAACGCGCCCGCCGCCTCCAGCGCCTTGGCGTCGGCCATCAGCTCCTCGCCCGCCTGGCCGCGGCCCTGCACCCGGTAGCCGCCGAAGACGTTCACCGACTGCGGGGTCAGGCCCAGGTGCGCCATCACCGGGATCCCGGCGGCGACCATGGCCTCGACCTGCGGCAGGATGCGGCGGCCGCCCTCCACCTTGACCGCCTGGACGCCGCTCTCCTTCAGGAAGCGGGTGGCTGCGGCCAGCGCCCCCGGCACGTCCGCCTGGTAGGAGCCGAACGGCAGGTCGGCGACCACCATCGCGCGCTTGGAGCCGCGGACGACGGCGGCGGCCAGCGGGACGAGGTCGTCCACGGTCACCGGGATCGTGGAGTCGTACCCGTACACCACCATGGCGGCCGAGTCGCCGACGAGCAGCACCGGGATCCCGGCCTCGTCGAAGACCCGCGCGGTGAGCGCGTCGTAGGCGGTGAGCATGGGCCACTTCTCGTGCCGCTGCTTGGCGGCGGCGATGTCGCGGACGGTGACCCGGCGGTCTCCCTGACCCCCGTACAGAGCGGTGGGCTGGGCAGCGGACGACGAAGACACGATGTACCTCCAGTCTCGAGGCGCCACGGTGGCGTACCCGGACGGATCCGATGATTCCACCGCCAAAACGATTCGGGTAGCCCCGAGATTCCACCGGAACCGCTATTCCCGGCGGGACGGGTGACCTGGATTACGAAACGATACCGTTGCGTATCGATCACCTCAGGCGTACGCTCATTACGAAACGCAGACGTATCGCAGACGCATTCCCGCGCCCACGACTTCCCGCGCTAAGGAGCGAGTTGGATCCGCAGTCAGTTCACCGCCGGCGCTGGTACATCCTCGCCGTGCTCACCGTCAGCCTTCTGGTGGTGGTGCTGGACAACACCATCCTCAACGTCGCGTTGAAGACCATCGCCGACCCCGAGGAGGGCCTGGGCGCCACCCAGAGCCAGCTGGAGTGGGCGATCAACTCCTACACGCTGGTGTTCGCCGGCCTGCTGTTCACCTTCGGGGTGCTCGGCGACCGCGCCGGCCGCAAGCGCGTCCTGATCGGCGGCATGGTGATCTTCGGCATCGCCTCGCTGCTGTCGGCCTACGCCCAGACCCCCGACCAGCTCGTCTGGGCCCGCGCCCTGATGGGCCTCGGCGGCGCCGCGGTCATGCCGCAGACCCTGTCCATCATCACCAACGTCTTCGAGCCCCAGGAACGGGCCCGCGCCATCGGCATCTGGGCGGGCGCCGTCGGCCTCGGCGTCGCCATCGGCCCCGTCACCGGCGGCCTGCTGCTGGCCCACTTCTGGTGGGGCTCGGTGTTCTTCGTCAACGTTCCCGTCATCGTCGCCGGGATCGCGCTGATCGCCCTGCTGGTCCCCGAGTCGCGCAACCCGCTGCCGGGACGGCTCGACCCGGTCGGCGTGCTGCTGTCCATCGTCGGCCTGGTCGCCCTGTCGTACGGCATCATCCACGGCGGCGACACCGGCGAGTGGCTCACGCCCGGCGCGCTGGCGCCGATCATCGGCGGCGCCGCCGTGCTGGGGCTGTTCGCCTGGCACGAGGCCCGCAGCGACCACCCCGCCTTCGACGTGCGGCTGTTCCGCGACCCGCGGCTGTCGGCGGCGGTCGCCTCGATCGCGCTGTGCTTCTTCGCCGCCGCGGGCGTGTTCTTCTTCGCCAACTTCTACCTGCAGTCGGTGCGCGGCCTGACCCCGCTGCAGTCCGGCCTGATGGTCCTGCCGTTCGCCGCCGCGCAGCTGATGTTCTCGCCGCGCAGCGCCGCCATGGTGCGCCGCTTCGGCGCCAAGGCGGTGTGCACGGTCGGCCTGCTGCTGGTGACCGCCGCCCTGGTCGGCTACCAGTTCGTCGACGAGCACAGCCCGCTGTGGGTCGTCGGGGTGGTGTTCTTCCTGCAGGGCGCGGGCATGGCCAACGTCATGCCGCCCGCGACCGAGTCGGTCATGTCGGCGCTGCCCCGGGAGAAGGCGGGCGCCGGATCGGCCCTCAACAACACCGCCCGGCAGGTCGCCGTCGCGCTCGGCGTGGCGGTGCTCGGCTCGGTGGTCGCCTCCGTCTACCGCGGCGACCTGGCCGACCGGCTGGCCGCGCTGCCGGCGGGCGCCCGCGAGGCGGCAGGGCAGTCCATCGAGGGCGCCCACGCGGTCGCGGCGCGGCTCGGCCCCGCCGGGGAGGGCCTGATCGACCCGGCGAACGCCGCGTTCATGCACGGCATGCACACCGCGTCGATCGCGGCGGCGGCGGTCGCCTTCCTCGCCTCCATGGTGGTGCTGCGCTGGATGCCCGGACGCGCCCAGGACGCCGGCGAGGCCGTCCCCGCCGAGACGTCCGGGACGCCCGGGCGGCGCGAGACCGCCAAGGTATGAGTAATGCCGGGGTATGAGTAACGTGGCCAGCGATGACCGAGACGACGCAGCATCCCACCCCCGCTGAGCCCGGCGCCGGTGCCCCTGGCACCGGCGCCTCCGGGCCCGGTGACCCCGCCGCGCGCGACGGCGTCCGCGCGCCCGGGCGGCCGCGCAGCGAACGCGCCGAGAAGGCGATCATCAACGCCACCCTCGACCTGCTGGCCGAGGAGTCCGGCGTGGCCGGGCTCTCCATCGAGGCGGTCGCCGCGCGCGCCGGCGTCGGCAAGACCACGATCTACCGTCGCTGGCCCAACAAGGAGGCGCTGATCGTGCAGGCGCTGGCCACCATGAAGGGCCCGCTGCCCGAGCCGTCCGGCGCCTCGGTCCGCGAGGACCTGCTGGCGCTGGCCCGCGTGCTGCGCTCCGAGCGCAGCCGCAAGCGGATCCGGTGCTTCTGGAACGTGGTCGGCGCCGCCGAGAAGCATCCCGAGCTGTACGCCCGCTACCGGCAGGACGTCATCGAACCGCGCCGCCAGGTGATCCGGGACGTGCTGCGGCGCGGCGTGCGCACCGGCGAGCTGCGGCCCGACGTGGACGTGGAGGCCGCCGTCACCATGCTGACCGGGGCGCTGGCCGGGCGGTTCCCCATGGAGACGCTGCCCGACGACTTCCCCGAGACGGTGGTCGACACGCTGCTGCGCGGCATCGCCGCCGGCGCGTCCTGACGTGTCCCGGCACAGGCGCACGCGGGCGCGCCGTGACCGCGCCCGCGTCCGTTTTCGACGCGGTAAGCGTGATCTTCTCCCCTCCGTCCCGTCCGATGCTCCATACTGGCGCTCGGGAGTGGTAGGCGGACGGCTGTCTGGAGCGCGTCAGGTGAGATCGGTGATGGCACCGCAAGGCGATGCGACGGCCGCCGACACGGCGTCGCGCACCCTGGTCCTCGGGGTGGACGCCGCGCGGCGCGTCGTGCAGTGCGGGCCCAACGCCGCGTCCGTCCTCGGCCACGCTCCGGCCGAGGTCATCGGGCGGTCGGCCGCCGAACTGGTGGTCGACGAGGCCAAGGCCGACCTGGAGATCCTGCTGGAGGGGCTGGCCACCGGCCACGAACGCAGCAAGGCGCTGACGATGCGGCGCGCCGACGGCACCACCACCGACGCGGTGGTGACCGCCCAGCCGCTGGTCGGCGGCGACTCGCCGGGCGTCCCGGCCGGGCTGCTGTTCGTGCGGGTGGCGCTGCCGCCCAGCGAGCGCTACCAGGACCCGGCGCTGATGCGCCGCGCGCTGATGGACGACCCGCTGGCCCGGTTCGGCGCGTCCCTCGACCTTGACCAGGCCGCCCGCGGGCTGGTCGACGTGATCGTCCCGCACTACTGCACCACCGCCTCGGTGCTGGTGCTGGAGAGCCTGGTCGCCGCCGACGAGGTGCACGAGGAGACCGGCGCGGCCGTGCTGCGCCGCATCGCCGTCACCTCCGATGACGAGAACCCGATGTGGACGGCGACCTTCCCGGTCGGTGAGGTCCTGGTGTATCCGGAGGGCACCCCGTACCGGGAGGTCCTGCAGACCATGCGGCCGGTGCACCTGCCGCTGGTGGACGCCGAGATCGCCGGCGACATCGCGCGGCGCTGGCGGCGCGGCCCGGCGGGCGATCTGCTCACCGGCGTGTCGATGGTGCTGCTGCCGCTGGTGGCCCACGACACCCTGCTGGGCTTCATCGCCTGCACCCGCGTCCCCGGGTTCCGCCGCTTCGACGCCTACGACGTCGAGATCGGCATGGAGTTCGCCTCCCGCGCCGCCATCGTCATCGACAACGCGCGCCGCTACAGCCGCGAGCGCGCCACCGCGCTGGCGCTGCAGCGCTCGCTGCTGCCCAACCGGCTGTCGGCGCCCTCGTCGGTCGAGGTGCGCCACCGCTACCTGCCCGGCAGCAAGCTCGTCGAGGTCGGCGGCGACTGGTACGAGTCGATCGCGCTGCCCGGGGCGCGGGTCGCGCTGATCGTCGGGGACGTGGCCGGGCACGGCGTGCGGGCCGCCGTCACCATGGGACGGCTGCGCACCGCCCTGCACACGCTGGCCAACCTGGAACTTCCGCCCGCCGACGCGCTGCACGTCATGCACGAGCTGATGATCGAGCTCGGCGAGCAGGAGCCGCACTTCGCCACCTGCGTGTACGCGGTGTACGACGCCACCACCGGCACGATCGAGATCGCCTCGGCCGGGCACCTGCCGCCGCTGCTGGCGCGCCCCGACGGCAGCGGCGAGTACCTCAAGGTGCCGCCCGCCCCGCCGCTCGGGGTGTCCGGCGGCGCCACCATCGAGAGCCGCGAGTTCACCGTCGAGGACGGCAGCGTCTTCGTCATCTACACCGACGGCCTGGTGGAGAACCGCGGCACCGACATCGACGACGGCCTGGCCCGGCTGCGCGGCGTGTTCGGTCCCGGCACCGTGGAGCGTCCCATGGAGGATCTCGCCAAGGCGACGCTGGCGGGCGTGTACGCCGACCACCACCGCGACGACATCGCCGTGCTGATCGCCCGGCTGCGGCGCCTGCCGCAGGAGCGGTACGCCTCCTGGACCCTGCCGCACGACCCGGCCGCCGTGCGCCGCGCCCGCGGCCTGGTGCGCCGCAGGCTCGCGGACTGGGACCTGGACGAGCTGTCCTACACCACCGAGCTGCTCGCGTCCGAGCTGATCACCAACGCGCTGCGGTACGCCCGCAGCGGCGGCCCGATCGAGCTGCGACTGCTGCTGGAGCGCACCCTGGTGCTGGAGGTGATGGACCGGTCCGCCGCGCTGCCGCGCCTGCGGCACGCCGCCGACGACGACGAGAACGGACGCGGACTGCTGGTGGTCAGCCAGCTCGCGCACCGCTGGGGCTCCCGCCGCACCGCCGCGGGCAAGGTCGTGTGGTGCGAGCAGATCGTCCCCGGCGTCGACCCGGACCCGTCCGAGACCGTCGACACCTGGCCCGGCGAGAACCACCACAAGGAGTGAACCCAGGGGGCGACCCCCTGGAATCCCCGGGGGTCACTGGCCGGAGGGTTCGCGCCAGCGGTTGGTGATGGGCAGGCGGCGGTCCCGGCCGAAGTTCTTCGGGGTGATCTTGGGGCCGGGCGGGTACTGGCGCCGCTTGTACTCGGCCAGGTCCACCAGCCGGATCACCCGTTCCACCAGCTCGGGGTCGTGGCCCGCGGCGACCAGGGCGTCGCGGCCGAGGTCGTGCTCCACGTAGTCGACCAGCAGCGGGTCCAGGATGTCGTAGGGGGGCAGCGAGTCGATGTCGCGCTGGCCGGGGCGCAGCTCGGCCGACGGCTCCTTGAGGATGATCTCCTCGGGGATCGGCTCGGCGTCCAGCGCCCGCCAGAACGGCGAGCCCTGGCCGACGCGGGTGTTGCGCCAGCGCGCCAGCTCCCACACCATCGTCTTGGTGACGTCCTTGATCGGGCCGAAGCCGCCCGCGGAGTCGCCGTACAGGGTGGAGTAGCCGGTGGCCAGCTCGCTCTTGTTGCCGCCGGTCAGCACCAGGTGGCCGGACTCGTTGGACAGCCCCATCCACACGTTGGCGCGGATGCGGGCCTGCAGGTTCTCGGCGGCCAGCCCGTGCAGGTCCAGCTCGGCCTCGAACGCGTCGACCATGCCGCGGATCGGCACGATCCGCGAGTTCAGGCCCTGCCGCTTGACCAGCTCCTCGGCGTCGCTGACCGAGTGCTCGGAGGAGTAGCGGCTGGGCAGCAGCACCACGTGCACGTTGTCCGCGCCGATCGCGTCGGCGGCGATCGTGGCGACCAGGGCCGAGTCGATGCCGCCGGACAGCCCGAGGATCACCGAGCGGAAGCCGTTCTTGCGGACGTAGTCGCGCGTGCCGAGCACCAGCGCCGCGTACACCTCGCCCAGGTCGTCCAGCGGCTCGGCGCACTCCGGCGGGGCCGCCTCGTAGGCGGGCACGGGCGTCCCGGACAGGATCCGCCGCTCGACGGTGATGGTGGTGCCGTCGCCGGCGTCCACCGGCCGGCTGCCGGCGCCCACGGACGGGTCGGCCTCGGGCAGGTCCAGGTCGGTCACCAGCAGGTGCTCGGCGAACTGCGGGGCGCGCGCCAGCAGGCCGCCGTCGGCGCCGACGATCACCGAGTCGCCGTCGAACACCAGCTCGTCCTGGCCGCCGACCATGTTGACGTACGCCAGGCAGCAGCCCGCCTCCCGGGCGCGCCGGGCGCACAGGTCGAGCCGCACGTCGTCCTTGCTGCGCTCGTAGGGGGAGGCGTTGACGACCAGCAGCAGGCCCGCGCGGGCGGCGCGGGTGACGCCGACCGGGCCGCCGTCCTGCCACAGGTCCTCGCAGATGACGGTGGCGACGTCCACCCCGTGCAGGCGGACGACCGGCAGCCGGTCGCCACGCGCGAAGTAGCGGTACTCGTCGAAGACGCCGTAGTTGGGCAGGTGGTGCTTGGCGGACCGGGCCAGCACGCCGCCCTCGTGCAGCCACGCCACGGCGTTGTACGACGAGGGCAGGGGCTGCCCGGCGCGCACGGGGGCGTCCGTGCGGTCCAGGTAGCCGGTGACGACGGGCAGGTGGCCGAGGCCCTCGTCGGCGAGCCGGCGGGCGGTGCGGCCGAGCGCGCGCCGCGACGCGTCCACGAACGACTGGCGCAGCGCCAGATCCTCGACCGGATAGCCGGTGAGCATCATCTCGGGGAAGACCACCACGTGCGCGCCCGCCCCGGCGGCGCGCCGCGTCCACTCGACGATCAGGTCGGCGTTGCCGTCCAGGTCGCCGACCGTCGGGTTCACCTGTGCGAGCGCTATCCGAAGCTGTGCCACGTCCACAGGGTAAGCCGGGGAGGGATCGCGGCACGAGCCCCAGTTTCGTCATTGTGACGAAAAGAACGCTCAGTCCCCGGCGGCGCGACGCCGGATCGCGGGGGCGAGGGCGAGCTGGGCGGCCGCCGCGCCCACGGCCAGGGCCGCGCACACCGGCCACAGGACGTGCGCGCCGTACCCGAGCAGCTGCGTCCCGCCGAGGGGGGCCAGCAGGAACCCGCCCGACCACGCCACGCCCCACACCGCGTTGTAGCGCCCGCGCAGGTGAACGGGGGCCAGGTTGGACACGACGGCCTGCAGCACCGCCGCGGCGACGACCTCGCCGAGGGACCCGACCGCGACGGCCCCGGCGTACGCCCAGACGCCGGTGGCCAGGGCGGTCAGCAGATTGCCCGCGCCGAGCAGCAGGAATCCGCCGACCAGCACCAGGCTGTGGTCGCGGCGGCTCAGCCACGCGCCCACCAGCGGCTGCACCGTGACGATCACGACGCCGTTGACCGCGATGACCAGCCCGTACGCCTCCGGCCCGAGCCCGTGCTCCCGCATCGCCAGCGGCATCGTGGTCATGTACTGCATCAGC
Organism: Actinomadura miaoliensis; assembly: GCF_039536785.1. NCBI lineage: Bacteria > Bacillati > Actinomycetota > Actinomycetes > Streptosporangiales > Thermomonosporaceae > Actinomadura > Actinomadura miaoliensis. The sequence goes on from NZ_BAAAZG010000058.1 coordinate 24,391, forward strand.
ACGAACGTGTAGACCAGGCAGATCAGGACGAACGCCGTCATGACCCGGTCGCGCAGCACGTCGGCGAACCCGCCGGGCTCGTGGCCGCCGGCGCCGTCCGGGCGCGTCTCCGGCACCGCCCGCCACACCAGCAGCCCGAACACCGCGCAGGTCAGGGCGTCGATCCAGAACAGCCAGTGGTAGCCGGCGTGGGCCAGCGCGCCGCCGGCCACCATCGCCGCCGAGAACCCCAGGTTGGTCGCCCAGAACAGCAGCCCGAACGCGCGCGGCCGGTCGGCGGGCGCGATCAGGTCGGCGACGATCGCCGCGGACGCGGGCCGCCACATGTCCAGCGCCATCCCGGTGACCAGCGCGGCCGCGGTGATCGCGGGCATGCCCTGCGCGTGGCCCAGCGCCAGCAGCCCGGCCCCGGCGGCCAGCGTGGCCAGGGTGAGGGTGGCGCGGCGTCCGATCCGGTCGGCCAGCGCGCCGCCCGCGAGCTGCCCGGCCACCGTGCCGAGCCCGAGCACCGCCAGCACCACGCCCGCCTGCCGCAGCGACAGGTCGCGCGCCGTGGTCAGGTAAAGGCCGAGGTAGGGCTCGACCATGGTGCCGAGGCGGTTGAGGAGCGTCCCGGTCCACAGCACCCAGAACGGGCGCGGCATGCCGCCCAGACGGGGCCGCAGGAACGCGGCCGCACGGCCGGAGGCGGGGGCGGGTACAGGCGAGGTCGGCTGGTCCACTGCTGTCACACGACGATGGTCCGGACCGGCGACGCCCGCCGGTACTGATTTAGGCTGGGCTAAATGATCGAGTTCGTGTTCGGGCCCGACGACGTGGCCCGGGTGCGGTTCGCGTTCTCACCGCTGTGGGAGCTCGTGCGCAGCGTCCGCGTCCTGGCCGACCCGTCCGCGCACGCCCTGCACCTGCCCTGGATGCGCGCCGTGCGCCCGCGCCTGCGCGAACTCGACCTGATGCCGCTGCGCGCGCTGGTGCCGCGGCACGGCTACATCCCCGACTTCCTGACCCCGCCGCCCGAGTCGCCCCTGCCCGACTTCGGCACCGAACTGGAGACCGTCCGCTCCACGCCGCCCGACGTCGTCGCCAAGGAGCTGTGCTGGGTGGAACGCGGCGGTGTCCTGGGGCCCGAGCGCCTGGCCATGGCCGCCGCCCCGGAACGCACCCTCGAAACCCTCACCGACCTGCTCGACCGCTACTGGAAGGCCGCGATCGAGCCGTACTGGGACGCGATCCGCGACCTGCTGGAGGCCGACGTGCTGCGCCGTACGCGCGCCCAGGCGGCCCACGGCGCGGAAGGGCTGTTCGCGGGGCTGCACGACGCCGTCCGCTGGCGGGCCGGCACGCTCGCCATCGACCGGGACTGGGAGTTCCGGGGCGCCCTGGGCGGACGGGGGCTGCTTCTCGTGCCGAGCGTGTTCGTGTGGCCCTGGGTGTCGGTGATGGTCCCGCCCTACCAGCCGATGCTGGGCTACCCCGTGTCGGGCGTGGGAACGCTGTGGGAGACCGCCCCGGCCGCACCACCCGACGCCCTGGCCGCGCTCATCGGCCGCCGCCGCGCGCAACTGCTGACCGTCCTGGCGTCCCCGGCGTCGACGACCGAACTGTCACGCCGCCTGGGCGTCACCCCCGGAGCGGTGAGCCAGCACCTCGGCGTGCTGCGCGCCTGCGGCCTGGTCGCCGGCCACCGGGTGGGACGCCGCGTCCTCTACACCCGCACCCCGTCCGGCGACGCGCTGGCGCAGACCGCCACGGCGCAGAGCACGAACGGCTAGGGACGCAGGTGCGACAGAGTGTCCAGGCCGGGCGGACGCCGCCCCGACGCGGTCGCCACCGCGTCGGCGGAGGCGTTGTAGCGGCCCGACTCGGTGAGCCAGTCCACGTGCGCGCGCGGGGTGCCCAGCAGCACCCGCGCGATCTGCGAGGCCGTCTGGCGCTGTTCAGGGGACAGTTCCAGGCGGTCCATCGTGGCGGGCAGCACGCGCACCGCCTCCTGCACCTCGTCCAGCCGCTCGACGATGCGGTCGAGCACCAGCCTGGCGCCCTCGCGCGGCCGGCACCCGTGCGTCTGGCACATCACGGCGACCAGGTTGTGCGCGTCCTGGCGGGCGTCCTCCATGGTGAACGAGGCGATGTCGTTCGACCAGGCGACGACGTCGGCGACGCCCTCGGACAGGATCACCCACTGCGGCGAGGTCGTCAGCCGGTCCGCCAGCACCACGCCCAGCACCGGCTCGACCAGGTCGTACAGGAACGGCGCGGCGGCCCGGCGGCGCAACCCCGCGTACTCGCGCGGGGCAGGCACCCGGCCGGTGCGGCGGTTGACCGCCTCCTGGGCGCAGCCGGTGCGGTGCGCCTCCATGTGCAGCATGAACCGGCGCCGCCACTCGCGGTCCATCCGGGTGGCGGTGACGTCCCACAGCTCGACCAGCGTGGTCTCCAGGGGACGGGCCCCGGGACGGGCGTGCCCGAGCCGCATGGCGCGCAGCAGATCCTCGTACAGCTCGTGCACGGCGGTGGCGCTGCCCGCCAGCGGCTCCTGGTCGAGCGTGTCGTCCAGCGCGAACGCCCACGTCAGCCAGCGTGCGAACAGGTCGACCCGGTCGAGGTCGGCGGTGGGGAACACGCGGGCGGCCAGCCGTTCGAAGCGGCCGCGGCCCAGTGGCGAGCCGTCCGGGTCGCCCAGGATCAGCCCGCGTCCGCGCGCCCAGCCGTCCACCCGTTCGCCCAGCGGCCAGGCGTCCGGGTGCATGGCCGACGGGGTGGCCAGCACGGCCACCCGGTCGGTCAGCGAGAGCAGGAGTGATGCGTCCACGACGGGTCCCACGCTATTGATCAGCGGTTATTGCGGGCCATGATCGCAACGTCAAATCTCCGGAAAAGCGGATGAGCGGCGGCCACCGGAGCCCCAAAACGGGGCCTTGGGGGCGTTCGGACCTCCGCGCCCCGGGGCGGGATCCGCCGACGAGACACCCGCGCGGATCCGGCATGGCATATTTCTCCCGCGTGCGGTCCCTCGCGTACGCGGAAGACGCGCGGGAGACGTGCGCGGGAGAAAAGTGAACAGCGGGAGGAAGAGTGTCCGGAGCATCCCCTCGGCGTCCGGTTCTCGGCGCGGTGCTGGCCGCGCTGGCGCTGGCCGCCGCGGCGTGCGGCGGCGACGGTGCCACCGTGCAGGGTGTGAAGCTGGTCGGGAAGGGGCGTCTCACCTCGTGCGCGCACCTGCCCCATCCGCCCTTCCAGACGGAGCGGGGCGGCAGGGTGGTCGGGTTCGACGTCGAGATGCTCGACCTCGTGGCCAGGCGGCTCGGCGTGACCCAGCGCGTCGTCGAGGTCCCGTTCGCGACGATGACGAACGGCGAGGCGCTCGAGGCCCGCAGGTGCGACGTCGTCATGGGCGCCATGGCCATCACCCCCGAGCGCACCGCCAGCATGGACGCCTCCAAGCCCTACTTCGACGCCGCCCTGGCGCTGGTGGCCAGGAAGGGCGGCGGGATCGGCTCGCTGGAGGAGGTCGAGGCGGGCGGCCTCAGGCTCGGCGCGCAGTCGTCCACCGCCGGCGAACAGTACGTCAAGGACAGGGACTTCGACCCCCGGTCGTACGACGACCCGCAGGCCGCGCTGAACGGCCTGCGCGCCGGGAAGGTCGACGCGGTCGTGCTGGACTACCCCGTCGCCCGGAACCTGCTGCGGCCCCCGGCCGGCTCCGGCATGGAGATCGTCGCCACCCCCCGCACCGGCGAGCGGTACGGCTTCTGGGTGCGCAAGAACCGCAACCGCGCGCTGGTCCGGCTGATCGACCAGGTGATCGACCAGGCCAGGGCGGACGGCACCTACGAGCGGATGTACCGCAAGTGGATCGGCCCCGTGCCGAAGGCGGGCGGCGACGACCGGTCCGGCGGCGCCTCCAGGTGACCTCCGGCGCCGTTGTGACGGGTGCTCGGGTCATGTGGCACAGTGGAGCGAACAGGGCATATGCGGGGCATATGCGCGGTTTGCTCCCGGGACGGCTCCGCGGCTCGTCCCGTAACGTCGTCGAAACAGCGGCGAGGCATACTGCAAAGTCCCGGACCTGTCGGCACCAGTGCAAACGCCCGTTAAAGCAACCCCGGGCGCGGGCATGGACCGGGCAGTCGGGCAAGCTCATGAGGGAGTAAGGCTTTGGACCGTCAGCAGGAGTTCGTGCTCCGCACCCTGGAGGAGCGCGACATCCGCTTCATCCGGCTGTGGTTCACCGACGTGCTCGGGTTCCTGAAGTCCGTCGCGGTCGCCCCCGCCGAGCTGGAAGGCGCCTTCGACGAGGGCATCGGCTTCGACGGGTCGGCCGTGGAGGGCTTCGCCCGCGTCTACGAGGCCGACATGATCGCCAAGCCGGACCCGTCCACCTTCCAGGTCCTGCCCTGGCGCAGCGAGTCGCCCGGCGTGGCCCGCATGTTCTGCGACATCCTCATGCCGGACGGCACCCCCAGCTTCGCCGACCCGCGCTACGTGCTCAAGCGCGCCCTGGCCCGGGCCGCCGACCTCGGCTTCACCTTCTACACCCACCCCGAGATCGAGTTCTTCCTGCTGCGCGACCGGCCCGACGACGGCCGCGAGCCCGACCCGGTGGACGCCGGGGGCTACTTCGACCACACCCCGCACAGCGCCGCGCACGACTTCCGGCGCAACGCGATCATGATGCTGGAGGCCATGGGCATCTCGGTGGAGTTCAGCCACCACGAGAACGCCCCCGGCCAGCAGGAGATCGACCTGCGCTACGCCGACGCGCTCACCACCGCCGACAACATCATGACGTTCCGGCTGGTGATGAAGGAGGTCGCGCTGGAGCAGGGGGTGTACGCCACGTTCATGCCCAAGCCGTTCACCGACCACCCCGGCTCGGGCATGCACACCCACATGTCGCTGTTCGAGGGCGACCGCAACGCCTTCTACGAGCCGGGCGCCGAGTTCCAGCTGTCCAAGGTGGGCCGCGCGTTCATCGCGGGCGTGCTGCGGCACTCCGCCGAGATCACCGCCGTGTGCAACCAGTGGGTCAACTCCTACAAGCGGCTGTGGGGCGGCGTCGGCTCCACCGCGGGCGCCGGCGGCGAGGCCCCGCCGTACATCTGCTGGGGCCACAACAACCGCTCGGCGCTGGTGCGGGTGCCGATGTACAAGCCGCACAAGGGCCACTCCACCCGCATCGAGTTCCGCTCGCTGGACTCGGCCTGCAACCCCTACCTGGCGTTCGCGGCCATCCTCGGCGCCGGGCTGAAGGGCATCGAGCAGGGCTACGAGCTGCCGCCGGGCGCCGAGGACGACGTGTGGGCGCTCACCCCGGCCGAGCGGCGCGCCATGGGCATCCGCCCGCTGCCGCAGAGCCTGGACGAGGCCATCCACGCGATGGAGCGCAGCGAGCTGATGGCCGACGTGCTCGGCGAGCACACCTTCGACTTCTTCCTGCGCAACAAGCGCCAGGAGTGGGAGGACTACCGCCGCCAGGTCACCGAGTACGAACGCCGCCGCCTGATCGCCATTCTCTGAGCGCCCTTTTCCGGCCGCGTCCCGGAGACGGAATCGAGATGTCCGGGTGGGCGCTTGGGGAGTGCCATGGGGCGCATTCGGTTTAACGTGAGTTCGTGAGCGTGCCGTGGACACCCGACCGCCGTCCCTCTCTGCCGGGGCGGCTGGCGAGGCTCGGATTCAACGAAGCGGGACGGGCCGAACGGCTGCTGCGTGAGGCCGAGGATGCCGGCGTCCCGCTCGGCGACGACCTGCTGGACGGCCTGGGCGCCACGGCCGACCCGGACCTCGCTCTCGACGGCCTGCTGCGGCTGCTGACCGCCGCGTCCGGCGACCGCGAGCTGCGCGCGGCGCTGGAGCACGAGCGGCCCGTCCGCGAACGGCTGCTGGCGGTGCTGGGGGTCAGCGCCGCGTTCGCCGACCACCTCGGCCGCCACCCCGGGCACTGGCGGGCGCTCCGGGACGATGGATCGGTCCAAACGGATCCGCGGACCGCCCTGCTCGACGCCGTGGGCGCCGATCCGCACGCCGCCGAGCCCGTCGCCCGCGACGCCTCCCCCGAGACGCTGGTGGCGCTGCGCGTGGCCTACCGGCGGCGGCTGCTGTGCCTGGCGGGCCGCGACCTGACCGGCGCCGCCGACGTCGCCGAGGTCGCCGCCGAGCTGGCCGACCTGGCCGCCGCGGCGCTGCAGGCGGGCCTGGCCGTGGCGCGCGCCGAGGTGCCCGAGCACACCGCCTGCCGGCTGGCCGTGATCGGCATGGGCAAGTGCGGCGGCCGCGAGCTCAACTACGTCAGCGACGTCGACGTGATCTTCGTGGCGGAGCCGCGCGACGGCCACCCCGAGGACGCCGCCCTGCGCGCCGCCACCCGCCTGGCCTCGGCCATGATGCGGGCCTGCTCGGCGCACACCGTCGAGGGCGCGCTGTGGGAGGTGGACGCGGCGCTGCGTCCCGAGGGCAAGGCGGGGCCGCTGGTGCGCTCGCCCGCCAGCCACCGCGCCTACTACGAGCGCTGGGCCAAGACCTGGGAGTTCCAGGCGCTGCTCAAGGCCCGTCCCGTCGCCGGGGACCCCGACCTCGGCGCCCGCTACCTCGACATGATCAACCCGCTGGTGTGGAAGGCCGCGGCGGGGGAGGGGTTCGTCGAGGACGTGCAGTCGATGCGCCGCCGCGTCGAGGCCCACCTCAACCGCCGCGACCCCGCCGCAGACCGCGAGTTGAAGCTCGGCCCCGGCGGGCTGCGCGACGTCGAGTTCGCGGTGCAGCTGCTGCAGCTCGTGCACGGCCGCGCCGACGAGACGCTGCGCGGCCGCGGCACCCTGGAGGCGCTGACCGCGCTGTCGCAGGGCGGGTACGTGGGCCGCGACGACGCCGCCGCGCTCGCCGCCGCGTACCGGTTCCTGCGCCGCGTCGAGCACCTCGTCCAGCTGCACCGGCTGCGCCGCACCCACGTGGTCCCCGACGACCCGGCCGACCTGCGCCGCCTCGGCCGCGCCCTCGGCCTGCGCACCGATCCGGTCGGCGAGTTCACCGCGCTGTGGCGGCGCCACGCCCGCGAGGTGCGGCGCCTGCACGAGAAGCTGTTCTACCGGCCGCTGCTGCGCGCCGTGGCCCGCCTCCCCGGGCCCGAGGCCCGCCTCACCCCCGAGGCCGCCCGCACCCGCCTGGAGGCGCTCGGCTACGCCGACCCGGCGGGCGCGCTCCGGCACATCGAGGCGCTGACGGCCGGGGTGTCGCGGCGCGCCGCCATCCAGCGCACGCTGCTGCCGGTCATGCTCGGCTGGTTCGCCGACGCCCCCGACCCCGACGCGGGCCTGCTCGGCTTCCGCCGCGTCAGCGACGCCCTCGGCACCACCCCCTGGTACCTGCGGCTGCTGCGCGACGAGGTGACCGTCGCCGAGCGCATGGCGTGGGTGCTCGGCTCCAGCCGGTACGCCACCGACCTGCTGCTGCGCGCCCCCGAGGCGGTGACCATGCTGGTCGGCGACGCCGAGCTGGCGCCGCGCCCGTACGGCCCGCTGCGCGCCGAGGCGCTGGCCGCCGTGCGCCGCCACGCCGACCCCGAGTCGGCCACCGGGCCCGGCGCCGGGGCCGGCGCGGCGCTGCCCGCCGAGGAGGCCGTCGCCGTCGTGCGCGGGTTGCGCCGCCGCGAGCTGTTCCGCGTGGCCGTCGCCGACCTGCTCGACCTGGCCGACGTGCGCGCCGTCGGGGAGGCGCTGTCCGACATCGCCACCGTCACCGTCGAGGCCGCGCTGCAGGCCGCCGTCAACAAGATCGAGATGGAGCGGCGGGGGCCGCTGCCCACCCGGATCGCCGTGGTGGCGATGGGCCGCTTCGGCGGGCACGAGCTCGGCTACGGCAGCGACGCCGACGTGATGTTCGTCCACGATCCGCCGCCCGGCGCCGACGAACGCGACGCGCACTCGGCCGCGCACGCCGTCGCCGAGGAGATGCGCCGCCTGCTGGCGCTGCCCGCCCCCGACCCGCCGCTGGAGATCGACCCCGACCTGCGCCCCGAGGGCCGCCAGGGGCCGCTGGTGCGCACGCTGGCCTCCTACGCGGCCTACTACGCCCGCTGGTCGGAGCCGTGGGAGAGCCAGGCCCTGCTGCGCGCCCACGCCACCATCGGGGACCGGGGGCTGTGCGAACGCTTCCACGCCGTCGTCGACCCGGTGCGCTGGCCCGAGGGCGGCATCGGCGACGACGCCGTCCGGCAGATCCGGCGGCTGAAGGCCCGCATGGAGTCCGAGCGGCTGCCGCGCGGCGTGGAACGGCGCCTGCACATCAAGCTCGGCCCCGGCGGGCTGTCGGACGTCGAGTGGGTCGCCCAGCTGCTGCAGCTGCGCCACGCCCACGACGTGCCCGCGCTGCGCACCACCCGCACCCTCGCGACCCTGGAGGCGGCCGCCGCCGAGAACCTGCTCGCCCCCGCCGACGCCGAGGTGCTGGCGGACGCCTGGCAGCTCGCCACCCGCCTGCGCAACGCGATCATGCTGGTGCGCGGCCGCGCCTCGGACGTGCTGCCGACCGACCACCACCACGAGCGCAGCGCCGTCAGCCGCATGCTCGGCTACCCCGGCACCGGCGACCTGCTGGAGGACTACCGCCGCCACGCCCGCCGCGCCCGCGCCGTCGTGGAAAGGGTCTTCTATGACGCGGACTGACCGGCGTCCCCGGGGGGCGTCCCCCCGCGGAAATACGCCGGCTAAGGGGTTGAGGACTGGCTGGTGGTGCGGGCGGGGACGAGGACGGCGAAGGCCCGGAAGGCGCCGTGGCCGAGGGCGAAGCCGCAGGCCAGTGCGACCGCTCCGCCGACGGCGTCCAGCAGGTAGTGGTTCGCGGTCCCCATGATCACGAAGATGGTGACGGTCGGGTACAGCGCGGCCACCGGCACCGTCCAGGGACGCCGCCGCCCGGCCACGCCGATCACCGTGACCGCGCACCACAGCGCCCACGCCGTGTGCATCGACGGCATCGCCGCGTACTGGTTGGACATCGACGCCATCGGCGAGGAGCCGTAGATGCCCCACGTCCCGAAGCTGATCACCGTGTCGGTGAAGCCGGGCAGCATGCGCGGCGGCGCCAGCGGATACAGCCAGAAGCCGACCAGCCCCACCATCGTCGTGGCGAACAGGACCGTGCGGTAGGTCGCGTACCGGTCCGGGTGCCGCGCGTACAGCCACACCAGGACCCCGATCGTCACGGCGAAGTGCATCGTGGCGTAGAAGTAGTTCGCCGGGATCGCCAGCCAGGCCTGGTCGACGAACAGCCGGTTCAGCGTGTACTCGATGTCGAGGTTCAGGTCGTACTCGAGGCTGAGGATCTCCTGCGCCCGGTGCGCGGCGGTGGCGTGGTCGGTCGGCACCAGGTTGCGGACCATGGAGTAGCAGCCGTAGCAGATCGCGATCAGCAGCAGCTCCGGCCACAGCCGGGGACGACGCGCCCGGCGTCGCGCGACGGCGCCGTCCGGGGAGGACTGCCCCGGCGCGTCGTCCGTCGTGGGCATGAGCCCCAGAATCCCAGAGGCCCGATCACCGCGCACGTGCGGACTTGCCGGAATGGAGGGGCGTGTCGCCCGTATCCCCGGTGTCCGGGTTCGTACCGCAGGTGTCGCCGTCCGTCCGCCGTCCGGGCGCGGACCGTCCGCGCCGCCTCGCCTTCGCATGAAGTTGTGCCTCCGCCCGCCGCTCGGCCACCGCGGTCTCCACGGTCTCCGCCCGCCGCGTCCGCTCCGGTCGCGTGCGGCGGTACAGCAGCCAGGACGCGTACAGGGCGGCCGCGGTCAACGCGATGCCCGCCACCGCGTCCAGCACGTAGTGGTTGGCGGTGGCCAGGATGACGGCCACCGTCGTGGCCGGATAGACGACGCCGAGCGCCCGCACCCATCGGCGGGCGGCCAGCCGCACCAGCACGAACCCGCACCACAGCGCCCATCCCGCGTGCATCGACGGCATGGCCGCGTACTGGTTGGTCAGCGTGCCGGACGCGTCGCTGGCGTACAGCCCCATCGAGTGCAGGGCCGTCACCGGGTCCACGAACCCCTCGTGCTCCAGGAACCGCGGCGGTGCCAGCGGGTACAGCCAGAACCCCAGCAGCGCCGCGCCCGTGGCCGTCATGATGCCCGTGCGCAGCCACCGGTAGTGGGCGGGGTGCCGCCGGTACACCCAGACGACGACGCCCAGTGTCACCGCGAAGTGGGCGGTGGCGTAGAAGACGTTGGCGGCGCGCGCCAGCCAGGGGACCTCCAGCAGCATCCGGTTGAGGCCCAGCTCGACGTCGATGCCCAGGGACCGCTCGAACGCCAGGATCTGGTCGGCGTGGGTGAACGCCGGCCCCGTGCCGTCCTGAACCAGGATCAGCCTCGTGAGCGTATATGCCGTGTAGAACAGCACGATCAGCGCCAGCTCGCGCCACACCGACGGCGCGAGCGACCCCACGGCCCCCGCCCGGGGCCGCGCCGTGACGCGGCCGGGGGGTGCGAACCGGCTGGGGGTGGCCGTGGGGGCGGTTTGGGCCATGCCGCCTATCCTTGCCGCGGGTCCATCATTTGAGATCACCGGGACGAATGGTCTTCTTCTCAGACTTGAGTAGTACGTCCCTGACGGGGCTTCGGACCTTTGGGGGGAGGGTGCGCGGAGTTCCCCGGATGAATCTCAGGGGTGTCCCTGATGAACGGGCGCGATCGTCCCCCGCGTCCGGGCCGGGGGATGCTAGGCGGAGTCGCTCTCCCCGGACGTCCCGGGCAGCACCTGCTCCACGGTCATCGGCTCCTTGAGCGCGTTGCCGACCGTGCAGTAGCTCTTGTGCACCCTGCGGGCCACGGCCTCGAACACCTCGGCGGCCTTCTCGTCGCCCTCGGGCAGCTCCACCTCGTAGCTGATGGTGATCGTGCCCAGCCTGCTGGTGGCGACCTTGTCGGCGTGGACGGTGGCGGCCAGCCGCGCCAGCCGGTGCCCGCGCTTGGCGGTCAGCGGCTCCACGGTGACCAGCTCGCAGCCGCCCAGCGCGGCCAGCAGCAGCTCGACGGGCGTGAACGCGCCCGGCGTCTCCCCGGAGCCGTCGACCGCGACCCGCGCCCTGCGGTCGTTGACCGCCTCGAAACCGTCGCCGGTGCGCTGGACCCTCACCGTGGCCATCTGATCCCCTTTGATCGTCGTGTCGCCGGGGCGGCCGCCGGGCCGCCCGTCGGCGGAACATGGTCAGCGACTCGAATGTTCCCCCGACACCGGACTTACGCGACCTTCAGGGTCCAGTCGTCCGCGCCGTACTTCGAGATGATCCCGGCGGACTGGTGTTGCAGCAGCTTGGTGCCGTTGTTGGGGGCGAGCGGATTGGCCACCTTGATTCTCGTCACACCGGCGGCGGCGTAGACGGCGGGGGTCCCGGACGGGGTGTGCAGGGTCTGCGCGGCGCCGCCGTTGAACTGGCAGCCGTCGAACAGGATCTCGCCCGCCGACCCGCGGATGAACACCTGGCCCCTGTCGGCGGGGCTCCGGCCGGTCGCGGCGGGATTGACGGCGTTGTTGAAGAACCAGCAGTCGCGGAACACCATCCCCTTGCCCCCCGTGATCAGGACGGCGGCGCCCTGGCAGGCGGTGGAGGCGTTGCGGCCCGTGCAGTCGAACAGGGTGCCGGTGAACACCAGGTTCCCGTACGACCCGTCGACGCGCACCCCGGTGGCGACCTCGGGGGTGAGGTAGAGCGGGCCGACCTGCGTGCGGGACATGTGCGGGAACCAGATGTAGAACATCGACGCCGTCAAATCGTGCGCCGACATGAACGACTTGCCCTCGACGAAGTAGTAGTTGTCGGACCCGGCGAGCTTGAGCTGGGTGTCGGTGCCGTTGTTGATGTAGACCCGCTCGATGCCGCACCGCACGTGCCGGGCGTGCATCACGGTCCTGAACCCCACCCAGGCCAGGCCGCGGAAGTCGGCGTCCTGGACGACCGGGCCGCCGGCGAAGTCGGTGACCGGGGTCTGGAAGTGCACGCCGCCGGACGCGGCGCGGAACTGCACGCCGGTGACGAACATGTTCTTCACGCCCCCGGCGGGCACCGAGAACAGCGCGCGGCCGCCGACGGTCGCGACGCACTGCGGCCCCGTGGAGGCGAACTCGCGCTCGATGGTGCCGAGGGAGCCGACGAGCCGGAAGCCGTCGTAGTACGGGTAGGGACCGCCGTCGAACGTGTGCGCCCGGTTGGCCAGAACGATCGCCGGCGGCCTGGTCTGCGCGGCCGCGTACGCCATGGCGGCCTTGAGCCTGGCGTCGTCGTCCGCGCCGCCGAAGCCGTCCAGGGGCACGCCGTACACCTGCACGGCGGGGACTGCGGCCATCGCTCGCCTCCCAAGCTCGGGCCGGACGCCGTCGGCGCGCCGGTACGGCTCGGACGGCCGCCGGTACCGGCCGGGGCGGGCGCGCTGGTCGCCCGTCGCCGGACGTGGTGCCCGGTACGTCCCGCCGCGGCCTCGTGCGTCCGGCCGGTGACGGATTCAGGGTAGGCCGGGCGGTCACTCCCCGTCGCCGCCCGAAGACGCCTGGCTCTCACGGGCCAGGGAGCTGTCACCCGGTGAGCGACGCGGCCGCGGTCAGCACCGTGGTCGCGCACAGTGCCGCCGCGGCGGGCGAGCGCATGCGAAAGGCCGCCCCGCCCCTGCCCAGAACGGACAGGCGGCCGGGCGGCCTCTCGCTTGTCGACGTCCCGTGGATGATGCCGTCAGGCAGCCCCGCGGGTACCGCGACGCCCGATCAGACGTCGTAGTAGAGCTCGAACTTTCGCCACGGGTTCCGCTGCCTGCAGTAATGGCCGCGACACGCTGACTGACCTGGCATTTCTCTGCTCAACGCTTCCGACTGATTCCGGCCGTCTCCGAAGCTCTGGCGGAACTGGCGCGGAACTGGAGCTTCGGCTAGGCGGGATCGTCGGAGGCGCGACCGGAGGACCAGTCCGTGACCGCCGGCCGGTCGGGCAGCTTTGCCCCGGGCCTGCGGAGGTACCAGCGCAAGAACTGGTTGATCACTTTGGCGCGGTCGGTGCCCATCATCGCCGTAGCGGCTTCGGCATCCTCCCACTCGGCATCGTCAATCCGGATGGACCGGTGCTGGGTTCTGGGCTTGTTCGGCACACGCCTGATCGTTTCAGGTGTACGTACAGATCTCAACGTGACTCCCTTGCGGTGTACGTACACCAGAGGCTACGGTGTACGTACACCAGAGGCAAGGCCCTGGGGTCAAACGCAAGACGGCCCCCGCCCGGCGAGTCCACCGCCTGACGAGGGCCTTGATCCGGACGCAGGAGGTCCGAACCCATGTTCATCTCACACGTGATCTACGCCGACGGCAAGTCGGCGACGGACGGCAAGTCGTCCACCTGGCCGCAGGGTGAGCCGCAGTCGGTGCGGGACGCCTACGACGCGCAGCAGAAGGGCGGCAAGAAGTGAGCGCCCCCGACCTGGTGGCGCTGGCCGCCGCCGTCCGTGCCCTGCTCGACGTGCCGTCGGCGGCGCCCGGTGCGTGGCCGCAGCGATGCGAGCTCATCGCCAGCCGCGCCGCGCAGCTGCGGGGCGTGCTGGGCGGCCTCGCCGAGATGGCCGAGGAGGACGACGTGGACCCGCGGGAGGTGGCGCGGCACGCACGCGCCGCGGTGCGGGCGATCGCCAAGACCGCCGACGACCTGCCGGTGACGTACCCGACCGCCACGGCGCCGCCCCTGCCGCGGTGCCTGCGCTGCGACGGCACCGGCGTTGACGACGGCGAGACCTGCCCCTCGTGCCACGGCGACGGCTACTACCAGCCGCTGTGGGACTGGGCCCCGCCCAACCGCGAGGAGGGGGGCCAGTGATAGGCGCGTCCCCGGCGGTGTTCGCGGTCGTGTTCGTCGCCCTGTACGTGGCGCACGAGGTCGGTGACCACTGGGTGCAGACCAGCGGCCAGGCGCTCGGTAAGGGTGCGGCCGGGTGGCCGGGCCGGTGGGCATGCATGCGGCACGTCGCCACGCTCACCGCGACCAAGCTCATCACGTTGGGCCTGGCCCTGATGGTGCTGGACCTGGCGCTGTCGCCGTGGGCGGTTGCGGCCGGCCTGGCGGTTGACGCCGCCTCGCACTACTGGGCGGACCGGCGCGTCACCCTGGCGGCGCTGGCCGAGCGGGTCGGCAAGGGCGAGTTCGTGCGGCTCGGTGACGGCGTGGCGGCCCCGGCCGGGACCGGCGCCTACGCGCTCGACCAGTCGTGGCACATCGCGTTCCTGTTCGTCGCGGCCCTGATCTCGTGCATCGGGGGTGCGGCATGACGACGGCGGAGATGCTGCGGGACGCCGGGGCGCTGGCGGTGCTGGCCGTGCTGGGCCTGGCGCTGGCGGTGCTGCTGCTGCGGCTGGTGGCGCTGCCGCTGGCCGGTACGGCGCTGGCGCTGGACTGGCTGGCCGAGGTGGCGGCGCGTCCGCTGCACGCGGCGGCCGGCGGCCCGGCCGGGACGGGGGTGCCGCGGTGAACACGCAGATCCCCGCGGCGGGTGGGCCGGACCCCGACGACATCGAGCAGGGCATCGCGGCCCTGGAGCGGCACCTGGCCGAGGTCGGCGACGCCACCACCGCCCAGGAGCACGCCGACGACGGCAACGAGCTGCAGGACGTGCCGTCCGGGGAAACCCGGCGGGTGCGGCGCCTGCGGGCCGAGGTCGCCGAGTCGCACCGCCTCGCCGAGCTGCAGGACGACGACACGCCCCTCACGCTCGACACGCCCAAGGTCCGCAAGCGGCGCAAGAAGGCGCACGAGGCCGCGCGGCTGCACCGGCTCGGCCAGGACCCCGCCATGCGGGCGTGGCAGGCCGCGCGGATGCGGCGGGTGCTGGTCACCGCGGCGATGCTGGCGCTCGCGCTGGCGCTGGCCTGGAGCACGGCCGGTGTCCAGAAGTTCGCCGCCGGCGACGCCGAGTCGTGGTCACCGGAGTGGCTGTTCGCCTGGTGCGTCGAGCCGTTCATGTCGCTGGCGCTCCTGGTGGTGGTAGGCGCGAAGTCCTACATGGGCGTTCGTGGGCAGCCGATCGAGTCCCGCACGCTCAACCGGATCGAATGGCTGTTCCTGGGGCTGACGGTCGGAATGAACGCCTGGCCGTACCTGCCGTGGGTGGCCGCCGAGTTCTCGGTGTCGCGGCTGGTGCTGCACATCCTCGGCCCGGTCGTGGCGGTCGCGGTCGTCACCGCCCTCCCGATCATCCTCGCCGCGTTCACCCGGCTGGACCACGGGCCTACCGGTGGCCTTACTGCCCCTACGTACAGGGACAACGCGCCCGCCGACCGGGCGGCCGGTAACCCGCCCGTACGGGTCGACGTGGCCGAGTTGACCGAGCGGGCCCGCGGCCTCATCGCAGCCGGGGAGCTGCCCGCCGAGCCGTCGGCGAACGCGCTGCGGCAGGCGCTGCGGTGCGGGATGGACACCGCCCGCGCCGTCCGCGACGCGCTGCGCGGGGGTGTGCGGTGAAGTCCCAGCCCTACCAGTGCCCCCACTGCTGGCAGATGCATTACGGAGGCAGCCGCCGCTGCCCTGTCTGCAACCTGCGCGGCGAGCAGATCAAGCTGTGCCGCCGCCACTTCACCGGCTACTCGCCCAACTGCGGCGAG
Organism: Actinomadura miaoliensis; assembly: GCF_039536785.1. Taxonomy (NCBI): domain Bacteria; kingdom Bacillati; phylum Actinomycetota; class Actinomycetes; order Streptosporangiales; family Thermomonosporaceae; genus Actinomadura; species Actinomadura miaoliensis. The sequence goes on from NZ_BAAAZG010000058.1 coordinate 40,008, forward strand.
TGTGCCAAGCGGACCAAGTGACCACCTGACCGGCACCAACACGAAGGAGATCACCCATGGCCAGCACCACCACGACACTGCCCCGCTACCGGGGCCTGTGCGGCGCGATCGTGACCATCCGCGAGCACACCACCCGCTACGCCTACGACTCCGAGTCCGAGTTCGGCTCCGAGCGCTACGGCCACGCCTGGGAGTGCGAGTGCGGCGTGTCCGGCAGCAGCGTCGAGATGATGCCCCACGACCGGCCCCGGACGCTGCAGCGGGTCCGCGAGGCCGCCAACGAGCACGCCGCCCAGTGCCGGGCGCTGCCCCCCACCGCCACCAAGTAGCCACCGACCCCCGGGCGGGGACGGCCCCGCCCGGCCAACCCACGAAGGAGATCAGCCATGGCCAGCAGCGACAGCAAGTGCGGCGCCAAGTTCACCAGCCGCGACGGCGAGGAGACGGTGACCTGCGACCGCGACGGGCGGCACGTGGTGCACCGCGACGCCGACGGGACCAAGGCCGTCCGGGTGCCGGGCGGCGCCGTCATCAGCAAGCCCAGCAAGTAGACCCCATGCCCGGCCGGGGCCCCATGCGACGGTCCGCCCCGGCCGGGCCCCTCACAGAGGAGATACCAGCATGGCATTCCCCGACGACCACACGGCCGAGGTGGTGTCGCTGGACAAGCGCCGGCGCGCCGCGGCCGACGCCGACACCCCGGGCGGGGAAGTGGTGCCCGCCGACTCCGCCGAGGTTGAGAACGTCGTCTACGAGGGCGAGATCGTTGACGACGGGCAGGACCAGGCCCCCGGCGGCGAGGTGGCCGAGCGTCCGTCGCGGCCGCTCGTGCCGTGGGCGGACCGGCCTGCCGACGACGTGGCGTGGGCGGTGACGCAGACGGCGCTGCGGGCCGGATGGACGGTCGGTCGTGGGCACGCCGTGTGGGTCCGCCGCCTGGTCGGCGCCGCCACCTACTCGACCTATCGCGAGCAGATTCGCGCGGCCCGCGCCGCCGGCGACCCCGAGCGCCTCGCCGAGTGGGTGGACAAGTACCGGGCCGCCAAGGCTGACAGGTGGGACCGGATCGGATCGGCGCCCCGCACCGTCATCGCGGCACTGCAGGTCGTCGGCCTGGTCCTGGCGATCGTGCTCGCCGTGCTGGTCGTCGTGGGTGTCGCGGTGGCGATGCGCGACGGTGGGTGGACGTGGGGCACCTGGTGGGGCTTCGTGGGTGACATGCTCGCCGCGGTCGGCGTGCTCGCCCAGGTCGTCCTGGTGGGCGCCGTCATCGTCGCGCCGATGGCGTGGCTGGCCGCGGCGTACCGGGCCGGTAAGGGCGAGACGGTGCCCCAGTGGCTGGCCGCGCCTGGCGACGCCGACAACGAGGCCGCGGGGGTCGTCGTCACCGCCGACACCGTGGTCCTGGCGCTGCAGCACCTGCGCATCCCCGAGTTGAAGCGGGCGTTCAAAGACGGGTGGCTGCCCAAGTTCACCACCCGGCCGGTACGTGACGGCCGCGGCTATCACATGGTGTTCGAACTGCCGTTGGGTGTGACGGCGGAGATGGTGTGCGACCAGCGGCCCGTGCTGGCCCGCAACCTGCACCGCGCCGAGGTGGAGGTGTGGCCGGCCGACGCTGAGAAGGTCGGCACCGGCCCGGCCGGTGCGGTCGACCTGTGGGTGGCCGACTCCGGGGCGCTGTCCAAGGCCGCCCCCGAGTACCCGCTGCTGCACGAGGGCACCGCCGACGTGTTCACCGGCGTCCCGGCCGGGGTGTCGCCGCGCGGCGACGTCATCACCGTGCCGATCGTGGCGAACAACTTCAGCGCGGGCGGGATGATGGGCCAGGGCAAGAGCAACGCGTGCCGCGTGGTGATGCTGGGGGCGGCGCTGGACCCGCTGCCGGAACTGTGGGTGCATGTGTTCGCCGGGAACGGCGACTTCGACGCCTACCAGCCGCGCCTGGCCCGGTACCACCGCGGCGCCACCGACGACGTGGCCGCCGCCGGACTGCAGTCCCTGCACGACCTGTACGCCGAGGTCGGGCGCCGGGAGGACCGCCTCGCCGAGCTGGGGGCGAAGAAGGTCACCCGGCAACTGGCGACCGAACACGCCGACCTGCGGCCGATCCTCGCCCTGTTCTCCGAGTGTCACGAGCTGTTCGGGCACGCCGAGTACGGCGAGGAGGCCGCCGAGGTCGCCACCCAGACCCTGCGCAGGGCCCGCAAGACCGGCATCTGGCTCGGGTTCGACACCCAGTCGTCCCGCGCCGACGCGATCCCACCGAAGATCATCGAACTGGTCTCGGTGAACAGCTGCTTCTACGTCAAGACCTGGCGCAGCAACGACGGGTTCCTCGGCGACGGGTCGTTCCAGGCCGGTATCCGCGCGACCGAGCTGCGGCCCGGCCGCGACCGCGGCACCAGCCTGATCACCGGAGTGTCCGACGCGCCGTTCGAGCTGCTCAAGTGGTACTTCGTCAAGGTCGACGACGACACCGGGTGGGACGCCGCCGCCGACGTCATCGCCCGCGCCGTCGCCCAGGTCGACCCGCGCACCCGCGTGCAGACCAACGCCGAGCCGCCCAAGGTCGAGACCCGGGACCTGCTCGACGACCTTGACGAGGTGCTGGGCTCCGAACGGGTGCGACTGGCCGACGTGCCGTCGCTGCTGCGGGACCTGGCGCCGGCCTGGGGTCCGTACCGCAAGCTCAACGGCAAGCAGCTCGGCGAGCGCTTGGACGAGCTGGGCGTGCGGGTGCCGCGGCCCGGCAACGTGGCGCAGGTCGACCCCGCCGAGGTCCGCCGCGTCATCGCCCAGCGCTCCACCGCCGACCTGGACCGCGAGGAGTGAAGCCCGCGGACCCAGAACGGAGCCCCAGCGGCACCCACAACGGACATGGCCCGGATGACCGCGTGTTCTCGTAGCAACTGAACCGCCCACACCAACACCAAGGAGGGGACCGATGTCCCGTCTCCCCAACCGGCCGGCCGCCCTGCAGGCCTACAAGGAACTCGCCGCCAAGTTCCCGCCCGGTGCGACCGTAGGGCACCGCGCGCACCCGTCGTGGCGCGGCACGGTCAGCGCCGAGGGCCGCCGCTCGATCCGTCTCGACCGCGCGCCGTCGGGCGGATACCAGCTGTGGGTCTTCGTCGCCTGGGATCACATGGAGGCGATGTGGGTGTACGCCGCGGACCTGACGGCCGTCGCCCAGCCCGCGGACGACGCGGACGGCCGGGAGTGAGGTAGATGGCCCCGCACCCGCTCAGACGCGCCTACAGGGCCGCTCAGAGGGCCCCGCCTCACCGGCCTAACCCGGCTAACACACCTAACTTTCCGCAGGTCACACGCAAGATGAGCCCCCGCCGGGCGGGAGGTGAGAAACCTAACCCGCCGCCCGGCACCTAACCCGAAAGGAAACCCACCATGGGACTGTTCAGCAACCGCAACGCCGACCGCCAGGCCGAGCGCGAGCGCCGAGAGGGCAAGGCCCGCGAGTACGGCGAGAAGGCCCGCAAGGCCCGCAAGGAGGCCGACAAGTACCGGCGCATGCTGGCCAACGGCGAGAGCGACCCCGCCGCGCTGCGGGAGGCCCTGAAGGACGCCGAGGTCGAGGCGCGTATCTGGGAACAGAACGCGCGCGACTACCGCCGCTGACCCGCACCCGGCCGGGCCTCCACCACCAGGGGCCCGGCCACCTCACGGACCGGCGAGACAGCTCACGCTCGAACACCCCCACAGGAGGAGCCATGAAGACCGAGGTTTCCAAGTGCCGCAACTGCGACGGCCGCGGCTACACCTACAAGTACTCGACCGTCTCGGGCTCGAAGGTGTGCGAAAAGGTCACCTGCAAGCCCTGCATGGGGACCGGCATGCAGTAGAACCACCGGCACCGGTAGGCGTCGGCCACCCCGCGACACGCGCCCCGTGAGAGCTCCCACCAACAAGCGGGCCGCGCCCGGCGACACCACCGCCGGCGCGGCCCTACGCCCCCCGCCTGCCGATCCAGGAGGAGGCCCTGATGGGCATCATCTCACCACCCCCCACCGGCCGTACCGAGCCCACTCTCGAGGAGCGCGCGAACCGCATGGTCGAGCGGGTCTTGCGCGTTGTCCAAGAGGTCGAGCGCCGTCACGGCGGAGAGGCCGGGACCGTGTTCGTCAACGTCTTCGCGGCGGGCATCGAAGACGAGATCACCGACGACGAAGCGCTCGCGCTGCTCACCGAGATCAAGGACACCGGCCGCTGGCAGGCCGCCGCCGACCGGCTGAACGAGGTCGGCCACGACTGGACCCGCCGGGCCGAGTAGCCGCCGCAGGTGTCAATCCATTGACACCTGACGCCCCCGTCAGCCTCGCGCGGCGGGGGCGTCGCCATGTCTGGGTTGGGCTCATCCCAATGCAGGTGCCCTGACCTGCGTGACGTTCATCGTGACGCAGACCCTGCACCCACCTTGAGGGGGTCGCAGGGGTACCCACGACGCGGGGACCCTTCGCAGGTCGGCCAGGGTCCGGCCCGTGCGTGCGAGGACGGGAAAAAACTCCCGCAGATCTGCGGGAGTTTCCCCCTGTCCGCCCCGTACACACGAGGCGGGAAGGGTAACGGATCGTTCCGCTTGGCTGACGGACATCTTGAGGTCGCCCACAAAATCGCAGGTCAGGCGGCCCTAAGGAACGTTAGAGCCGGGGACGTCTCAGCTTGCCGCCTCGTACACGAGGGTGAACCCGAACTCGTCATTGGACGCCCACGTGAACGGCGCGTTGTTCCTCACCACCACGGAGTCAATCGAGATCCGCACCTTGTCCGAGACGCCCGTGTTGATGAAGCACCCGCCGTCGCGGTAGTCGGCGCCCGAATCGTCGTAGCAGTAGCCGGTACCCGTGACGCGCCCAGGAGACGTCACCCGGGCCGCAACGGGCAGCGCGATCTCATAGAAGCCGGAACCGACGTTGATGCCAGAGCTGCCGAACCGACACACCACCTGGACCGTCACACGGCGCCCCTCGCGGATATACCGGCCCGAGCGGGTGGACCCGACACCCAGCGATGGGTTCGTGGTCGTCGCCGTGAGTGCCGGCGTGTAGCTCGTCCATGCCGACCCCCCGCCGTCTCGGCGCGGCACCTCACGCCACGCGCCGTCAATGAAGATCTCCGTGCATCCTTTGTCGGTGCGGGCGATCTCCTCGAAGGGCAGCGGAACGGCGGGACGCTCGGCGTCCGACCCTGTCAGCCGGGCCCGGCCCGGCTGAGACAGTGCATTGAACCGCGTGTCGAGGATGTTGGCGTTCGTCACCGACGCGTCTCCGGCGGTCACTGTCACCGTCGCTAGGGAGTATGCCGACCCCGGTACCGGCGGCGTGCCGGACCCGGTGTCCTCCAGAACCATCAGCGCCCAGTCATAGCCCGTCCAGGTGCCGTTGTAGAGCTTGTCACGGACCTGCGCCACCACCCGATGCGTACGGCTCCCGGACGCTGGAGGCGCCGGAATGGGGAGGTTCTCCACCGCGTCGGAGCGAACCAGATACGAGCCCTGCCCGGCCATGTCGTCGCCAGTGATGACCGCCTGTCCCGGTGCGATGTCCACCGAGAAGTTCGCGCCCGCGGCCCGCTGCGACACCTGCAGACCGCCAGCGGTGACACCCTCCGTCTGCCACAGCGACGTGAGCAGCAGGCGGTCATCCTGGGCGCTGTACTGGACTGGCGTGTCACCAGAAGCGACCTGCATCCACAGCGGCGTGTGCAGTGTCATGGGGGTCTCCTTAGGGCGGGGCGGGACGGTGAATGATCAGGATGGAGATCACATGTCGCAGGGAGCGAAGCGGCGCTTCATGTGCAGGGCTCGCATGCGCCGCGCGTGCGCACCGCCAGCAGCGGACCGCATCCCAGCAGCCGCGTTCCCGGCCTGGCGGCGCTGCTCCTGCAAGGCCACATGCTCAGCGACCCGAGCGCGCACCCACGCCGCCCGCTCCTCGGAGAACTCACCAGCCGGTGGGACACCCCACTCACGCGGAAACGGGGCCGACCGCGCCGCGCTGGCGACCTCCACGCCCCGGCCCTCGTGCTCCGCCTGCTGGGCCCTGGTGGCACGCACTGCGTCCATCTGATGTCCTCTCATGCGGGGAACTTCAACAGGCCGGACTCGCCGATCTACGGCCAGCGTAAGCGAAACCGGCGACGTCCCGGGACACGCAGCGTGACGGAGAGAAAAGGCGACTGTGTGTTGGGGTCCATGCGGCCGGATATTCAGAAAATCGGGTGTCGCTCACCTCACGACGATCACGCGTTCGCGTTCCAGCCGCGCGGCCAGTGCGAGCCACGCAGCGCGACGTGTGGTGAGCACCTGGCGTGCGTCCTGCTGGGCACGCCACAGCGCACCGAACCCGAACCGTGTCTCGAAGCTGGCCAGGTCGTCACACGACAGGTCAACGAACGCCTCGCCGGCGAGCCGCTGACCGACCTCACCAGCCGCGGTGATGGCCGCTTGGACATGCATCGGGCCGCCGTCCTCACGCAGCGTGTGACCGTTTCCGCGGTCGCTCACCACGATCTCCACCACCGCGAGCCCGTAGTGCCGGGCGACGACAGCGTGAGCGGCCTCGTGCAGGGCGCTCTGCCGCAGGGTCACCGCACCATCCGCCCCGCCTCATCGGCGCCGTAGATGTCCCGCAGGGTCGCGTACAGGCGTTCCCGCCGGGTGGTCTCGGTGTCGGCGCGGCGTCGGCGCGCGGCGTGTTCCAGCCGTGCGGCCTCGGCGCGTTCGGCGGCCGGGGCGAACACCATGCCCGCAGCCTCCATGCTCGCCGCCACGGACAGCCCGCCCTCGGCCTGGCGGTCCCGCGCGGCGTAGGCCAGGCCCGCGTCCTGCAGCTGCTGGGCGGTGGTGCGGCGCGCGACGGCCTGGTGCCGGTCGGCGACCTCGTTGAGTCGCGCCATGGCCGCCTCATGGCGCCGGTTGCTTTCGGTGAGCCGGCGCATCAGTTCCAGCCGCTGCCGCTGCCGCTCCCGGTAGTCACTCATCCCTCTTGCTCCTTCCCGATCTCGCACACGGCCAGCCCGTGGGCGATCTCCCGCCATAGTTCCTCGCGGTCCCGGCCCGTCGCGCCGGCGAGCCGGTCGAGCAGCACCACCGCCACCGACCCGACCGCCGACGCGAGCGCGACATCCGACGCCTCGCCCAGCTCGGCAACCGCACGGTCCAGTGCACCGCCGAGCGTGTTGTCAGGGTCGTCGGTGAGGACGATCGTCACCAACGCTGTCACGTTCTCCAGCGCGAGTTGGCCACGCATGGTTGGTCTCTCCAGAGTCGTCAGGCTGGGGCAGGCAGGCGGGCAGGCGCGAGCGTGTACGGATGGGCCGCGGGCGGGGGGCACCATGGCGACGGGCAGCGGACCCGATGCCGGGACCCCTCGCCAAGGCTCACGCGCACACGCGCGAAATTCCGAATCCGGTCGTTCTCGACTTTTGACGGCGCCGTCTGGCACACGCCCGTGGAACAGGTCTCCGACGACCTTGACTCGGCGGGGCGTCACAGCGGGCCGCCCTGCGGCAGTACGCCGTAGTCGCGTTGCAGGCCCCGGAGGATGTCGACGACGTTGGTCGAGCCGTACCGCGCCTGCAGCTCGTTGGACCGGCCGCGGGCCCAGCGCTGCCAGCGTGCGGGGAACTCCAGCCGTCCGGCCTTGATCCCGTCCTTGACCCTCTGCTCGTTGTCGCGCCACCACTCCAGGAACTCGGGGACGGACGGGGCGATGAGCAGGCCCATCACGCGCGGGCTCATCACCACTTCGCCGTGCAGGGCGGTGCCGGGGGCGTACAGCACCGACACGTGGGGGAACAGGTCTTCACAGCCCACGACGGGCTTGTTGGTGGTCACTGCGTCTCCATGTCGTTGGTCCGGGCGAGCTTGGCGGCATGTCGGGCGGCGAGGCCGTACCGGCGACGCTCGGACAGTTCGGCGAGACGTCGGCGACGGCCGTCTCTGCGCCGCGCGGCGTCGGCGAGGCGGGCGGCGAGGCGCTCCTCTACGGCCTGGCGGACGTCGTCATGGGTACTCATGCCGCCCCCCTGTCGCGCGCCTGGCGCTCGCAGTTGTCATTGGGGTGGCAGGTCTGGCCGGGCGCGATGATCCGCATCGGCCCCCCGCAACCGGCGCACTCCCCGATCGTGCCGAGTGCAGGCGTGGCGTCCTTAGAGAGTGACTGCGTTTCAGCGTCACTAGCGTCATCAGCGTCACCACGGGCCTGTTTGCCCTGGTCAGCGCGGCCGTGCCGTGGTGACGCTGACATCGGGCCAGCGTCACCGCCAGCGTCACCAGCGTCACCAGCGCCGCCGGAACCTCGGCCGTGTGACGCTAGCGTCACCTGCTCAGCGTCACCATTGTTTCCGCTGGTCAGGGCGCCTTTCGGGGGTGTTTGGTGACGCTGGTGACGCTCGGACGCACCTTCTATCCCTGGACTCTCGGCGCGGTTGTTGCGCAGTTCCTCGCTCGCGGTCAGCACGTAGAACCGGCCGCGGCCGTCCCGCTTCTCGGTGAACTCGACACCGATCGTCCGCAGCGCGGGGGCGAGGCGCTTGAGCTGCCCACCGGCGCGCGTGGCGTCCCGCGGCCACTTCTTGGGGAGCCGTTCGGGCGTGCGTACGGTGTCCAGGATCTGCTGGGCGGTCAGCTTCACGCCGTCCGGCCCGGCCTCGCACACCAGCTCGACCACGGCCTGGGCGAACGGCTCGCCTTCCAGCACGTCGGCGACGGCGTTGCGGGCGCCGTCGGTGTAGTGCTTCAACGTTGACCAGCCAGTGATGTGGTCGACAGCGGCCAGGACGCGGGCGAAGTCGGCCATGCGGGGACGCTCGGTCAGCCGCACGTCCGGCAACGCCTTGAGCACCTGGGCGAGCAGGTCGAACAGGCTCGCGAGAATGGCGGCGTGCGCGTCGGCGAACGCACGGTCGAGTTCGGCCTCTTCTCGCCGCTCGCTGTCCTTGATCAGCGACAGTTCGATCGTCAGCAGCCGCTCGGCCAGGTCGCCGGCCAGCGCCCCGGCATCGATGGTGGTGAGCGCCAACACCCGGCGGAACTCCAGCACCACGACGTCATCATCGGTGTAAAGGGCCCGGTCTACGATGCCGTCTCCGGTCACCGCCCGGCACAGCGCGTCCGACAACCAGTCCGGGATGTACGACACGTTGTCCAGGCACAGGCCCCAGGAGTTGAACGCCTGCGTGGCCCACGACTTCACGTCACGGGGCGCGGTGCGCTTGGGAGCGCCGGACGGGTCGATGATCCCGATGACCATCTGCGCGGACTTGGACTTGCCGGTGCCCTGCTCACCGCGGAACGCCAGGATGGGGTGCGGCAGGTCCGGGATGAACGCCGCGGCCAGCCACGCCACCAGCAGCCGGAAGCTGTCGGTGTCAACGTTGAGCAGCTCGCCGAGCCGGGCCAGCCCGTCACCGTCGCTCACCGGGTCGGGAAGCGACTTCATCGCGCCGGACCGGCGGAACAGCACCGGGGACCGCGGGCACCGCTCCCACCCGTCCGGGCCGACGACGACGCACCGGCCGTCCGTGGTGCCCAGGTCGATGACGACGCGCTCACCGTCGCGCGCGACCCGGAGATGCGGGGTGCGCGGCTCGGCCGTCTGCGCGACGCCCTCCAGTACGGTCATCGCGTCGGCGAGCGCCGACTGCGATGGCACCGCCCCGCCCTGCTCATCGGCGTAGATCTTGGCCAGCAGCGACCGCAACCCGGCCCGGCCTCGCAGCGGCAGGGCGATGTTCGGACCGTTCTTGGCGACCGCGTACGGGCGCCCGTCGTCGGACATGAACAGCTCGAACCGGCCCCGGGCGATCTTCACCAGGATGGACGCCTGCGACGGCCCCCGGCCCTGATCGGACGCACTGTCGGCCACGTCCGCCGGACGGTCGGCGGCGGGCCGCGTCTCAGTGGCTTCGCCCGTGCCGGCCGACGGCAGGGACGTCTGCATCATGGGCAGGTCCGGACGGATCAGCGCGGCTAGGCCGTCGGCGCCGTGCGCGGCGATGTAGTCATCCAGGCCCGTCTTCCCGTCGTCGTCCTGGGGCAGGTGGAGGTACTGCACGTCGGCGCCCTTGCTGGCCAGGTACTCGGCGAGCTGCCCGAGCGCGTGGTGTACCTGCTGCTTAGTCATGGCGTCGGAGTCGAACGCGAGCACGACCCGCCGCCCGTTGAGCGCGATGTCATGCCAGTCCGGCACGGCACGCTTCCCGCCCTGGGCGCTGCTGCCTCGCCACCCCCACACGCCCGACAGAGACACGCACGCCAGCCCGGCCGACACGGCGGCGTCGGCCTTGCGGGACCCCTCGGTCACCCACAGCGGGACAGACGGATCCCCGATCACGTCCTTGATACCGATCGGCACGTCGATGCCGTTGCGCTGTCCCTTGGGCGTCTCGTACTTGATCGTGTTGCCCGCCGGGGTGGTCCGCGGGGTGTCCGGGCGGTACTGGTAGCCCCACACCGAGCCGTCGGCGCGACGCAGCGGGATCAGCAGCCCCGGCACGCTCCGCTGGTATCGCTCGAACCCGGCGTTCTCCAGCCGCTTCTTGGTGTCCACAGACACGTATCCGCGGGCCCGTGCGACCTCGGAGGAGATCGCGGACGCCTCCAGAAGGGCCGCGTGCTGGGGGAAGATGGCCGCGCCGTAGTGGCTCACTGGGCGCCCTCCGGCCGGTAGACGCGGGCGACGACGACCCACACGCGCCGACCGCACGGGGTACGGCGGACACCGCCCGCGGCGGCCTCGCTGGGGACGCGCCCAAAGTGCCCGGCCCGGCAGTGCGGACAGCGCAGCGTCAGCCACCACATGCGACGCCGACCGGCGGGGGCGTAGAGGCTGGCATACACGGCGGGGTAGCGCCGTATGCTGGTCGTGACGTCGCTGCCGTGTGCGTCTTTCGGGAGGCCCGCCCCCTGGCCCGGGGGCCGGGCCTCCGTCTCGTTGGTGGGCATCAGGCCGCCTCGCCCCCGTTGTCGGCGTAGCGGGCGTTCTCCCAGGTGATGACGTCAGCGAGCTTGTAGCGGACGTGTCTACCGATCTTCATGTAGCGCGGCCCGGTGCCCTTGCTGTTCCAGTCGTAGACCGTCTTGACGGGCACGCCGTACCGCTCCGCCAAGTCCTCGATGCTCAGATGCTTCTCGGGCATAGCCCTCTCCCTGTTCATCTCATGCACAGTCAGTGCATGAAATCGACACTGGAAGGTTCCCAACGGCACTGGCCGTTTGTCAACCAGTCGCCTAAGGTGTGCATCTGTGGAACAACAAACACCCACGGAAGTGATCAGTAGGCGCGTCCGGGAGCTGCGGGACCGGCGCGGTATGAGCGCGCAAGCACTGGCGGACCGCTGTGCCAAGCTGGGCATGCCAGCCTTGAAGCGCCAGGCCATCACCAACCTGGAAAACGGCCGCCGCGGCATGGTCACGATCGAGGAACTGCTCGTGCTGGCTCAGGCGCTCGACGTCCCGCCTGTCCTGCTGTTCATCCCGCTCGACGGCCGGACGCGCCTACAGGTCACGCCCAATATCGACATGGCGTCATGGCAGGCACTGTTCTGGGTGTCGGGCGAGGACGATCCCGCCGACCGTGACAGCCGGCAGCGCTGGCGCGAGACGATCGGCCCGGTACAGCAGCATCGGGCTTTCTTCACCTACTTCCGTCGCGCCGCGCGGTACGAGGTGGGGCCCCCCTCTCGGTTCAATGCCGAGATTCGGGAGCTGGCGAGAGTGCTCGACGCGATGATTTCGGCGGGCATCACCCCGCCGGCTATTCCGCCCGAGTGGCGCGACCTCATGCAGTCTCAGGGATGGCTTGAGCATCCTGACGAGGTGCCCGTACAGGCGTCGGAGGACTAGCGCGTGGCTCGCGTGCGCGACCTCTGGTACTCCGAGGTCAAGGACCCGGATGATCCGGAGAGCAAGCGGAAGATCAAGGTCAAGACGAAGCGGCACCCGGACAACGGCGGCAACCCGCAGAGCAAGCGCTGGTTGGCAGTCTGGGACGAGCCGGGCGGCCGGGAGCGCACGAAGGCATTCGCGACCAAGACGCGAGCGAAGGCGTACGCCGAAGACCAGGAGGCCGACGCCAAGCGCGGGACGTACGTTGATCCGAAGGCAGCCCGGACCACGGTGGGGGAGTGGTGCGACGCCTGGCTTGCCGGGTACGCGACCCGCCGGCGGTCGACCGTCCGGCAGGCCGAGGTGCACATAGCGCAGATCAAGGCCGAGTTCGGCGACTCCCCGCTCGCCGCCGTACGGCCGTCCCAGGTTCGCGCATGGTGCGCCAGGTTGAAGGACCAGGGCGCGGCGCCGTCCTACGTCTACGCCCTGCACGCCCGGCTGTCGCAGATCATGGGCGACGCCGTGCATGACGGGATCCTGGTCAAGTCGCCCTGCTCGCGCCGGACTTCACCAGGAACGGCGAAACAACGGCCGTACGTGGCGACGACGGCTCAGGTCTGGGCGCTGTACGACGCGATGCCCCATCGGTACCGGGCCGCGGTCCTGCTGGGGGCGTTCGCCGGCCTGCGGGTCGCCGAGGCGTGTGGGCTGCGGGTCGCCGATGTCGACTTCATGCGGGGCGTGATCTGCCCGGCCGTGCAGTATCCGGCCGAGCCGCTCAAGACGGAGGTGTCGCAGACGCCCGTCCCGATCCCGCAGTCCCTGGCGGCCGAGCTGTCCGCCCATGTGGCCGCGTATCCGGCCGAGACGCTACTCACGAACGAGCGCGGCGAGCAGCTCGGGCCGTGGGTGCTGGAACGCGAGATGCGGAAAGCCCGCGGGAAGGTGGAGGACCTTCCCACGGGCTTCCGGTACCACGATCTACGGCACTACCTGGCGTCCCTGCTGATCGCCTCGGGTGCTGACGTCAAGACGGTGCAGGCGCGGCTGCGGCACGCGAGCGCCAAGACGACGCTCGACACCTACGGGCACATCTGGCCGGACCGCGATGAGTCCACCCGGGCCGCGATTGACGCGGTTCTACAGGCTCGGGCGGAACAGGGACGGAACCAGGCCGGGGAGCGCTAATGAAGTGCCAGGTCAGCGCGCCCCGACCGGTCACACGTCGTAGTAGAGCTCGAACTCGTGGGGGTGCGGGCGCAGGCGGATCGGGTCGATCTCGAACTCGCGCTTCATGGACAGCCAGGTCTCGATGAGGTCGGGGGTGAACACCCCGCCCTCCAGCAGGAAGTCGTGGTCGGCCTCCAGGGCGTCCAGGACCTTCTCCAGCGAGCCGGGCACCTGCGGGATGGCGCGGGCCTCCTCGGGCGGCAGCTCGTAGAGGTCCTTGTCCACCGGCTCGGCGGGCTCGATCTTGTTCTTGATGCCGTCCAGGCCCGCCATCAGCATCGCCGAGAAGGCCAGGTACGGGTTGCAGGACGGGTCCGGAACGCGGAACTCGACCCGCTTGGCCTTGGGGTTGGAGCCGGTGATCGGGATGCGGATGCAGGCCGACCGGTTGCGCTGCGAGTACACCAGGTTGACCGGGGCCTCGAAGCCGGGCACCAGGCGGTGGTAGGAGTTCACCGTCGGGTTGGTGAAGGCCAGCAGCGCCGGGGCGTGCTTGAGCAGGCCGCCGATGTAGTAGCGGGCGGTGTCCGACAGGCCCGCGTAGCCGACCTCGTCGTAGAACAGCGGCGAGCCGTCCTTCCACAGCGACTGGTGGCAGTGCATGCCCGACCCGTTGTCACCGAAGATCGGCTTGGGCATGAACGTCACCGTCTTGCCCGCGGCGCGCGCCACGTTCTTGACGACGTACTTGTAGAGCATCAGCTGGTCGGCGGTCTTCAGCAGCGTGTCGAAGCGGAAGTCGATCTCGGCCTGGCCCGCGGTGCCGACCTCGTGGTGCTGCATCTCCACGTGGATGCCCACGTCGAGCAGCTGGGAGACCATCTCCGAGCGCAGGTCGGTGTAGTGGTCCATCGGCGGGACGGGGAAGTAGCCGCCCTTGTAGGGGGGCTTGGCGCCCAGGTTGCCGCCGGCCTCCTCGCGCCCGGTGTTCCAGGCGCCCTCGATCGAGTCGAGGTAGTAGTAGCCCGCGTTCTCCTTGGTCTCGAAGCGGACGTCGTCGAAGATGTAGAACTCGGCCTCGGGGCCGAAGAACGCGGTGTCGGCCACGCCGGTGCCGCGCAGGTACTCCTGCGCCTTCTTGGCCACGTTGCGCGGGTCGCGGCTGTAGGGCTCGCCGGTCAGCGGGTCGTGGACGAAGAAGTTGAGGTTGAGGGTCTTGTGCTGGCGGAACGGGTCGAGCACCGCCGTGCTCGGGTCCGGCAGCAGGAGCATGTCCGACTCGTGGATCTCCTGGAACCCGCGGACCGACGAACCGTCGAACATCAGCCCCTCGGTGAAGACGCTCTCGCCGAAGCTCTCCACGGGGAACGTGAAGTGCTGCATCTTCCCGGGCAGGTCCACGAAACGGCAGTCGACGAAACGCACGCCTTCGCGTTCGATATAGCTCAGGACCTCTTCGGCGCTGCTGAACATCCAGCCTCCTTGGGGCGCTTTTGGCTCCTGTGGAGGCTATGGTCAGGGGGTTTCCCGGCCGTGTCCCATGTGTTTCGCCTGTGTTACGGCTCACGTTGGGTGGCGTTTTTGGGGGTGTCCGTGCCGTTTCACACAGTTTCATGGGTCCCGCGTGCACCGCGGGCGGCCGGCGGCGGCCCCGGCCGCGGGGAGCCGATGGGGACGCACGGCGGGGAGCGGATAGCGTAGGGCCATGAGCAGCGGTAAGGAGCGGCCCGCCGCGGGTGCGCGGTGGACGCAGACGTGGCTGGGCGGGGCCCGCTCGGCCGGTGCGGACCTCGGCTACCCGGGCGAGCGGCTCGGGCTGCCCGAGCAGGGCGGCGGCGCCGTCGCCGGATACGGCCGCCGGCTGCTGGCCCTGTTCATCGACTGGGGGCTGTCCCTGCTGGTGGCCAGCTTCCTGGCGCGCGTGCTGGAACTGTCGCCGCCGCAGCGCAGCCTGATGACGCTGCTGGTGTTCGGCGTGCAGGCGTGGGTGCTGGTCGGGCTGATCGGCACCACGATCGGCAAGCGGATCTGCGGCATCCGGGTGATACGGCTGGACGGCCGTCCGGTCGGGCCCGTGTGGGCGCTGGCCCGCACCGTCCTGCTGCTGGTGGTCGTGCCCGCGCTGATCTGGGACCGCGACTACCGCGGCCTGCACGACCGCGCCGCCAACACCATCGTCGTCAACATGTAGGACACGGGCAGGGCCGTGCCCGCCGGAGACGAACACGAAGAAGCGCCCCCGGCTTGGGGGCGCTTCTTCCACGTCGTACGGGGGGCGGTCAGCGCATCTTGGGCTTGGGCCCCTTGGGCATCCGGACGCCCTTCGGCATCGGGCCCTTGGGCATCTGCATGGAGCGGGGGAGCGCCTGCAGCCGGTCGTTCACCTCGCCGACCTGCCCCTTGGTGAGGTTGCGCGGCAGCTTCATCAGGTGCCGCTGCAGCTTGTCCACGGGGATCTGGCCGTCGGCGTCGCCGACCTGCACGTCGTAGATCGGCACCTGCTGGGCGGCGCGCGCGATGCGCTTCTTCTCCGCTCCCAGCAGCGGGCCGACGCGGTTGGGCGGGCCCTCGGACACCAGGATCACCCCGGGGCGTCCCACCACGCGGTGCACCATGTCGAGGTTGCGGTTGCCGGCGACGGCCTCGGTGACCGTCCAGTTGCCGCGCATGTTCTTCAGGATCGCCGCGGCCGCGCCCGGCTGCCCGGCGATCATCTTGTACTGCGCGCGCTGCGCCAGCTGACCGAACACGATCATGCCGACGGCGGCCGCGGCCAGCACCGCCAGCGGGATGAAGAACCACAGGCTGCCGACGACCACCCCGATGAGGATGACGACGACCAGGGTGCCGAGCGCGGACGCGAACACGATCGGCAGGGCCTTGGGGTTCGCCTGCTTGAGCACCCGGGCGACCAGTCGGATCTGCTGGAAACGGCCCGGACGCTCCTGGGCCCCGTCCGTCGGCTTGTTCGACATGGCCTCAAGGATAGTGCCGTCGTACCACTCGCCCGACATCTCCCCGACCGGCGCATATCCGCCGGCCGGGTGCGGGCGGCCCGCCGTCCCCGTGGCGGGGACGGGCAGGGTCAGGACTCGCGGGCCTCGATCGCCTGCCGGTAGAGGCGTCCGGCGCGGTAGCTGGAACGCACCAGCGGCCCGGACATCACCCCGGCGAAGCCGATCTCCTCGGCCTCCTCGCGCAGCTCGACGAACTCCTCGGGCTTGACCCACCGCTCCACCGGGTGGTGCCGGGGGCTGGGCCGCAGGTACTGGGTGATGGTGACCAGCTCGCATCCCGCCTCGTGCAGGTCGCGCAGCGCCTGGGAGACCTCCTCGCGGGTCTCGCCCATGCCCAGGATCAGGTTGGACTTGGTGACCAGCCCGGCCGCGCGGGCCTGGGTGAGCACGTCCAGCGACCGCTCGTACCGGAACGCGGGACGGATGCGCTTGAAGATGCGCGGCACGGTCTCCACGTTGTGCGCCAGCACCTCCGGACGCGCGCCGAACACCTCGCCGAGCTGGTCGGGACGGCCGTTGAAGTCGGGGATGAGCAGCTCGACGCCGCAGCCGGGCACCGCGCCGTGGATGGCGCGGACGGTCTCGGCGTACAGCCAGGCGCCGCCGTCCTCCAGGTCGTCGCGGGCCACGCCGGTGACGGTGGCGTACCGCAGACCCATCCGCGCGACCGACTCGGCCACCCGGCGCGGCTCGTCGCGGTCGAACTCGGCGGGCTTGCCCGTGTCGATCTGGCAGAAGTCGCAGCGCCGGGTGCACTGGTCGCCGCCGATGAGGAAGGTGGCCTCCCGGTCCTCCCAGCACTCGTAGATGTTGGGACAGCCGGCCTCCTGGCACACCGTGTGCAGGCCCTCGGACTTCACCAGGCCGATCAGCTCGCGGTACTGCGGCCCGGTCTTCAGCCGCGTCTTGATCCACTCGGGCTTGCGCTCGATCGGCGTCTGGCTGTTGCGGGCTTCAATGCGCAGGAGCTTGCGCCCCTCGGGTGTCACCGTCGTCACCCCCACAGGGTACGTCGCAAGCCGGACACCCAGTACAACCCCCACGTGGTGACCTGCGCCCCATCAGAGGAGGCGGGCAGGGGACGAATCAGGCAGGCCGATTCCCGCGTTTCCACCCTCCGTATCGGCGGTTCTCTCTAAGGTGACTCCCTGTCGCCGTCTCGACCCCGTACGGAGGAACCACCGTGGGACTGGCCATGACGTACCTGAGGGTGCCGCCGACGCTGGAGGGCGAGCCCGATCCCTCGCGGATCGCCCGGCTGGTGTTCGGCATCGCCGACTGGCGGCGCCGCCACCCCGCCGAGCAGGTCGTCGACCTCGGCGCCGCCTGGCAGGCGCTGCACTACCTGCTCACCGGGGACGCCTGGGAGGGCCGCGCCCCGGCCGCCGACGTGGTGTGCGGCGGCCGCCTGCTCACCGAGGACGGCGCGGCCGAGCTGGGCATGGACGTCATCTACCTGGCGCCCGAGCGGGTCGCGGCCGCCGCCGAGCACCTGACCGGCACCCCGTTCGAGACGATCGCGGGCCGGTTCGACCCGGCCGCGATGGCCGCCGCCGAGGTGCAGGACGCCGCCGGCATGGACCGCGACCGGGTGCTCGCGCCCGCCTACGCGCGGATCACCGCGTTCTTCACCGCCGCCGCCGCCGACCGCCAGGCCGTCTACAAGGTGATGACCCAGGACGGGTGACCGCCCGGGCCGCCCGGCCCGGCAGGCCGGTACGGGGGCGCGTCAGGCGCCGAGCAGCTGGGCGGTGGTGCGGTGCAGGGTGCCGGTGGCGCCCAGCACGTCGGCCAGGTGGCGCTCCACCAGGGGCGTGATCTCGGCGACGGTGACGGTGCGGCCGAGCTCGCTGGTCAGCGAGGTGGAGCCGACGTCGCGGATCCCGCACGGGACGATGCGGTCGAACCACGACATGTCACAGTCGCAGTTGAGCATGAAGCCGTGCATGGTGACCCCGCGCGCCACCCGGATCCCGATGGAGCCGATCTTGCGGTCGGGGCTGCCGGGCACCCACAGCCCGCTGCGGCCCTCCACCGTGACGGTCTCCAGGCCGAGTTCGGCGCAGACCGCCATCATCATCTTCTCCAGCAGCCGCACATAGCCGACCACGTCCACCGGGTCCGGCAGCCGGACGATGGGGTAGCCGGTGAGCTGCCCGGGACCGTGCCAGGTGATCTTCCCGCCGCGGTCGACGTCAATGACCGGGGCGCCGGGGTCGCCGAACGGCCGGTCCAGCGGCTCGGTCCGCTTGCCCGCCGTGTAGACCGGCTGGTGCTCCAGCAGCAGGACGGTGTCGGGGATGCGGTCGTCGGCCCGCAGCGCGTGGGTGCGGCGCTGCAGATCCCAGCCCGCCTCGTAGGGGACGGCCGCGTCCCCGAACCCGGCGTGCACGACGACCAGTTCACGCGTGGCGGCCGGAGTGCTCGCGGTCTCCGGCTCGCGTACGTCTACCTGTAGATCGGTCACGTCGCCCAGCTTATGCCCGGGGTCGTCATGACGAGGCGAGCAGCCTGGGCTCGATGCGGCGCTCGTCGGCCGAGCCGGAGCCGTCCGGCGTGACGTGGTAGGCGCCCGCGCCCTTGCCGTAGGACACCGCCTGGACCAGTTCGGTGCCCACGTAGTGCAGGGCCACCTTCTCGTCGGCGGCGTACGCCTCGGGCAGCGTCCCCTCGGCGACGAGCTGCTGCAGCAGGGGACGGCGCTGCGGGTCGCTGTCGTAGTGGACGCCGCACGAGTACGGCAGCAGCCCCAGCCCGTCGGCCAGCGGCCGCAGGTTCGGCCCGAACGAGTCGGTGGTGCCGCCTGCGTGCCAGCACAGCGCGCCGGCGCTCTGCCCGCACAGCACCACGCCCTCCGTCCACGCCTCCCGCATCATGTCGTCGAGCCCGTGCAGCCGCCACAGCGCCAGCAGGTTGGCGGTGCTGCCGCCGAACACGTACACCAGGTCCTGCGACAGCAGGTGCGAGCGCATGTCGGCCATGTTCGGCATGGGGTACAGCACCAGGTGGCTGACCTCGGCGTCCAGCTGGGAGAAGGCGGCGTAGCCGCGGGCGACGTGCTCGGCGCCGTCGCCCAGCGCCGTGGTCAGGAAGCAGATCCGGGGACGGTCCTGCCCGGTCAGGTCGAGGGCGTAGCGCAGCAGCGGGCTCGGTTCGTACCCGTACCGGGCGTCGGGCACGAAGCTTCCGCCGCCGATCGCGACGATGTGGGGCTGGCCGTCGGTGCTCACTGTCTCGCCTCCGTCGCCGTGCTCGGGGTCGTGCGGGCGTACTCGCGTTCACCCGTCACGCTACGGGCGCGTGGCGCAAACGTGACCGACTTTGGCGTTTCTTGGTGATGACTCCGCACGGAACGCGCCCGGACGCGCGGAACCCCGCCGCTCCCGGGGGAGCGGCGGGGTTCCTTCGGCCGTGTGGGACGCGCCCTCAGCTTGCCTCAGAGGCCGAGGTCGGCCTCGAAGTTGCCCTCCTCCAGGCGGTGCTTGATGGTGCCGAGGAAGCGGGCGGCGTCGGCGCCGTCGATCAGGCGGTGGTCGTAGGTCAGGGCCAGGTAGACCATGGACCGCACCGCGATGACCTCGCCCAGGTTCGGGTCGTCGATGACGGCCGGGCGCTTGACGACCGCGCCGGTGCCGAGCATGCCGACCTGAGGCTGGTTGAGGATCGGGGTGTCGAACAGCGCGCCGCGGCTGCCGGTGTTGGTCAGCGTGAACGTGCCGCCCGCCACCTCGTCCGGGCTGAGCTTGTTGGTGCGGGTCCGCTCGGCCAGGTCCGCGATGCGCTGGGCCAGGCCCGCCAGGTTGAGCTGCCCGGCGTTGTGGATGACCGGGACCATCAGGCCGCGCTCGGGCACGTCCACGGCGATGCCGAGGTTCTCCACGTCGTGGTAGGTGACCTCGTTGGTCTCGCTGTTGATGACGGCGTTGAGCTTGGGGTGGGCCTTCAGCGCCTCGACCGCCGCCAGCGCGAAGAACGGCAGGAACGACAGCTTGACGCCCTCGCGGGCCTGGAAGTCGGCCTTGGCCCGGTCCCGCAGCCTGGCGATCTTGGTGACGTCGACCTCGACCACGGTGGTGAGCTGCGCGGAGACCTGCAGCGACTCCACCATGCGGCGGGCGATGGTCTGCCGGGTGCGGCTCATCTTCTCGGTCTTGCCGCGCAGCGCGGCCGCCTCCGGCGGCGCCGCGAAGGGCGCGGCGGGGGCCTGCGCGGG
>NZ_BAAAZG010000059.1:0-7374 GCF_039536785.1 Actinomadura miaoliensis
CCAGGCCCGCCACGGACGTCGCGGCGAACGCGGCGGCCGCCGACGCCGCCAGCGCCGGGCAGGCCAGTGCGCGGCGCCGGGCGCCACGGGCGTCGAAGGCACGGATCGGCTCGCCGAGGTGCCTGCGGGCCGCCTGTTCCAGCACGGACGAGGGGAAGGGCACAAACATCCGCCTACCCCAACAAGGGCGAAGGAAATCACCGCCCGGGAAATCACCGTCCCGGTCAGGTCGCCGACCGCGCCCACGTCCAGGCGTACTCGGGGTCCTCGCAACGGCGCGCCGCCGCGCCCAGCAGCAGCGGCCGGAACGTGTCGATCATGACGGCCGTCTCGGACGTCGTGGTGTGGCCCTGCCGGACGGCCTCCACCACCGCCTCGACCGCGCCCGGCTGCGGCCCGTGGGTGAACCCGGACGGATGCAGCGAGATCGAGCCGATTCCGATGCCCGAGCCCTTACGGGCCGAGTAGTCGCCCCCCACGTAGAACATCATTTCGTCGGAGTCGACATTGTGGTGGTTGTAGGGAATCGGAACGGCGTGCTCGTCGAAGTCCAGCGGACGGGGGCAGAACGAGCAGATCACAAAACCCGTGCCTTCGAACGTCTGGTGCACGGGCGGCGGCGCGTGGGTGCGCTTCACGATCGGTTCGAAATCGCGGATGTTGAACGCGTACGGGTACAGGTAACCGTCCCAGCCGACCACGTCGAACGGATGGTGCAGATACGTCAGCCGTGACAGGCCGCCCCTGTTGCGGACCAGCACCGGCACCTGCTCGCCCTCCACGCGCAGGGGTTCTGCCGGGGCGCGCAGGTCGCGTTCGCTGTAGGGGGCGTGCTCAAGGAACTGCCCGTACTGCGACAGGTACCGCCTGGGGGGCCGTACGTGCCCGCGCGCCTCCACGACCAGCGCGCGCAACGGCTGCCCCTGAGACGGTACCCAGCGGTGGATCGTCCCGGTCGGGATGACGACGTAGTCGCCCTCGGCCACGTCGAGGGCGCCGTAGGTGGACTCGAAGCGCGCGGCGCCCGTCTGGACGTAGACGACCTCGTCCCCCATGGAGTTCCGGTACAGCTCGCTGGGGGCGGTCGCCGCCGCGAACGCCATGCGCACGTCGTCGTTGCCGAACAGCAGGTGCCGTCCCGTCACCAGGTCGCCGCCCGCGGGCAGGTCCTGGGTGCGGTACGCGCGGGGCTGCAACGGCTGGTTGGGCGCCAGATCCCGCTGGGCGCCCGCGCCGTCCTCGACGCCTTCGCTCTTGATGATGCCCGTGGGGGCGTAGCGGTGGTAGAGGAGGCTGGAGTCCGAGGAGAAGCCCTCCTCCCCCATCAGCTCCTCGGCGTACAGACCGCCGTCCGGGCGGCGGAACTGCACGTGACGCTTGCGCGGAATGTCGCCGACGGCCCTGTAGTACGGCATGGCAGCCCTCCTCGGGGGCGCTCCTCGCCCGGGTACGTGTCGCCCATAACGTGCGTCCCCGCGTGTGACGTACCCAGTCCGCGCCGATGCTCGCGAAGATAGGGAGGACCGCCCGGCCCCCGCCGGGCCGGTCCGTTCACCGACCCCGGTCCACGCCCCGAGACGAGCCCACATGTCGACTGATCGCTCCGGCCAGCCGGACGCTCCCCGCGGCACGGCCCTGCGCCGCCTGCTCACCGCAGCCGCCGGCCTGGCCGTCACCGCGCTCGCCGCCTGCGCCTTCGTCCTGACCTACGACGTGCTGCGCGACCTCGCCCTGGCCGGACGCGTGCCGCGCCGCTGGGCCTGGGCGTACCCGGTCATGACCGACGTGACGGTCGTGGTGGTCATCCTGTCGCTGGTGGTCGCACGGCACGCCCGCTGGTGGTCGCGGTTCGTCCGCTGGACGCTGCTGGCCGCGCTGCTGGCGGGCATGGCCGCGATCGGCGTGCAGCACGCCGTCTGGGGGCTGGCGTCCCTCCCGGACGACCGGTTGCGCGCGGGCGTCGCGATCGCCCCCGAGGCCATGCTGATCATCGGCGTCTGGCTGTGGCTGACCATGTTCCGCCATCTCCGCACCGAGAGCCGCCGACCCGCGAAGGCCCCCGCCGAGACGGCGGAGCCCGTCGCCCCCGAGCCCGTGGAGCCGCCTCCCATTCCGTGGGACGAGCCCGCGCCCAAGTCCTTCGTGCCCGCCGCCGCCGTCGCCGCGACCGAACAGCTGGAGCCGCCCCCCGTCCTTCGGGACGAGCCCGCACCGACGCTGACCGTGCCCACGGCCGTCGCCGCCCGACCCGAGCCCGAGCCGGAGCCCGAACCCGAGCCGGAGCCGGAGCCTGAACCGGAGCCCGAACCGGAGCCGGAGCCGGAGGCCGGAGCCGAGGCGAAGACGGCGGAGATCCCCCTCCCGGACGAGGACACCGAGCTCACACACGTCGACCGCGCCGAAGATCCCGACGCCGGAGACGACACGGCCACCACCACGCGCGCGTTCGTCCCCGCCGGGGACGCCGAGCCCAACGGCGACGCCGGCCGCTCCGACGACCTGCCCATCTGGGACTGGAACCCGCCGTCGGGCTCGCTCCGCAGCTCCCCGACCCCGCCCGGAGACGCCGAGCGAGGCGCCTGAGCGACCGGCGGCCGGCCGCCGCAGGCCGGGCCGACCTGATCCGGCTGGGCCTGATGGATGATCGGGATCCCGGGGAAGATACGGCTCATGACGAGCGAATCATGGGTCGCGGGCAGCGCCGGCAGCGGTTTCGGTGTCGACAACCTGCCGTACGGGGTGTTCTCCCGGCGCGGCGAGCTGCCGCGCGTCGGCGTGGCCATCGGCGCGCACGTCCTGGACCTGGCCGGGCTGGCGGCCGCGGGACTGGTCGACGACCGCCGCTGGTTCGCCTCCGGCTCGCTCAACGCCTTCATGGCGGCCGGACGCGCCGCCTGGCAGGCCAACCGGGCGCGGCTGACCGAACTGCTGACCGACGAGACGTACCGGGACCGCGTCGAACCGCACCTGGTGCCCCGTGCCGACGTGGAATTGCTGCGTCCGGTCGAGGTCGCCGACTACGTTGACTTCTTCTCGTCCGAGCACCACGCCGCCAACGCCGGGCGGATCTTCCGCGCGAACGGCGACCCGCTCCCGCCCAACTGGAAACGGCTTCCGGTCGCCTACCACGGCCGCTCCGGCACCGTGTACGTCTCGGGGACGCCGGTGGTGCGTCCCTGCGGGCAGCGTTTCACCGCCCCCGGCGAAGCCGAGCCGTCCTACGGGCCCTCCCTGCGGCTGGACTTCGAGGCGGAGGTGGGCTTCGTGGCGGGCGTGCCGTCACCGCCGGGCCGCCGCGTGGGCACCGAGGCGTTCCGCGACCACGTGTTCGGGTTCCTGCTGGTGAACGACTGGAGCGCGCGCGACATCCAGTCCTGGGAGAGCCGCCCGCTGGGCCCGTTCCTGGCCAAGTCGTTCGCCACGTCGATCTCGCCCTGGGTGGTGCCGGTGGCCGCGTTGGAGGCCGCCCGCGTCACCCCGCCCGCGCAGGACCCCCCGCCCCTGCCCTACCTGCGGTGCGACGAGCCGTGGGGGCTGGACCTGTCCCTGGAGATCCTCATCAACGGCCACGTGGTCGCGCGTCCGCCGTTCGCGCTGATGTACTGGACGTCACCGCAGCAGCTCGCGCACGCCACGGTGAACGGCGCGTCCCTGCGCACGGGCGACCTGTTCGCGTCCGGGACCGTCTCCGGCCCAAAACGGGAACACCGCGGGTGCCTGCTGGAACTCACCTGGAACGGCACCGAACCACTGGACCTCGCCGACGGCACCCGGCGCGCCTATCTGGAGGACGGCGACACGGTCACCATCCGGGCCACCGCCCCCGGCGCCACGGGGGCGCCGCTGAGTTTCGGCGAGGTGACGGCCACCGTCCTTCCCGCGATGCCCTGACCCGTGGGATCGGGCTCGTGGGATTGGGCTCGGGGATCAGGCTCGGGGGAAGACCAGGGCGGTGGCCATGGCGGCCAGGCCCTCGCCCCGGCCGGTCAGGCCCAGGCCGTCGGTGGTGGTGGCCGAGAGGCTGACGGGGGCGCCGCCCAGTGCCTCGGTGAGGATCTTCTCGGCCTCGGCGCGGCGGCGGCCCACCTTGGGCCGGTTGCCGATGACCTGGACGGCCACGTTGCCGATCGTGTAGCCGGCCTCGTCGACGCGGCGCGCCACCTCGTGCAGCAGGTCGACGCCGGAGGCGCCGGACCAGCGCGGGTCGCTGGTGCCGAAGACGGCGCCGAGGTCGCCCAGTCCGCAGGCCGACAGCAGGGCGTCGCACGCGGCGTGCGCGGCGACGTCGCCGTCGGAGTGGCCGGCCAGGCCGGGCCCCTCTCCGGGCCATTCGAGCCCGGCGAGCCACATCGGCCGGTCCGTGGAAGCGAACGGGTGGACGTCGGTTCCGACGCCCACCCGTGGGGACTTCGCGGTCACCTCAGCTGGCCAGTACCTCGTCCAGCAGGGCCTCGGCCTTGTCCTCGTTGGTCTTCTCGGCCAGCGCGAGTTCGCTGACCAGGATCTGGCGGGCCTTGGCGAGCATCCGCTTCTCACCGGCCGACAGGCCGCGTTCCTTGTCGCGGCGCCACAGGTCGCGGACGACCTCGGCGACCTTGTTGACGTCACCGGATGCGAGCTTCTCCAGGTTCGCCTTGTAACGCCGCGACCAGTTGGTCGGCTCTTCGGTGTAGGGTGCGCGCAGCACCTCGAACACCTTCTCCAGACCCTCTTGGCCCACGACATCGCGAACGCCGACCTCTTCGACGTTCTCCACTGGAACCTGCACTGTCAGGTCGCCCTTGTCGACCTTCAAGACCAGATAGGTCTTTTCCTCACCCTTGATGGTGCGAGTCTCGATGGCCTCGATCCGAGCAGCCCCATGGTGGGGGTAGACGACGGTGTCGCCGACCTGGAAAGTCATGTGACAAGTACCCCTTCCGCTAGAACAAGGGTAGCACGGACCCGTCGGTGGCCGCACCGACCTTAAGGACAAATGCGCAGGTCAACCCCTTAATTGGGGTCTTGACAAAGGCCGTGAAAGGTGCATGACCGGCGCATACCGCAAGCGAAACCCGGGGCCGACATCCATCGGATCACACCCCGGCGTATCAGTGAAGAGAGCGCACGGCAACCCCCTGCCGTCCCGGCCCGGGCGGCCCATACTGGGAGGTGAACATGCCGGGCCGCGCGGGTACGAAGCGCCCGACACGGAAGAAATGGGGCACGAGGGGCGAGCGCTCCGCACGGGCGACCGTCCCGGGACACGGCGACCGAGGATGTGAGGTGCGGCGTGAGGCCAGACGGCGACCCCGAGCCCGACGACTACGGGCTGCCCCCTGTCGACGTCGTGGTGCCCGACGACGCCCGCGAACTCGATCGCGACGTCATCGCCTACCGGCGCGAGGAGCGCCAGCGGCGGCGGCGCGAGCGGATACGGCGGCTGACCCGGCCGTTCACCCGGTACGGCATCGCGATCCCGATCATCGCGGGCGCGCTGCTGGTCGCGCTGGCCAGCGGGGTGCTGATGACGGCGTTCGGGCCGCGTCCGACGCCGCGTCCCAGCACGCCCATGCTGGCCCCGCATCCCACCGCCGCCCCCGGCCGGATCGGCGGCTACCTGCCGGACGCCCAGGTCGCGCTGATCGGCCGCGAGCGCGCCCGGATCCCGCTGCGCGACCTGCGCCCCGGGGTGATCGTCATCGTGCCGCCAGAATGCCGCTGCGAGGCTCTCGTGGCCGAACTGGCGGCCCGCACCCAGGAGTTCGAGCTGCGGCTCTGGATCACCGCCGACCGCCGCGCCGACAAGGCCAAGCCGGACGAGGCCGTCCGGCGCCTGCGCCAGCTGGCCGGGGCCGCCCACCACGGCACGGCGGTGCTCGTGGACGACACCGGCAACGTCCTGGCCGGCACCTATGCCCCGCCCGTCGCGTCCGCGAGTCCGACGGCCACCGCGTCCGGTGCCGCGCGGCCGTCCGGCGCACCGTCCGCCGCACCGTCCGCCGCGCCGACCGCCGCGCCGACCGCCGTCCTCGTCGCGCCGGACGGCGTCGTCACCGAGGTGCTGCACGCGCCGCAGCCGGGCCCGGACCTGACCAACAAGATCAAGGCGCTGTCGTAACCCGGGGCGCGGTCCCGGACGCGCCCCTCAGGCGCGCACCGACCGGGCGGCCGACGAGGCGTTCCACGCCGAAGGCACCCCCAGAACGCAGTCACCTGCGAGACCTCGCTACGCTTCCCCTGGCGCTGTAGCGCCGTCCGTACCCCGGAACGCGGGGGTCGTGCCTCCTGCGCACACCACCGCCACGCCTTCCAGACGCCCTTTCGCGAGGAGTTAACGACGCCGTGATCCGAGACAGCCGTCGAGTGGTCGCACTCGCCATCGCGGGTGCCGTCGCCATCGCGCCGGTGCTTTCCGGCTGCGGCGCCGGCAGCGAACCCCAGACCGCCGCGCCCACCCAGCTGACCGAGGGCGTCAACGCCTCGGTGCCGAAGGGCGCGAAGATCCCGCAGGTCGACGTACGCAACATGTTCCTGCTGGGCCCCAAGCCCGGCATGCAGTTCGGCCCGGGCAGCTCGCTGCCGCTGTACGCGACGATCATCAACCAGGTCAGGGGCCGGCAGGACCGCCTGGTGAGCGTCTCCTCGCCCGCGTTCGCGCAGGCCCGCATCGCGGGCGGCGCCGTGGTGCTGCCCGCCGCGCAGGAGAACGGCGTGGCCACGGCCGTGACGCTGAACGGCGGTGCGGCCGAGCCCGGCGCCTCCGCGAGCCCGAGCGCCCCCGCCAAGCCGAGCGGCTCCCCCGAGCCCGGCGCCGAGTCGCCCCGTCCGGGCGCGAGCCCGTCGGCGACGAAGGAGGGCGGCGCCGAGGAGCCGACGGCCACGCCTCGCGCCACGGCCACGGCCACGGCACAGGAAGAGCGCACCACCTCGCCGTCGCCGTCCGCCGGTGAGCAGACCGGGGCTCCGCAGACCACCGCGCCCGGCCAGCCCGCCCCCGAGCCCGTCCCGGCCGGCAAGGGCTCCGTCGTGGTGCTGACGAGCCTGAACCGGCAGCTGATCGGCGGCGAGGTGTTGCCGGTGACGCTGCGGTTCGAGCACGCGGGCAGCATCGAGGTGAACGTCCCCGTGATCCCGCAGCAGGGCGAGTTCAGCACCTATGCCCCGGTGTCCGGCGGGTCGCCGCTTCCGGGCGCCACCGCCACGTCGTCCGCCCCGGCGAGCCCCGCCCCCGGCGGCCACGAGGGCGCGCCCGAGCCGACCGGCGGCGCCACGCCCGCGGGCGGTGCCGGGCACGAGTCCCCGGCGGCCGAGACGTCGCAGAGCCCGGCTGCGGGCCACTGACACGCCGCGAGCGGCCCTGAGGGCGCCTCAGGGCCGCTCAGAACGCGAAAC
>NZ_BAAAZG010000059.1:7400-39540 GCF_039536785.1 Actinomadura miaoliensis
CGCCGTACGGGCCGTTTCCGTTCGCGGCCGCGTGGTCGATCAGGGCTCGAACTTGTAGCCGAGACCGCGCACGGTGACGATGTAGCGCGGCTGGGAGGGCGTCTCCTCGATCTTGGCGCGCAGCCGCTTGATGTGGACGTCCAGGGTCTTGGTGTCGCCCACGTAGTCGGCGCCCCACACCCGGTCGATGAGCTGCATGCGGGTCAGCACCCGGCCCGCGTTGCGCAGCAGCACCTCCAGCAGCTCGAACTCCTTGAGCGGAAGCTGGACCGGGGCCCCGTTGACGCTGACGACGTGGCGTTCCACGTCCATGCGCACCGGACCGGCCTCCAGCACCGCCGGGGCCAGCTCCTCGACCTCGCCCTGGCGGCGCAGCACCGCGCGCATGCGGGCGATCAGCTCCCGGGTGGAGAAGGGCTTGGTCACGTAGTCGTCGGCGCCCAGCTCCAGGCCCACGACCTTGTCGACCTCGCTGTCCTTGGCGGTCAGCATGATCACCGGGACGTTGGACTTGGCGCGCAGCTCCCGGCACACCTCGGTGCCGGGCAGTCCGGGCAGCATCAGGTCGAGCAGCACGAGGTCGGCACCGTTGCGCTCGAAGATGTCCAGCGCGTCGGGCCCGGTGGCCGCCACGGCGACCTCGAAGCCCTCCTTGCGCAGGTTGTAGGAAAGTGCGTCGCTGAACGACTCCTCGTCTTCCACGACGAGCACGCGGGTCACGGTGTTGCCTCCCGGGCGTATGTCTTGGCGGGTCCCTGGACGGGCGGGGCGGCCCCCGCCGGCAGGGCAGGCGGTGCGGTCGTCACGACGTCCACGCCGGGCCCTCCGGGGTCGGTGGGGTCGGGTACACGATGGAGCCGTCGTCGGCGGGCATCGGCGGGCGGCGGGCGCCCACCCGGGCGCGCTCGCCGGACGGCGGCCCGCCGTGCAGGCCGCCCGCCCCGGTCTCGGACCGCGCGGCGCGTCCCCCGCCGAGCAGCGGCAGCCGGATGGTGAACGTCGACCCGGAGCCCTCCTTGCTCCAGACGGTCACCTCGCCGCCGTGCTTGGTGGTGACGTGCTTGACGATGGCCAGGCCGAGGCCGGTGCCGCCGGTCTGGCGGGAGCGGGCCGGGTCGACCCGGTAGAAGCGTTCGAAGATCCGTTCCAGGTCGCTCTCGGGGATGCCGATGCCCTGGTCGGTCACGTTGATCTCGACGTGCCGCTGGTCGTCGCAGCGCCGGGTGGCGACCACCACGCGGGTGTTGTCGGGGCTGTAGGCGATGGCGTTGTCGATCAGGTTGCGCAGCGCGGTGACCAGCAGCTCCTCGTCGCCGCGCACCTCAAGGCCGCGCTGCCCGCCGCTGGTCAGCTCGATGTTCTTGGAGCCGGCCTTGATCTGGCTGCGGTCCATCGCCTCGGCGATCACCTCGTCCAGCGGGACGGGGCGCAGCTCGGGCAGCGGCTCGTCGCCCTGGATGCGCGACAGCGTCATCAGGTCCTGGACGAGGTTGGTCAGCCGCACCGACTCCTGCTGCATGCGCCCGGCGAAGCGGCGCACCGCCTCGGGGTCGTCGGCGGCGCTCTCCACCGTCTCGGCCAGCAGCGACAGGGCGCCGACGGGCGTCTTGAGCTCGTGGCTGACGTTGGCGACGAAGTCGCGGCGGATCGCCTCGACGCGGCGCATCTCGGTCAGGTCCTCGGCCAGCACCAGCACCAGGCCCTGGGAGCCGAGCGGGGCCACCCGCACGGCGAACCAGCGGCCGTCGGCGCGGCCGCGCGCCCGGGACGGGCCGACCTGGATCTCGGTCTCGCGGATCTCGCCGTCGCGGCGCACCAGGCGGGCCATGGCCAGCACCTCGTCGACCATGAGGCGGTCGCCGCTGACCAGGCCGAACGCCCGGGCGGCGGAGCTGGCCCGCACGACCCGGTCCTCGGCGTCCACGACCACGCCGGACGAGCGCAGGACGCTGAGCACCGAGGCCACTCCGGGGGGCAGCACACTCTGCGGGGTCGCCGGCGGGGCGACGCGCTGGGCCCTTTCGCTCACGCGCACCGCCAATCCCGTCGTGAGCCCGATCGCGAGGCCCGCGAGCGCGGCCAGACCAGCGACAATCTCCACCTCCACACAACGGATCGTAAGTGCCATTGACGCCCGTCAGGCACCGCGGGGGTACCGGACGCGGCGGCGTTCCCCCAATGTTCACCTGGCCATTCGGCGTCGTTCATGCCCATACGGCAAGCTGTGGCGTGGGCGAGTCCGCCCGGCCGCCCGTTTCCCCGACCCGTGCCCCGACTACTCCCCTACCCCCGTCCCGGAACACGCGAGGATTTCACAAGTGCGCGACCTCTACCACGAGGAACTCGACGGCCTTTCGGACAAGCTGGTGGAGATGACCCGGCTGGTCCGTTCCGCGATGGCCCGTGCGGTGACCGCCCTGCTGGACGCCGACCTGCGGCTGTCGGAGGAGGTCATCAGCGCCGACGAGCACGTCAACAAGATCGACGCGGAGATCGAGGAGACGGTGTTCGACCTGATGGCCCGGCAGCAGCCGGTCGCCGGGGACCTGCGCACCCTGATCACCGCGCTGCGGATGAGCGGGGACCTGGAGCGGATGGGCGACCTGGCGGTGCACATCGCCAAGACGGCCCGGCGCCGCCACCCCGAGCCCGCGGTCCCGCCGGAACTGCAGGCCACCGTGCTGGAGATGGGCCAGATCGCCGAGCGCATGATCGCCAAGACCGGCAGCGTGATCGCGGCGCGGGACGTGGAGATGGGCCTCGAGCTCGACGAGGACGACAACGCCATGGACCGGCTGCACCGCAAGCTGTTCGACGTGCTGCTGTCGCCCAAGTGGAAGCACGGCGTCGAGCCCGCCGTCGACATCACCCTGGCGGGCCGCTACTTCGAGCGGTTCGCCGACCACGCCGTGCACGTGGCCGAGAACGTGGTCTACATGGTGACGGGCCAGCGCCCCGCCGAGATCGTCGACTCCTGAGCCGTCCCCTGGGGGTAACGCGAAGGCCCCGTCCCTCCGGTGGGACGGGGCCTTCGCACTGCCTGGCCCTCGCGCTGCCCGGCCCTCGCGCTGCCTGGCGCTGGCGCCGGCGGGGCGGCGGGCGGCCGTTACTTCTTGCCCTGGTTCTTGACGGCCTCGATGGCGGCCTTGGCGGCGGCCGGGTCGAGGTACTCGCCGCCGCGCTTGAGCGGGGCGAAGTCGTCGTCCAGCTCGTACACCAGCGGGATGCCGGTGGGGATGTTGAGGCCGACGATGTCCTCGTCGGAGATGTCGTCCAGGTGCTTGACCAGGGCGCGCAGCGAGTTGCCGTGCGCGGCGACCAGGACGGTGCGGCCCGCGGCCAGGTCCGGGACGATCGCGTCGTACCAGTACGGCAGCAGCCGGTCGACCACGTCGGCCAGGCACTCGGTGCGCGGGATCAGCTCGGACGGCAGGCTCGCGTAGCGCAGGTCGTTGACCTGGGACAGCGGGTCGTCGTCCTTGATCGGCGGCGGCGGGGTGTCGTAGGACCGGCGCCAGGTCATGAACTGCTTCTCGCCGAACTCCTCGCGGGTCTGCGCCTTGTTCTTGCCCTGCAGCGCGCCGTAGTGCCGCTCGTTGAGCCGCCAGGACCGGCGCACCGGGATCCACAGCAGGTCGGCCACGTCCAGCGCGATGTTCGCGGTGCGGATCGCCCGCTTCAGCATCGAGGTGTGCACCACGTCGGGCGTGATGTCGGCGTCGAGCAGCAGGTCGCCGCCCTTGGTGGCCTCGCTCTCGCCCTTGGCGGACAGGTCGACGTCCACCCACCCGGTGAACAGCCCCTCCGCGTTCCAGACGCTTTCGCCATGCCGCAGCAGTACCAGGGTCGCCATGGCATGGAAGCTTATCCGCCCGGCGTGAACAGGGGGTTATCGCGGGTCGCGGTTGGCGGGGTCGGCGAAGGAGGCGAAGGCCCGCAGGTTGGCCAGGCTCTCGCCGCGTTTGACGCGCCAGTCCCACTCACGCTGGATGGAGGTCTTGAAGCCGCGTTCCAGCGCCTTGTTGAAGTTCTCGTCGGAGTAGGTCAGCACGCAGCCGAGCAGCCGGTCGATCTCCTCGGGGGTGATCGCGCCCAGCGGCAGGCGGCCGACGAGGTGGACGTCGCCGACCTCGTCCAGGGCGAAGCTCACACCGTACATGCGGCCGTTGCGCTCCAGCAGGAAGCGGTAGAACTCGGCGTGGTTCTCGTCGGGGCGGCGGCAGAAGAACGCCTCGACGTGCAGGCTGTGGTCGCCGACGATCAGCCACGTCATGGTGGCGAGCTTGCGCTGGCCGGGCAGCCTGACGAAGAACGCGCCGTCGCGCGGCGTCTCGTACTCCAGCTCCGCCGCCCGCAGCGTCTCCTCGATCACCGACACCGGATCGGAACCTGCGGCACTCACACTGTCACCTCGGCGGGGATGCGGGACGTCGCGAACGTGGACAGTGCACCGGTATACACCTCCAGGAGGCGGTCCACGGTGGCGTCCCAGCCGAACCGCTGGGCGTGTCGCACGGCGCCGCGCGACAGGCGGGCGTGCAGTCCGGGTTCGGCCTGCAGGCGGCGCAGGACGGCGGCGTAGTCGGCGGGGTCGTGGCCCGAGATCAGCAGGCCGGACTCCCCGTCGCGCACGGCGGTGCACAGCCCGTCCACGGCGGAGGCGACGACGGGCGTGCCGCACGCCTGCGACTCCACCGCCACCAGGCCGAACGACTCGTTGTGGGACGGGACGACGGTGACGTCCGCGGCGCGGTACCAGTCGGCCAGCTCCGGCTGCGGGCAGGGCGGCTCGAAGCGCACCACGTCCGACAGGCCGAGCTCGGCGGCCAGGGAGTGCAGTTCCTCGGGACGGCACCGGGCGCTGCCGCTGGGGCCGCCCACCACGGCGACGACCAGCCGTCCGCGCAGGCGCGGCTCGTCGGCGAGCATCCGCGCGGCGGCGCGCAGCAGCACGTCCGGCGCCTTGAGCGGCTGGATGCGGCCGACGAACAGCAGGACGTAGGCGTCGCGCGGCAGCCCGAGGCGGCGCCGGGCGGGGCCGGTGCGGTGCGGCAGCAGCCCGCGGGCCAGCGCGGCCCCCGGCCGGAAGACCGACAGGTCCACGCCGGGCGTGACGACCTCCACCTGCGACGGCGCCGCCCCGTACAGCCGGGTGAGCTGGCCGGCCTCCTTGGCGGTGTTGGCGACGAGCCGGTCGGCGGTCTGGACGATCTGCTCCTCGCCGAGGACGCGGTCCCGGGGCTCGGGCGCGTCGCCGTCGGCCAGCGCGGCGTTCTTGACCTTGGCCATGGTGTGCATCGAGTGCACCAGCGGCACGCCCCACCGGCGTTTGGCGGCCCATCCGGGCTGGCCGGACAGCCAGTAGTGGGTGTGCAGGAGGTCGTAGTGGCCGGGGTCGTGGTCGGCCTCGGCGCGCAGCACCTCGGTGGTGAAGCCGCACAGGTGGCGGGGCAGTTCGTTCTTGTCCAGCTCCTCGAACGGCCCGGCGATGACGTTGCGGACCACGACGCCGGGCGCCAGCTCGACGACGGGCGGGAGCGCGCGCGAGGTGGCGCGGGTGAAGATGTCGACCTCGACGCCGCGTGCCGCGAGCCGCTTGGCGACCTCCACGACGTAGACGTTCATGCCGCCCGCGTCTCCGGTACCGGGCTGGTCGAGAGGGGACGTGTGAACGCTGATCGTCGCAACCCGGTTGATTCGACGCGGCACCGGACACCACCTCCGCTACTGCAACCTATCCACCCGCTTCAGGTGTTCCCGGGCGGCGGTCCCCAACCGCTTCGGCACCGGTCGTGATCAACCTCACCTGCCGGTACGCGCCCCGTCCCCGGCGGTGCGCGGCCCCGTCGTGCCTGGAAAGCTGGGCGCATGCGTAAGACGGCGGTAGTGACCGGAGCAAGCAGCGGTATCGGAGCGGCCACGGCCAGGCGGCTGGCCGCCGAGGGGTTCAACGTGGTGCTGGCGGCGCGGCGGCGCGACCGGCTGGACGCCCTGGCCAAGGAGATCGCCGAGAACGTGCCGGGCGCGGGCCGGACGGCCGCGGTGACGTTGGACGTGACCTCCCAGGAGTCCGTGGACGCCCTGGCCGCGGCGGTCGACGCGTGCCACGTGCTGGTCAACAACGCCGGCGGCGCGATCGGGCTGGAGCCGGTGGCCGAGGCCGACCCGGACGACTGGGCCCGCATGTACGACGTCAACGTGCTGGGGCTGCTGCGGGTCACCAAGGCGCTGCTGCCCAAGCTGATCGCCGGCGGCGACGGGCACGTGGTCAACATCACCTCCCTGGCCGCGCACCAGCCGTACGAGGGCGGCGCGGGCTACAACGCGGCCAAGTTCGGCGCCTACGCGGTGAACGAGGTCATGCGCCTGGAACTGGTGGGCGAGCCGGTGCGGATCACCGAGATCGCGCCGGGCATGGTGAAGACGGAGGAGTTCTCCCTGGTGCGCTTCCGCGGCGACGCGGAGAAGGCCGAGCGGACCTACGCGGGCGTCGCGGAGCCCCTGGTGGCCGAGGACGTGGCCGACTGCGTGGCGTGGGTGGTGACGCGTCCCTCGCACGTCAACATCGACCGCATCGACGTCCAGCCCCGCGCCCAGGCCACCGCCCACAAGGTCCACCGGGTCTGAGCGCGCGGGATCTCACGGGGCGGGCGCCACGGCCGACCAGGGGAGGGTGAGCTCGCCCAGCCGCCAGCGCGCCCGGCCCCCGTGGGGCGGGTGGACGAGCACCGGGTGGGTGCGGGCCAGGAGCCGGACGGCCTCGATCCAGCGGGCGCGGGGGCCGAACGCCGAGTGGGGTGCCGCCATCGCCCAGCAGTGGTCGAAGGCGGTGAGCAGCGCGTGCACCCGTTCGCCGGGCACGTTGCGGTGGATCAGCGTCTTGGGGAGGCGTTCGGCCAGGTCGGAGGGGCGGTCCAGGGACGTCACGTGCGCCGCGAACGTGATCGTCTGCGGTCGGCCGCCGCGCAGCGTCACCCAGACGGCGCGGCGGCCGATCTCGTCGCAGGTGCCCTCGACCAGGACGCCGCCGGGCGCCAGGCGCGCGGACAGTTCGTCCCACGCCTGCCAGGCCGCGGCCTCCTCGTACTGCCGCAGGACGTTGAAGGCGCGGACGAGCACGGGCGGCCGCTCGACGGGCAGTTCGAAGCCGCCGCGCCGGAACGACAGCCCCTCGTAACGGCCGGGGGCGTTGTCCAGGAAGGCCAGTCCCGCGGCGACGCGCTCCGGCTCGATCTCGATGCCGACGACCTCCGCCCGCGGGGACACCCGCCGCAGCCGCGTGTACAGCTCGACCGTGGTGACGGGCGACGCGCCGTAGCCGAGGTCGACGACGAGGGGGCGCGGGCCGGTGCGCAGGGGGCCGGTCTGGGTGGCGGTGATCCAGCGGTCGATGCGGCGCAGCCGGTTGGGGGCGGTGGTGCCCCGGGTGACCTCTCCCCGGGGCTTGGTCGTGCGGGGGGCCACTCAGTGATTGTGCCGTGTGCCTGGGCGTGCGCAGGTCGTTGCCACTATCGGCCACGTCGCCCGGCGGCCATCTGTTGATTACCCGGCGCTCGTCGGCCACCGTCAGGGTTGCGTCGGTCAAGATCCCCGATCCCCCCGCCGGAGGTCGCCGTGAGCCGGGTGTCCCGTCGTTCGTTCCTGGGCCTGTCGTTCGCGGCGGCGGTGACCTGGTCGGTCGGGGAGGTGGTGCCCGCCGCGGCCGGGTCCCCCGACACGGTGGCGCGGCTCTTCCAGATTCGCGGGGCGCGGCGGGCCGAGGAGGTGTTCCCGCAAAGCGTGGCGTCGGGCGACCCGTCGCCGGACGGGGCCGTGCTGTGGACGCGGGTGGCGCCGGACGCGGCGCGGGCGACGCCGAGCGTGGCGTACGAGATCGCGGCCGACGAGACGTTCGGCACCCCGCTGGTGCGGGGCGTGGCCACCGCCGAGGAGAGCCGCGACTTCACGGTCAAGGTGCGGGTCTCGGCCAAGGCGCTGCGGCCGTGGCAGACCTACTACTACCGGTTCATCGTCGGCGGCACCGCGAGCCGGACGGGACGGTTCCGTACCCTGCCCGCGCCCGGGGCGTCCCTGGGCGGCCTGCGCTTCGGCTACATCTCCTGCCAGGACTACACCAACGGCTACTACACGGCGCTGCGGCACCTGGCCCAGGAGGACGTCGACTTCATCGTCCATCTCGGCGACTACATCTACGAGACCACGGGCGATCCCAGCTTCCAGGGCGCCCAGGTCCGCACGATCGAGCTGCCCAGCGGCCGCACCCGGGCCGAGACCCTGGACGACTACCGCGCGCTCTACAAGGTGTACCGGTCCGACCCGGATCTGCAGCGCCTGCACGAGCGTTTCGCGATGATCCAGATCTGGGACGACCACGAGTTCGCCAACGACTCCTACGGCGCCTACGACACCGACACCGAGGACGAGCAGGCCAACTACGCGCCGGACCGGAAGCTCGCGGCGGTGCGGGCGTGGTCGGAGTTCTCCACGGCGGGCGCGCGGTTCGACCCGTCCGGCGGACCCCTGGGCGCGATCACGATCTACCGGACGCTGCGCTTCGGCGGGCTGATGGACCTGGTGCTGACGGACGAGCGCACGTACCGCAGCAAGCCGCCGTGCGGGCTGCGCGAGTTCTTCGACCGCTACCTGTCGGCGGGCTGCGCGGAGCGGCTGAACCCGGCGCGCACGATGCTCGGCGACCGGCAGCGGGAGTGGTTCGTGGACCAGGTCACCTCGTCCTCCGCCACCTGGAAGGTGTGGGGCAACGAGGTGATGTGCATGCAGCTCAAGCTGCTGGACATCTACGTGAAGCAACTGTTCCCACAAGTCAAGGCGCAACAGGAGGCGCGGCGGAACGCCCGCTCGCTGCTCGACGGACGGTTCGAGGTGTTCCTCAACCTGGACCAGTGGGACGGCTTCCCGGCCGAGCGCACGCGGATCCTGTCGGCGTTCCGCGACGTGGAGAACCTCGTCACGATCACCGGTGACCTGCACTCGTTCGGCGCCGGGTATCTGCGGCCCGACTTCGACAACCCCCTGCAGCGGCCGGTCGGCGTGAGCCTGCTGGGCGGTTCGGTCACCTCGTCCAACCTGACGGAGATGGCCACGTTCGGGCAGGGCGGGCTGCTGGTGCCGCCCGAGACCGACCTGACGTGGGCGCTGCGCGGCAGCAACCCGCACCTGGAGTACTTCAACTCGGCGGCGCACGGCTACGTGGTCATGGACGTCACCCCGGCGGGCATCACGGCGACCATGAAGGCGGTGCGGTCGATCCGTTCGGCGGCGACGCCGGAGCTGCTCACGCTGCGCACGTTCCGCGTCGGTGAGGGCACGACGCGGCTGGAGACCGTCGACCGGGGCACCCGGGCGCTGGGCAACGCGGGCCGCTGAGCAGCAATCGCCGTAACTGAATGAGATTCGGTAAGTGTTCGGTTACGGTGATCTCCTGGAGCGTGTGCGAAGGGAGTGCCGATGCCCCAGCCGATGCCGCAGCTCGACCTGGCGACCCTGCACGAGGCGATCGCCGCCGCGGTGCCCGACCGCGAGTGCGTGGTGTGGCGCGACGGCAGGCGCACCTGGGCCGAGGTCGCCGAACGGACGCGGCGGCTGGCGCACGTCCTGCACGCCCACGGCCTCGGCGTCCGGGGCAAGGCCGCCCACCCGTGGGAGTCGCCGCACGACCACCTGGCGCTCTACCTGCACAACGGGCCCGAGTACCTGGAAGGGCTGCTGGGCGCGCACAAGGCCCGCGTCGCGCCGTTCAACGTCAACTACCGGTACGTCGACGACGAGCTGGCGCAGCTGTTCGGCGACGCCCGCCCCCGCGCCATCCTCTACCACGCGTGCTTCGCCCCCGTGATCGCGCGCGTGGCCCAACGGCTCGACCGGCCCCCGCTGCTGCTCCAGGTGCGCGACGGCTCCGGCACGCCTCTCGCGCCCGGCGCGCTGGACTACGAGACCGCGCTGGCCGAGGCCCCCGCGACCCCGCTCGACGGCGTCCACCCCGACCCCGGCGACCTGCACATCCTCTACACGGGCGGGACGACCGGGCTGCCCAAGGGCGTGCTGTGGCGGATCGGCGACCTGATGACCGGCCCGCTCGGCCTGGCCCGCCGCGACGGGACGCCCATCACCGACCTGGACGAGGCCGTCGAACGGGCGAGGCGCGCCCGGCAGCGGGTGCTGGTCGGCCCGCCGCTGATGCACGGCGGCGGCACGTGGTCGGCGCTGGGCGCCTGGTGCGGCGGCGCCTGCGTGGTGTTCCCCGGCCGGGTCGACGGGCTGGACGCCGCCGACCTGGTGGCCACGGCCGCGCGCGAACGCGTCACCCGGATGCCGGTGGTCGGCGACGCGTTCGCCCGGCCCATCCTGGCGGAGCTGGAACGCGGCGGCGTCGAGCTGCCCGAGCTGCGCACGCTGCTGAACTCGGCCGCCGCGATCAGCACGGACGTCAAGCGGCGGCTGCTGGAGCGGCTGCCGCACGCGCGGATCGTGGACGTGCTGGGGTCCTCGGAGTCGGGGTTCCAGGTGACCCGGCGCGGCGCCGCCGACGGCCCGTTCGTCCCGACGCCGGACGCCCGGGTGCTGAGCGCCGACCGAACCCGCCGCCTGTCCCCCGGCGAGGACGAGCTGGGCTGGCTGGCCAAGACCGGCACGATCCCGCTCGGCTACCTGGGCGACCCGGAGCGCACCGCCGCCACCTTCCGCACCGTGGACGGCGAACGCGTCGTCATCGCCGGCGACCGGGCCCGGCTGCTGGCCGACGGGACGGTCGAGGTGCACGGCCGCGAGGCCACCACGATCAACACCGGCGGGGAGAAGGTGTTCGCCGAGGAGGTGGAAGGGGTGCTGCGCAACCTGCCGGGCGTGCTGGACGCCCTGGTCGTGGGACGTCCCAGCGAGCGGTGGGGCACCGAGATCGTCGCCGTCCTGCGCGTGGCCGGCGACCGGGACGGCGATGGCCCCGACGACGCGGAGCTGCGCGCCGGATGCGCCCGCCACCTGGCCCGGTACAAGATCCCCAAAGCGTTCGCGCGAACGCGGCGCAGCCTGCGCCTGCCCAACGGCAAGGCCGACTACGCCGCCGCCCGCGCCCTGGCCGCCGACGCCTGACGCCCCGTGCTCACGGGCTCGGGTGCTCAGCCGTCACCGACGGCCTTGCCGAACGCCTCGTAGGCGTCCGGCGTGAACAGCACGAACCGCACGTCCTGCACGGTGGTGGCCGTGGCGCGGACGGTGCGCACCGCGATGCGCGCCGCGTCCTCCATGGGCCAGCCGTAGATCCCGGCCGACACCGCGGGGAACGCGACCGACCGCACGCCCAGCTGGTCGGCGACGCGCAGCGACTCGCGGTAGCAGGACGCCAGCAGCTCCGACCGGTCCTCGGAGGCCGAGTAGACGGGCCCGACCGTGTGGATCACCCAGCGGGCGGGCAGCCGTCCGGCGGTGGTCGCCACGGCCTGCCCCGTCGGCAGGCCCCCGCAGTACTGGGAGGCGCGCAGCCTGCGGCACTCCTCCAGGATCTCCGGGCCGCCCTTGCGGTGGATGGCCCCGTCGACTCCGCCCCCGCCGAGCAGGGACGAGTTGGCCGCGTTCACCACCGCGTCCACCTGCTGCTCGGTGATGTCTCCCTGAACCAGCGTGATCTGCATCGACCGTCACCTCCCCGCGTACGATCTCATTCCCGCCGCGCCGCGTCGCGTCCCCCGAAAACTCAGTCGTCGTCGCGGGAGTCGTCGCCGGAGTCGTCGCGGGAGTCGTCGTCGGAGTCGTCGTCGGAGTCGTCGTCGGCCTGGGAGTCGTCGGCGACGACCTTGCCGGTGGCGGCGTCCACGTGCAGTTCGCGCTCGCGGCCGTCCTGCCCGGTGATGTCGACCTCCCACACCGGCTGCGCGGCGCGGTGCTCGAACTCCACCGAGGTCACCACGCCGGGCGCGGACCGCGACGCGGCCCCGGCGGCCCGCACCGCGTCGATCTTCGCGGACTGCAGCGCCCGCGCCTGCGCCGGGCGGCCGGACGCGCCGTCGTGCTCCTTGCGGTCGTCCCGGTCGTCGCCGTCGTCGCCGTCCTCGGGACGGTCCACGTGGTTGGAGACCACCCGGCCGTCGCCGGCGTCGACGCGCAGGTCGCGCCAGACGCCGTCGCCCGCCAGCACGTCGGCCTCCCACAGGGCCCGGCCGTCGTCGTCCAGCTCCAGGCTCTCGATCCGGCCGCCCGGCACCGCCTTCAGTGCGGCGTCGGCGGCCTGCGCGTACCCGATGCGCGGGGCGCGCGGCGCCGTGTCGTCGTCGTCCCCGCCGGCGGCGAACGCGGCGGCCGTCCCGCCGGCGGCGAGCACGCCCGCGGTGAGCCCGGCGACCAGCAGGCCGCGGCCCGACAGCACCTTCCTGGCGAAACCCATGAATTCCTCCCGTCGTTCGCGGCGGCTCCGGTCGGCCGCCTCCGACGGGTACCACGCTGGCAACCCGACCTGTAGCGCTCCTGAACCAACCTGAAATCCTCTTCAGGTGGCTCTGGCAGCCTGAGGGGCATGCGCCTGCTCATCGTGGAGGACGAGAAACGGCTGGCCGACGCGCTGGCGCGCGGGCTGGCCGCCGAGGGCTTCGCGGTGGACGTGGCGTACGACGGCGTCACCGGCCTGGACCGGGCGGTCGCGCACGACTACGACCTGATCGTGCTGGACGTGATGCTGCCCGGACTGAACGGCTACCGGGTGTGCGCGCGGCTGCGGGCGGCGGGCGACGACACCCCGATCCTCATGCTGACCGCCAAGGACGGCGAGTACGACGAGGCCGAGGGCCTGGACACCGGCGCCGACGACTACCTGACCAAGCCGTTCTCCTACGTGGTGCTGCTGGCCCGTATCCGGGCGCTGCTGCGGCGCCGCACGCGCGGCGGCTCCCCCGCGATCGTGCTGGGCGACCTCACCGTCGACCAGGCCGCCCGGCGGGTGACGCGCGGCGGCACGGAGGTGGAGCTGACCGCCAAGGAGTTCGCGGTGCTGGAGCAGCTCGCGGTGAACGCGGGCCGGGTGGTGTCGAAACAGCAGATCATCGAGCACGTGTGGGACTTCGCCTACGACGGCGATCCCAACATCGTGGAGGTGTACGTCAGCGCGCTGCGCCGCAAGCTGGACGCCCCGTTCGGCCGCCGGTCGATCACGACGGTGCGGGGCGCCGGATACCGCCTGGCCACCGACGGCGGCGCCCCGCGCACACCGGACGGGGGCGGCTGACCGTGCGGTTCTTCGACTCGGTACGCGCCCGCACGACGCTGGGGGCGACCGCCGTGGTCGCGGCGGCGCTGGTGGCCGCCGGGCTGGCGGTCGTGCTGCTGCTGCGCGCCAACCTCGCCGGCAGGGCCGACCTGCAGGCCGAGGTGACCGCGCGCGAGATCGCCTCGCACCTGGCCACCGGCACGCCGTTCGACCGCCTCGAACTCGACGACGGCGATGAGCATCCCGTCCAGGTCGTGGACGCGTTGGGCCGCGTGCGGGCGGTGAGCGAGGACCTGACGGCCATCACGGGCACCGGCACGAGCGAGGTACGGCCCGGCGCCACGGCGAGCGCGCCCCCCACCCACCACGACGACGCCGACGATCAAGGGGACGACGACCACGGCGACGACGACACGCCCGGACGCGGCCAGGTCTCCGGGGACGTGAGCCACTCCACCGGCACCGCCACCGTGGACGGGCACACCGCCGACTACCGGTTCGCCGCCGTCCAGGCCACCACGCCCGCCGGGGAGACCGTCACCGTCTACGCGGGCGCGGGGCTGCAGACCACGCGCGACGCCGTCGGCACGGTGGCGCGCGCGATGCTGGTGGGCCTGCCCGCGCTGCTGATCGTGGTCGCGGTGGTGACGTGGCTGGTGACGCGGCGGGCGCTGCGTCCGGTGGAGGCCATCCGCGGGGAGCTGGCGGAGATCACCGCGTCCGGGGACCTGGCCCGGCGCGTCCCGCTGCCTCGGTCGCGCGACGAGGTCGCCCACCTCGCGGCCACCACCAACGAGACGCTGGCGGCGCTGGAGCGGTCGGTGGCGCGGCAGCGCGGGTTCGTCGCCGACGCCTCCCACGAGCTGCGCAGCCCGATCGCGTCGCTGCGCACCCAGCTGGAGGTGGCCGCCGCGCATCCGGAGCTGCTGGACGTCCAGGGGCTGACCGACGACGTCATCCGGCTCCAGCACCTGGCCGCCGACCTGCTGCTGCTCGCCCGCCTGGACGCCGGGGACCGGCCCGTCGAGGCGAAACCGGTGGACCTCGCCGCGCTGGTCGGCGAGGAGCTGCGCCGCCGTCCCGCCGGCGGGCGCGACCTGGCCGTGCACGCCGACGTGGCCGGCGACGCGCCACCGGTCATGGGCGGCCGCACCCGCCTGGCCCGGGTGCTGTCCAACCTGCTCGACAACGCCGAACGGCACGCCGAGTCGGCGATCCGCGTGTCGCTGGCCGCGTCCGCGGACGGCACGCGGGCGGTGCTGCGCGTCGCCGACGACGGCCCGGGAGTGCCGCCGGACGACCGCGAGCGGATCTTCGAACGGTTCGTCCGGCTGGACGACGCGCGCAGCCGCGACGACGGCGGCGCCGGGCTCGGCCTGGCCATCGCCCGCGACCTGGTGCGCGCGCACGGCGGCACGCTGACCGTCGGCGAGGCGCCGGGCGGCGGCGCGCTGTTCGAAGTTCAACTACCGGGAACGAGAGATACCTGAAAAGCTGGGGTCGATCCGCGTGCCGCGCGCGCGGCCGGGGTGACATTCGCCGCATCATCGACGTGGGACAGCGACCGAACCGACGGCCGGACCGGCACCGCAGGCCACCGGTCCGTCAGGCGGAGGCGAAACGTCGTGCGATGCCGCATTATCCTGCCGTGGTGACGACCACA
The DNA here is from genome assembly GCF_039536785.1 of Actinomadura miaoliensis. Classification (NCBI taxonomy): domain Bacteria; kingdom Bacillati; phylum Actinomycetota; class Actinomycetes; order Streptosporangiales; family Thermomonosporaceae; genus Actinomadura; species Actinomadura miaoliensis. The sequence goes on from NZ_BAAAZG010000059.1 coordinate 22,277, forward strand.
ACGGCGTGAATGTCGTGGAGGTACCCCCCTTGAAGATCTTTGTCGCCGGTGCCACCGGGGTTGTCGGGCGCCGGCTGGTCCCGATGCTCGTGCAGGCGGGCCACGAGGTCACCGGGACGACCCGGCGGCCGGAGCGCGCCCGGTCCCTCGCCGACCAGCACGCCACGCCCGTCGTCGTGGACGTCTACGACGCCGGCGCGCTGCGCGAGGCCGTCCTGGCCGCGCGGCCCGACGTGATCGTCCACCAGCTCACCGACCTGGCCGACGAGGACTTCGAGGCCAACTCCCGGCTGCGGGTGGAGGGCACCCGCAACCTGGTGGCGGCGGCGCGGGCCGCCGACGTGGAGGTCATGGTCGCGCAGAGCATCGCCTGGCTGTACGTGCCGGGGACGCGTCCGGCCGTGGAGACCGACCCGCTGGACCCGACCCTGCCCCCGCACGCGGGCATCGCCCCGCTGGAGGAGGCGGTCGGCACCATGCCGCGCGGGGTGGTGCTGCGGTACGGGGCGCTGTACGGCCCGGGCACCTGGTACGCGCCGGGCGGCGCGATCGCCGAGCGGGTGCGGGCGGGCAACCTGCGGCAGAACCCGGGGTGGACCTCGTTCGTGCACGTCGACGACGCCGCCTCGGCCGCGCTGGCGGCGCTGGACTGGCCGGCGGGCCCGGTGAACATCGTCGACGACGAGCCCGCCACGACGGCCGAGTGGCTGCCGGTCTACAGCGCGGCGCTGGGCGCCCCGACGCCGGGCACGGCGCGGCACGCCGCCGCGATCGGCCGTCCGGTGTCCAACGCCAAGGCCAAGAAGCTGGGCTGGAAGCCGAGCGTGGCCACCTGGCGGGACGGCTTCACCGAGATGAGCTGATCCCGCGGTCCGGCGCCCGTCTCGGGGGCGCTCAGCCGAACTGGAAGGATCGCTTGGCCATCCCGAACCAGTAGCCGTCGATCACCGAGCGGCCGCGGGTGCCGCCGGTGCCGTCGGCGTCGGCGCCGAGCGCCACGAACAGGGGCGCGAAGTGCTCGGTGCGGGGGTGCGCCAGGCGCGCGGCGGGCGCCTTGGCCTCGAAGTCGAGCAGCGCGTCGACGTCTCCGGCGCCGACCGAGCGCTCGGCCCAGTCGTCGAACTCGACGGTGAACGCGGGGGGCGCGGCGTCGGGGGCGGGGCTCATCGCGCGCAGGTTGTGGGTGGTGAAGCCGCTGCCGACGATGAGCACTCCCTGGTCGCGCAGCGGGGCCAGCTTCCGGCCGATCTCGAACAGCCGCTCGGGTTCCAGGGTGGGCATGGACATCTGCAGCACGGGGACGTCGGCGTCCGGGTACATCTCCTTCAGCGGCACGTAGGCGCCGTGGTCGAGGCCGCGTTCGGGGTCGTGGTGGACGTCCGGCAGCATGCGGCGCACCGCGTCGGCGAGTTCGGGCGCACCAGGGGCCTCGTAGGTGACCTCGTAGTAGTGCCGGGGGAAGCCCCAGAAGTCGTACACCAGCGGCACCGTCCGGGTGGCGCCGATCGTGAGCGGGGCCTCCTCCCAGTGGGCGGACACCATGAGGACGGCGCGCGGGCGCGGCAGGTCGGCGGACCAGCGGGCGAGCTGGCCGGTCCAGACCTCGTCGTCGGCCAGGGGCGGGGCGCCGTGGCTGAGGTAGAGCACGGGCATCCGGGCGGTCATGATCGTCCCCGTTCCACTCGGTCCAGATAGTTCAAACTTTGACAAAGTCTGTGCGGAGCATACGCCGAGTTGGTTGAACCTTCAAGTCTTGAATCTTCAAGTAAGCTGGAGGGCATGGCCGAGTACGGGACGCGCTGGCTGGACGCCGAGGAGCAGCAGACCTGGCGGGCCTTCCTGTGGACGACCCGGCTGCTGAACGAGACGCTGGAACGCCAGCTCCAGCGCGACTCGGGCCTGCCGCACACCTACTACGTGATCCTGGCCATGCTGTCCGAGGCGCCGGGCCGGGCGCTGACCATGACCGAGCTGGCCGCGGTCGTGCGCTCCTCGCCGAGCCGCCTGTCGCACGCGGTCAACCGGCTGGAGGAGGCGGGCTGGGTGCGCCGCGCCAAGCATCCGGACGACCGGCGCACCACCATCGCCGAGCTCACCGACGAGGGCTTCGCCGTCCTGGAGGCGGCCGCCCCCGGGCACGTGGAGGCGGTGCGGCGCCACCTGTTCGACCCGCTCAGCCGCGAGGACGTGCTGCGGCTGCGCGAGATCCTGCGCACGCTGCTGGCCCACCTGGACCCCGACGGCGCCGGCAGCCCCGACATCTTCGGCCCCTGCGACGCCGCCGACGCCGCCGACGGTTCCGACTGCGCCGAGGACGGCGACGACGGCGGGCGCTCCGGCTGCCCGGCCTGCTAGCACGGCCTGACACGGACGCTAACGGGCACGCAGCTCCTCCCAGGCGGGGGCGGGGCCGGGCAGCTCGGCGTCCGCGGGCAGCCGCAGCCCCGCCAGGAGGAACGTCAGGTAGCGGTGCCGCAGCCGCCTGGTGCGCTCGTCGTCGCCGACGCGCAGGGCCTGCGCGTTCTCCAGGATCACGGCGACGTCGCCGACCTCGATGTCGCGGCGCAGCGCCCCCGCGTCCTTGAGGCGGTCCAGCAGCCGGTGCGTGGCCGCCCGCATCCGCCGCTCCCTGTCGGCGATCTCCTCGGTCGGCGGCAGGCCGGCCGCCGGCCGCATGCCGAGCGATCCGGCGCCCAGGTCCAGGCAGCGGCGCATGAAGTCGGCGAACGCCGTCCACGGATCGCGGTCGTCGGCGAGGGCGCGGTCCACCTCGGCCAGGTAGCGGTCCATGGCCTCGGCGGTGAGCCGCTGGAGCAGGTCCTCCTTGCTCCTGTACCGGCGGTACAGGGCGCTGATGCCGACGCCCGCGTGCCGGGCCACCGCCGCGATGGGCGCCTCGGGGTCGGCGGTGAACACCGCCCGGGCCGCCTCCCGGATCAGCCGGTCGTTGCGCGCCGCCTGGGCTCCGCGCCCGCTCGGCGGCCGCGCCCCGGCCCCGTCCGTGGACCCCCGCGTCGTCGACTCCATGCAGGTCATCGTAAGGAACGCGGGGTTCCGCGCCCGGCCGGGCACCGTCGTCACGGCGCGGCGAGGGCCTCGGTCGGGGCGAGCCGGGCCGCGCGGATCGCCGGATACAGCCCGGCGATCGCCCCGATCACCAGGGTGGCGGCGACGCCTCCGGCCATCGCCCACACCGGGACGACCGTCGGCCAGCCCTGGATCACCGCGAACACCGCCGTCACGACGATGCCCAGGCTCACCCCGCCGACCCCGCCGAGCGCGGCCAGCAGTTGCGACTCGGTGAGGAACTGCAGCCGGATCTGCCCGCGGGTGGCGCCCAGGGAGCGGCGCAGGCCGATCTCGGCGCGCCGCTCCAGCACCGAGATGACCATCGTGTTGGCCACCCCCACACCGCCGACCAGCAGCGCCACCCCGCCGAGGCCGAGCAGCAGCCCGGTGAACGCCTGGTCGGTGGCGTTCTGGGCGGCCAGCGCGTCCGAGGGGCGGCTGACCTCGATCTCGTTGGGCGACTCGGGGTTGGCGGTGGCGGCCAGCAGGTCGCGCACCTGCTCCACCCGGTCCTTGGCGGCGCGCGCGTACACCGTGGTGGGATGCCCGTCGAAGCCGAGCCGCGAGCCCGCCGCGTCCCAGCCGATCAGGGCGGCCGAGTCGAGTTCCTGGGCCAGGTCGGCGGGGGCGAGGATCCCGACGACGGTGAACCACTGCTCGCCGAGCCAGACCTGCGCGCCCGCCTGGGCGATCCCGAGCCGCCGGGCCGCCTCGGACCCCAGCACGACCGCCGGGTAGCGGCCGGTGCCCGCGTTCAGCCACGTCCCGTCGGCCATGGACAGCCCGACCGTGCGGGGCAGGTCCAGCCGGGTCGCCAGCACGCTGATCCCGCCGCTCTCGCCCTCGGGGATGTGGTCGTTGCGGTAGACCCTGGCGTCGACCTTGCCGGTGGCGGACGCCGACAGCACGTCCGGGATCCGGCCGATCATGCCGGTGGCGCTCTCGGGCAGTTTGGCGTCGGCGCCGAAGAAGTCCTTGCCGGGAGCGACGGTCAGCAGGTTGGTGCCGAGCCGGTCGAGGGTGGCCTGCAGCTGCGCCCGGCTGGAGGTGGAGATGCCCACCACGCCGATCATCGCGGCGATGCCGATCGCGATGCCCAGCGCCGACAGGAACACCCGCAGCGGGCGCGCCCGCAGCCCGGCCGCGCCCACCCGCAGCACGTCCCGCGGCCCCAGCCGGGCGGCCTGCTCCTCCGGCGCTCCGCGCCGCCGTCTCCTCGTCATCGCGGGTCTCCACGTCATCGCGCGACCTCCGCCCCGGCGGCCACGGTGTCGTGGACGATACGGCCGTCGCGCACGCGCACCTGGCGGGGCAGCGACGCGGCGATCTCCAGATCGTGGGTGATTACCACGACGGCGGTGCCGGACGCGGCCAGCTCGCGCAGCAGGTCGAGCACGCCCGCGCCGGACGCCGAGTCCAGCGCGCCGGTCGGCTCGTCGGCCAGCAGCATCGCCGGTTCCCCGACCACCGCCCGGGCGATCGCGACGCGCTGCTTCTCACCGCCCGACAGCTGGTGCGGCCGGTGCCCGAGCCGGTGGCCGAGGCCGACGCGCTCCAGGGCGGCGCGGGCGCGGCGCCGCCGCTCGGCCGGCGACGGTCCCGCGTACAGCAGCCCGTCGGCCACGTTGTCCAGCGCGGACACCCCGGCGGCCAGGTGGAACTGCTGGAAGACGAACCCGATCCGCCGGGCGCGCAGCACCGACAGCCGCCGGTCCGACATCCGCGACACGTCCCGGCCCTCCACCAGCACCGTCCCCGAGCTGGGCCGGTCCAGCGTGCCCAGCAGGTGCAGCAGCGTCGACTTCCCGGAGCCGGACGGTCCCACGACCGCGACCAGCTCCCCGGCGGCGACCGTCAGCGACACCCCGTCCAGCGCGGTCACCCCGCCGGGATAGGACTTGGTGACCTCGCGCAGCTCCGCGACGGGGATCATGCCGGGACCCCCACCTTCATGCCCTCGGCCAGCCCGGCCCCGGAGACCTCCACCTTGCCGTCGCTGAACACGCCCGTCTCCACGGGCACGGTGCGCACCCGCGAGCCCTCCACGACCTGCACGGCGTAGCCGCCGTCGGACTGGGCGAGCAGCGCGGCGACGGGGACGGCGAGCACGTCCTCGTGCCGTTCGGCGGTCAGCCGCACGTCCACCGGCGCCTTGTCGTAGGAGCCGAGCGCCCGCTGCCCGCGCAGGGCCACGGTGACGGAGATGGTGGTCGGGGACTCCTCGTCGCGTCCCTCCGTGGCGACCCTGCCGACCGCGCTGATCCTGCCCTTGACCGTGTCGCCGTCGGGCAGCTCCACCGTCACCTCGGCGCCCTTGCGGGCCAGCCGCTGGTACTTGACGTCCAGGTCGACGCTGACCACCCGGGTCGTGCCGGTGTAGGTGAGGATCGGGCCGCTCGCCTGGTCGCCGACCTCGGCCTTGCGTTCGGCCACGCGAATCGCGCCGGACGCGACGAGCACCGACCCGGGCGTCACCGTGCCGGTCTCGGACAGGCCGAGGTCGTCCTGCCAGCGCTCGACGGCGGCGGCAGTGGCGGAGTTGTACGTGTCGTCCACGGTGAAACCCGTGTAGCCGAGGGCCCGCAGGTTGCGTTCGAGCTGTTCGACGTCGGGTCCCTCGGTGCCCGCCGACAGCGTCCGGTAGACCGGCAGCCTCCCGTACAGCAGCGGCACCGCACGGTTGTCGATCTTGTAGGCGGACCGGCCGCGGGACACGACCGTGCCGGGCGCGGCGATCCAGGTGACCGTGCCGCGCCCGTCCCCGCCGGTCGCGGTACGGGTCGTCCCGTAGCCGAGGGTGCCGTCCACCGTCTGCGTCTCCACCAGCGTGGTGCGCTCGACCGGCTCGGTGGCGGGCGGCAGCGCGGACCCCGCGGCGGCGGGATCGGCCCCGCCGCCACCGCCCAGACCGACCGTGGCCAGGCCGGCGCCGCCGACCACCACCGCCCCGACAACGGCCAGCACCGCGATGCGCGTCCTGCTCACGGCGCGGTCTTCTTTCCGTCGACCATGCCCCCGCCGGCGCCGCGCTTGGGCGCGTACTTGTCGCACTCCTTCTGCGCCTTCTGCCACTCCGCGCTGCCGGGCGTGGGGCCGGGGTCGCCCTGCTTGTGCCCGATCACGACCTTCCCGTCGGGCTCCGGGTCGGGCATGTTGATGCCGTGCTCGCGCATGCACTTGGCCAGCGCGCGCATCTTGGCCAGCTCCTCGGCGGACGGCTTCTTCGGCTTGCCGCCGTCCGGCAGCAGGCGGCGGCACTTGGCCTCGGCGTTCTTCATCACCTCCGCGCCCTTGCCGTCCTCCTTGGTCACGCGGGCGCGCATGCCGCCATTGGGGTCCGGGTCGTCCATGTCGACGCCGTTCTCACGCATGCACCTGGCGTACTGCCGCATCTTGTCCAGGTCGGCGGCCTGCTCCTTGCGGGAGCTGCTCACGGCGTCCTCTCCGCCGTCGCCGCAGGCCGCGGGGCCGAGTGCCAGCACCGGCAACAGGGCCAGGGACGCCAGCATCCGTCGTCTCATCGGTCGCACTCCTCTTCCTCGGCGTCCTCCGGCGCCTCCCGCGCCGGAACACGTGCCGGAAGTCCAGCGCCGCGCCCATAACCCGGGCGTAACCGATCCGGGTTATGCCGGCGTTACGCGCCATGGCGAAGGCTGGTGCGGCACACGGCGTACGACGGAGGACGGGACACGGTGCGGGTACTGATCGCCGAGGACGAGCGCATGCTCGCCGACTCGATCGCCGAGGGCCTGCGGGCCGAGGCGCTGGCGGTGGACGTGGTGTACGACGGGGACGCGGCGCTGGAACGGCTCGGCGTCAACGACTACGACGTGCTCGTCCTGGACCGCGACCTGCCGGTCGTGCACGGCGACGACGTGTGCCGCGCGGTCGTCGACTCCGGCGCGCACGTGCGGGTGCTGATGCTCACCGCCGCGTCCGCCGTGCCCGCCCGCGTCGCCGGGCTGCGCCTGGGCGCCGACGACTACCTGGTCAAGCCGTTCGCGTTCGAGGAGCTGCTCGCGCGCGTCCACGCGCTGGGCCGCCGCGCCCGCCCCGCCGACCCGCCGCTGCTGGAACGCGCGGGCGTGCGGCTCGACCCGGCCCGCCGCGAGGTGTACCGCGACGGCCGGTACGTCCACCTGGCGCGCAAGGAGTTCGGCCTGCTCGCCGAGCTGCTGCGCGCCGACGGCGCCGTGGTGTCGGCCGAACGGCTGCTGGAGAAGGTGTGGGACGAGCACACCGACCCGTTCACCAACACCGTCCGCGTCACGCTGATGAAGCTGCGCCGCAAGCTGGGCGAGCCGCCGCTCATCGAGACCGTCCCGGGAGTGGGGTACCGGATTCCATGAACACGCTGGTGCAGGGGCTGCGGCCCACGATCCGGGTCCGGCTCACGCTGCTGTACGGCGGCCTGTTCCTGCTCGGCGGGATCGTGCTGCTGGCGCTGACGTACTTCCTGGTCAAGAACACCGTGGCGCCGCCGAAGGGCGCGGTGGAGAGCGGCAGGCTGACCTACTACGGCCAGACGGAGCCCCCGGCGGCGATGAACCGGGTCTTCGCGGACGTCCCGCCGGACACGCTGATCCCCGCCCGGGAGGCGCAGGCGGTGATGGTCAGGGTCAAGGACGACTCGCAGCAGGAGACCCTGAACTCCGTGCTCACCCAGGGCGGCATCGCGCTGGCCGTGGTGACCGCCGCCGCGTTCGGGCTGGGCTGGCTGTTCACCGACCGGGCGCTGCGTCCGCTGCACGCCATCACCGAGACGGCGCGGCGGGTGGCGCGCAGCCACAACCTCACCGAGCGGATCGCCTACCGGGGACCGCGCGACGACGTCAAGGAGCTGGCCGACACGTTCGACACCATGCTGGAGCGGCTCGCCCGCGCCTTCGACGGCCAGCGCCGTTTCGTCGCCAACGCCTCGCACGAGCTGCGCACGCCCCTGGCCATCAACCGGACGCTCATCGACGTGGCCCTGCGCCGCCCGGACGCCACCGACGACGTCCGGCGGCTCGGCGAGTCGCTGCTGGTCGTCAACGGCCGGCACGAACGGCTCATCGACGGGCTGCTCACGCTGGCGGGCAGCGAGAACGAGGTGACCGACACCAGTCCGCTCGACCTGGCCGACGTCGCCGCGCACGTCCTCGACCAGGCCGCGGCCGAGGCGTCGGCGCGCGGGGTCGGCGCGTCCCGCGCGCTGGCGGCGGCGCCCACGGCGGGCGACCCGGTGCTGGTCGAACGGCTCGTGCAGAACCTGGTGGAGAACGCGATCAGGCACAACCACGAGGACGGGTCGCTGTCGGTCGTCACGCGCCGCCGCGGCGGCTGGGCCGAGCTGGTCGTCTCCAACAGCGGACCGGTCGTCCCGCCGTACGAGGTGGAGACCATCTTCGAGCCGTTCCGCCGCCTCGGCACCGACCGCGTGCGCTCGGACCGGGGCTCGGGCCTCGGGCTGTCGATCGTGCGCGCCACGGCCACGGCCCACGGCGGGACGGTCACCGCCGAGCCGCGGGCGGGCGGCGGGCTGGTCGTCACCGTGCGCCTGCCCGCCCGGGAAGAGAACGTCCCGCCGGACGCGGCGCGGCTTCCGGCGGGACGGGATCGGTGGGCGTCGCCCGGACGGCTCAGCGGAAGTTGACGTCGCTGCAGATGTAGTACGTCTGGTCCATGTGCGACGCCTTCCAGACGGTGTAGACGACGTGGCGGCCGCTGCGTCCGGAGACGTTCACGTTGGACACCACGTAATTGTTGGCGGGCGCGTACCGGGGCGTCTCGCGGACCAGTTCCAGGTCGCTCCAGCGCAGCGGCTGGGTCAGGGCGTTGTAGCCCTGGCGGGTGACGTAGACGCGGATGTAGTCCGCGCCGTGGCTGGCCTGGTCGTACAGGTTGATGGTGAACGTGCTGGAGATGTCCTTCATCTTCCACGCGCCCACGGCGTCCAGGGAGCGGTAGCGGCCGCCCTCGGCCAGGCCGCCGCTGCACAGCTGCCCGTCCCGGACCACGGCCTGGTGGTTACCGCCGACGTTGTTCTGGTACAGGCCGTTCCAGTTCCACATGGCGTTGGGGTTGTCCTGCCACGCCTGCCAGCACATGGGGTCCTGCTGCGCCATGTCGGGGTTCAGGTGGTCGCTGCCCCAGCGCTGCCAGCAGCCGTAGTTGCGGGACGCCGGGTCGATGACGGATCCGTGCGCCGACGCGGTGTCGACCGACACGAGCGGCACGAGCGCCGCCGCGGAGAGCATGGTCAGGGCACGGCGGAGCATTCGGTTGAGGCGCATTACGCGTTCTCCGTTCCGGTGGCGGGGGTTGCCGGATTGGGAGCGCTCCCATGCGGATGCTAACCCGGCGCCCGCAAATGCGTCATCCGGGCCGTGAAATGTTTCATGACCCGGATGACGGCGGAGAAACGCTAATCGCCGGAGGTGCGTCCCCGAACGGTGGAAATGAGGGCGTCACCGCTGTTCGGATCTCCGGCCAGCGCGGCGGCGCGGCGGATCTCCTCGTCGGTCATGGAGCCGGCCAGCCGGATCGCCTCGTGCACGCCGTCCCCGCTGCCCGCGCCGAGCATCGCCAGGAACCAGCGCACGGCCTGCACCGGATCGGGTTCGGTGCCGTAGCCGTCCCGGTACCAGCACGCCGCCACGAACATCGCCGGCGGGTACCCGCCGTGCGCGGCCCGCAGATACCACCGCAGCGCCTCCTCGTCCCGATCCTCCTTGGCCAGCAGATTGCCCAGTTCCGTGGCCGCCTCCGCCAGCCCCTGGTCGGCGGCCCCCTCCAGCAGGGCCACCAATTCGTCCCGGCTCATGCACCCGGCGAGCCGTTCCTCCCGCAGATGCAGCAGCGCCAGGTTGAACATGGCGAAATGGTCCCCGGCGAGGGCCGCGGGACGGAACAACTCCGCCGCTTTCTCCACGTCCCGTTCCACGCCTTTGCCCGCCGCGTACAAATGCCCGAGCCCCCGCTGCGCCGCCGGATGGCGCCGCTGCGCCGCGAGCGTCCAGTACCGCAGCGCGGTCTCCGCGTCGCCGTCGTGTTCCAGCGCGATACCGCCCAGCGCGTTCTGCGCCTCCACGTCGCCCTCGTCGGCCAGCGCGACGAGCGGCCCCCGCAGTTCCTCCAGCCGCGCCCTCGCCTCCCGGCTCCCGCGTTGCGCGGCCCGAAACGCCTCCACCGCGGCTTCCACAACCGATCCCATGCACATCGCCTCCGGGGAATGGGACGCCGAAAACACCGTCCCGGATCGTCCCGACGGCGAGTCTCTTTTCCGTCCTGCTCACTCCTTCGTCCGGTTGACACGCAAGCGGTCCCCGTGCCATCGCCGAACGCCGGTCAGCGCATGGGCCGTTCTGTCGGTGACCTCTGCTCTACTGGCCGTCGACCGTCTGGCGTACCGGACCGAGGAGTTCCGATGGGTGTGTTGACCGACTACTTCCGCGCGCCCGATGCGGAATCAGTGGTGGAAGCGCTGGAACCCGATGGCAGTCTGTTCGGCTGCGGCTTCGACAGAGTCCAGACCAAAGGCGTGGATTCGTGCGTCGTCCTGGGGCAGCTGATCGCGGCCATCACGAAGGTGCCGTGGTCACCGGACCTGGTCAAGGAGACGACGGTGTGGCCGACCACCCCGTATCCCTGGCCGGAAGGCCCCGAAGACGATGACGACCCATGGGTGACGGGGCCGTGGGTGACGCAGCTTGACAGCTCGGTGCGGGACGCGCTGGCAGGAGTGCCGGATACGGACGTACCGGAGCTGGCCGCCGAGTGGATGCGGGCCGAGGAGCTCGACGTGACGCGCGTCGAGCACATCCAACCGCTGCTCGAGAAACTGATCGAGCTCGCCGTACTGGCCCGCGCCAGGGGAGAGCAGCTCTATTGCTGGGTCTGCCTTTAGGCGCCCCTCATCCGGGCCGGCTGGCGGGCGGCGTGAATTGCCGGCCCTCCTGCCAGGCGAAAGGCGCGTCGACCATTCCTTTCACGCCCGGTGCACGGCCAAGTCGCAGCGGCCGGGGGCGACGTGGGGGCGCAGGACGAGGTGCTCGTCGTAGTCCCCGCCGTGCTCGGCGCGGTACGGAATGGGCGCCGCGGTCGGCAGGCTGCGCAGGCGCCGCCTCAGCTCGGCGGCCGCGGCACGGTAGCCGCCGGGGGTGAGGCGGTCGGCGCCGGTCAGCACCAGCGGCGGCAGCACCGACATGCCCGTGTACCACAGCGTGCCGTGCAACAGCGGAAACAGCACCTGCTCGGCGTCGCCGTGCACGCCGCGCGGGCCCATGCCCGCGGCACGCGCGCCCGCCGTGGTGATGACGAACGCGCGCCTGCCCGCCAGGGTGCCCTCGCCGTAGCGCAGGACGCGCCCGTCGCCGTCCCGCACCCCGAACCCGAACCCCTTGGCGAACACCCGGTCGAACCAGCCCTTCAGGATGGCGGGCACGCTGTGCCACCACAGCGGGAACTGCACGACGAGCGCGTCCGCCCACAGGAGTTTCTCCTGCTCGCGGCGGACGTCGTGGTCGCACGTGTCCTGGTCGCACGTGCCGGCGGCGTCGTCCACCACGGGGTTCCACCGCATCGCGTACAGGTCGGACTGCCGGACGTCGTGGCCCAGGTCCGCGAGGGTGCGCAGGCCCTCGTCGCGCAGCGCGCCGTTCAGCGAGCGCGGCTCGGGATGCGCCAGAACCCACAGCACGTTCATCGGTCGCGGCTCCTTCCGCTCGGCGTCGTTCCGGCCATGCTGCTCGCCGGGCGTGCGGCCGGGCCAGTGGCCCGATGGCCAATATGTGCAAGGATCGGGCCATGGCCGTGTTCCGTGACGACGGGCGGCACCGGGTGGCGGTCCTGGTCCGGCACGGCGTGCTGCCGATGGAGCTGGGCCTGGTGCACCAGTTGTTCGGCACGGCGACGGCACCGGACGGGAGCCCGCTGTACGAGGTGGTGACGTGCTCCACCACGCCAGGCCCGGTGCGCACCGACGCCGACTTCGCCGTCACGGTGCCCCACGGCCCCGAGGCGCTCGGCGAGGCCGACACCGTGATCGTCCCGGCGTCGCACGAGGAGGACGAGAAGCTGCGGCCGGGCGCGCTGCCCGAGCCGCTGGCCGAGGCGCTGGCCCGCGTCCGGCCGTCCGCGCGCGTCGCCTCGGTGTGCACCGGCGCGTTCGTGCTGGCGGCGGCGGGGCTGCTGGACGGGTGCCCCGCCACCACCCACTGGATGTCGTGCGACCTGTTCGCCCGGACGTTCCCGGACGTGGCGGTCGACGCCGCCGTGCTCTACACCGACGCCGGACGGGTGCTGACCTCGGCGGGCGAGGCGGCCGGGATCGACCTGGTCCTGCACATGATCCGCGGTGACCACGGCGCGGCGGTCGCGACCGCGGTGGCCCGCCGCACGGTGGTGCCGCCGCACCGCGAAGGCGGCCAGGCCCAGTACATCCCGCGCCCGCTGCCCGAACCCGGCGTGACCTCGACGAGCCGTGCGCGCGCCTGGGCGCTGGAGAACCTGCACCGCCCCCTGACGCTGCGCGACCTGGCGTCCCGCGAGGCGATGAGCGTGCGCACCTTCACCCGCCGTTTCCGCGAGGAGGTCGGCACCTCGCCGGGCCGCTGGCTGACGCGCCGGCGCGTCGACCTGGCCCGGCGGCTGCTGGAGGAGACCGACCTGACCGTCGACCAGATCGCCGAACGCGCGGGCTTCGGCACCGGCGCGTCCCTGCGCCGGCACCTGCAGGACGCCCTCGGCGTCGCCCCCACCGCCTACCGCGCCACCTTCCGCGGCCAGTCCGGGCCCTAGTCCAGGCCGAGGACGGCCGTCCCGGGGAGGGGGCCGCCCCCGATCGGCGGTGGGCCGCCCCCCTCGGGCCCATGTCGGCATCAGCCGATGCGGACGAGCATCTTCCCGATGTTGGCTCCCCGCATGAGGCTCAGGAAGGCGGCGGGCGCCTGTTCGAGCCCCTCGAAAACGGTTTGTTCGTTGCGCAGCGTGCCGTCGGCGAGCCATTCGGCGCCGCGCCGGACCCATTCGGGAGACAGGTGGAGATACGCGTCGATCAGCATGCCGTGCAGGCTCGCGTTCTTGCCCGCCAGATCGAACAGGTTGCGCGGGCCGGGCGGCGGTTCGGTGGCGTTGTAGGAACTGATCGCGCCGACCATCGCGATCCGGCCGCGCTCGCGCAGAAGGCCGATCGCGGCCTCCAGATGGTCGCCGCCGACATTGTCCAAATAGTAGTCGATGCCGTCGGGGGCGGCCTTGGCGAGCTGCTCGGCGATCGGCCCGGCCTTGTAGTCGATGCCTTCGTCATAGCCGAAATCGGTCACCAGCCTCCGCGTCTTCTCGGGGCCGCCGGCCGAGCCGATGACCTTCGCGGCGCCGAGCTTGCGGGCCACCTGGCCGGCGACGCTTCCCACGGCCCCCGCGGCGGCCGAGACGAACACCACGTCGCCCTCGCGCACCGCCGCGACCTCGGTCAACGTCGCGTACGCGGTGAGCCCGGTGATCCCCAGAACACCCAGATACGCCTCGGCCGGTGCGAGGTCCGTGTCGACGACGGTCGCCTCGGCGGCCGCCACGACGGCGTACTCCCGCCAGCCCAGGAAGTGCGAGACGGTCGCGCCGACCGGTATCGCCGCCGACCGTGAGGCCACGACCTCCCCGACGGCGAGGCCGGGCAAGGGGGCATCGAGATCGAACGGCGGAAGATGCACTTTCCCCTTCATCGATTCCCGCATCCAGGGATCCACCGACATCCAGGTGTTACGGACCACGATCTGCCCGTCCCCGGGTTCGGGCACCTCGGTACGGACCATCGTGAAAACGTCCGCCTTCGGCTCACCGACCGGACGGTAAGCCAGTCGGAATTCGCGGCTCACGAGTTGCACGCCCATCAAATACCCCTTCACGTCGTACTTCTTTCGACAAGAAGCCAACCGTGCAGAACGCTGGGCGGCCATGGCCGGACGTCCCGAGCCCATGTCCGATCGTCTCGGCAGCCACCTCGTCCTGTCAGGAACCGAGCGAAACGCCAAGGCCCGCCCGGGGAGGCGCGGTGCTGTCGTAGGCGTCGCGGGCGCGGACCGTGGCGGCGCGGTGGCGCTCGGCCCACTCGGTGAGCCCGAGGAGGTACGCGCAGAGTTCGCGGGCCATGTCGGTGGCGACGTACTCGACCTTGGGCGGCACCGTCGGGTGAACGGTGCGCACCAGCAGGCCGTCGCGCTCCAGGTTGCGCAGCGTCAGCGTGAGCATCCGCCGGCTGATGCCGCTGACCGCGCGCTCCAACTCGGTGAAGCGCACCGGTCCACGGGTCGCCTCCATCAGGACGCCGATGCTCCACTTTCCCCCGACCCGGCCGAGGACGTCGAGGATCGTGCAGACCTGCCCGCCGTCGACCTGCCCGGGAACACAGGTGTTCCGCTGTGACGCTCCTCGAAGACCGCGACCACGCACTTCAGCGCAAGATCTCGCACAAGTACCTGGGCGAGGACCCGCCGCCCGACCCCGAAGGCACGGTACGCGTTGTGGTCCGCCTCACCCCCCACGCCACCAACACCTTTTCGGCATGAACCGTCATGCGAGTCAGGGGCGTCCTCGCAAAGCGGCCACCGGTCGTCCTTCCGTGCCGCCAACCGCGGGTGCGGGGGAACCGTTTGGGTGACGGCGGGCGGGCCTGCGGCTGGTCGATGCTTCGTCAGAGGGGTGGCCACGAGCCGGCGGGACGGCCGTGCGCCGTGCCCGTCATGTCAGGAGCGATGGGCGCCGGGGCGGCCGTCCTCGACGACGAACGCCGCGTTCGTACGCACGGCGGCGTCCGGCGAGACGACCTGGCCGCGCTCACCGGCGGTGTCGACGGCGCGATGCTCGGTCGTCCACGTCGAAGGGGTGAGGCGGCAGGTGAGGTAGCCGCGGTGGTAACCCTCGAAGTAGCGGATGTAGGGCATCTCCTGGCCCATCGTGGCGTGGATGACCGCCTGCTCGGCGAGGGTGGTGCCGCGGCTGGCGATCGCCGTCCCGGTGAACTCGGTGGCGACCGTTCGCGCCGCCGGGTCGTCGAAGTCCAGGGTGAGGTCGCTGACGATGTTGACGTGCGAGTCGCCCGACAGCACGACCGGATTGCGCACGTGGGCGGCGCGTTCGAGGATGCGCCGGCGGGACTCGGGGAAGCCGTCCCACTTGTCCTGGTCCAGTGAGCGTCCGGGGCCCGGCTTGAGGTCGAGCTGGGCCATGACGACCTGGGCGGTGACCACGTTCCAGCGCGCGCGGGATCGGGAGAGTCCCTGCAGCAGCCAGCTTTCTTGCTGGTCGCCGAGCATGGTGCGTCCGGGGACGCGGTAGCGGCGGGTGTCGGTCACGTTGAACTCCACCATGTCGCCGAAGGTGAGGCGGCGGTACAGGGGCTGGACGGCACGCAGCGGAAGGTGCTCGTAGTAGGCGCGAGTGGCGGCGGCCAAGCGCGCGCGGAAGGCGGCGGGGGGCTGTTGGTCCGGGTCGGCGGGGGTCTCGCCCGCCCAGTTGCCGTCGACTTCGTGGTCGTCCCAGGTGAGCACCCAGGGAAGGGCGGCGTGGGCGGCCTGGAGCTGAGGGTCGCTCTTGTAGAGGGCGTAGCGGAGCCGGTACTGGTCCAGGGTCATGGCCTCTGGGCGCAGGTGTTCGGGCGGTAGGGAGGCGCGGGCGAATCCCGGTGTGTCCGGGGTGCCGGTGGGGGTGATGGGCTCCTCGTAGATGTAGTCGCCCAGGTGGAGCAGCAGTTCCAGGTCCTCGCGGGCGATGTGCTGGTAGGCGGCGAAGTAGCCGTTCTGCCAGTCCTGGCAGGACGCGACCGCGAAGGCGAACGAGGACAGCGACCCGGGGGCCGGGGCCGTGCGTGTGCGTCCAACGGGACTGATGTCGCGGCCGACGCGGAAACGGTAGAAGTACCAGGACGCGGGGCGCAATCCCCTGGGTTCCACGTGCACGCTGTGCGCCGATTCCGGTCGCGCCAGGGTTTCCCCTGAACGCACGACGCGATGGAAGTGCTCGTCTTCGGCGACCTGCCACTCGACGCGTATCGGGCGGTCCGGCATGCCGCCGCCTACGTCGAGCGGGCGGGGAGCCAGGCGCGTCCACAGGATCACGCTGTCCGGGAGCGGGTCTCCTGAGGCGACCCCGAGGGTGAAGGGGTCGGCCGGGGTGCGGCGGCGCGGCGACGGCGCCATGGGCATGACGAGCACTCCGGCGGCCGCACCGTGGGCGAGGAAGCGTCGTCGGGTGATGGAGAGCAAGGCGGAACCTTCCTCCTCGGGGATATAGCTAACGGTTAGCTATAGCACAGCGGCGGCCCGGCCGTCGGTGAGACGGCCGGGCACGGCGGCTATGGGCGGCGGGTTTCGGCGTAGGTGAGCGTTGTGACGGCGGCCAGCAGGAGCAGGGCGCCGGTCAGGGTGGACGGGGTGAGGCGCTCGTCCAGGACGGTCACGGCGATGACGGCCGCGCTCACCGGTTCCAGCAGCATGACGACCGAGGCGGTGGCGGCTCGGACGGCGGCGGCCCCCGCGAAGTACAGCGGGTACGCCAGGGCGGTCGGGACCGCCGCCACGTAGGCCAGCAGGACGAGGACGCGTACCGGGTCGGCGGTGTGCGGCAGCAGTCCCTCTGCGGCTGCCAGGGGCAGGAGTACCGCGGCGCCTATGCCGAAGGCCCACAGGGTGGTGGTGAAGGAGTCCTGGTCCGGGCCCGCCCAGCGGGTGAGGAGCGTGGCCACGGCGTATCCGGCGGCTGACAGCAGGGCGAGTGCCATGCCCAGGGGACGCACCGTTCCGGTGTCGTCCCCCAGGACGAGCACCGAGAGCCCGGCGAGGGCTCCGGCCAGGGACGCGACGCCGCCCACACCGAGACGCTCACCCAACACGAGGCGGGCGCCCACGGCGATGAGCACCGGCCCGGCCCCCAGGGTGACGATGGTGGCCACCGCCACACCCGTGGTCTGGACGGCTCCGAAGTAGGCGGTCTGGAAGACGGTGAGCCCCAGCCCTGTCCCCAGGCGGTGGGAGAGGCGTGGCTGTTTCCCGGACGGACGTACGGCGGGCCGTACGAGGAGGAGCAGGGCCAGGCCGCTGACGTAGCGCCAGAAGGAGACGGCCGCCGGCCCCAGGTCGCTCGACCGGTAGGCCAGGTCCACGGCTGCGCCCGTGGTGCCCCAGGTCGTGCCGGCGATGGCCAGGTACAGAAGTCCGCGT
>NZ_BAAAZG010000059.1:39581-236888 GCF_039536785.1 Actinomadura miaoliensis
GACGACGCTGTTCGACACGTGTTCGTTCTCCGCGAGAGGAAGTGGTCGTGTGCTTCCGTCCGCGGGCACACCGCACCGTCGCGCGGAGGGACGTTCACCCCGCGCGCTCGTCTGTCCCGGTGGCCCGCCCTACGCGGCGGGAGGGGAGAGCACGGCCGAACTCATGATCGCCACCCTAACCCGGGTCGGCGGCCGGGCGGACGCCGCCGTCGGCCGCCGCGCGGACCTCGACGCGGCCGCCCTGCCGGTAGGCGGAGGCCTGCAGTTCGTACAGCTCGGCGTACAGGCCGCCGAGGGACATCAGGTGCCGGTGGTCGCCGTGCTCGATGACGCGGCCCTCGTCCAGGACGTAGATGCGGTCGGCGAGCCGGACGCTGGCGAGCCGGTGGGTGATCAGCAGGACGGTGCGGCCGTGCGCGGCGGCGTGGTGGCGGATCTGCTGGAACAGGCGGTGTTCGGCGCGGGCGTCCAGCGCGGCGGTGGGCTCGTCGCAGATCAGCAGCGGCGCGTCCCGGTAGAACCCGCGGGCGGCGGCCAGCCGCTGCCACTGGCCGCCCGACAGCTCGCGCCCGTCGGCGAACCGCTTGTCCAGCAGCGTGGCGAGCCCGTGCGGCAGGGTGGCGATCACCTCGTCGGCGCCGGACGCGGCCGCCGCCTCCTCCACCGCCCGCCGCACCGGGCCGGCGTCCAGGTCGTCGCCCATGGCGATGTTGTCGGCGGCGGTCATCGGCCAGTGCGTGTGGTCCTGGGCGATCACGGCGATGGCGCGGCGCAGATCGTCGGGGTCGAGGTCGGACACGCGCAGGTCGTCCCAGCGCACCTCGCCCTGCTGCGGCTCGTACAGCCCCGCCAGGATCTTGGCGAGCGTCGTCTTGCCCGACCCGTTCTCCCCGACCAGCGCGACGATCTCGCCCCGCCGCAGCCGCACCGACACCTCGCGCAGAGACGGCACGTCGGCGCCGGGGTAGGCGAACGTGACCGCCTCGGCACTGATCTCCCGGAACCGCCGCAACGCCGCCACCACGCCGGACGCGCCCGCCACGTCGGACGCCGCCGCCCCGTTGGACGTGTCCGGCGCGTTCGGCGCGTCGGCCGTGGTCGAGGCCCGCGCCGGGGTCGCGGTGTCCAGCGTGCCGGACGTCGCCGCCCCGGTGGAGGTGCTCGCCGGGGCCGGGACGTTCGTCTCGCGTGCAGCGTCGGCCTGGGAGGGCGGGGCTGGGCGGGAGGCCGCACTGCCGGGCGCGTTCGCCGTGTCGGAGGTGGCGATGTTCGGGGGCAGCCGGGTTTCGGCGGTCTGGCAGAAGCTGACGTAGTCGCTGAAGTACAGGCCGTCCTCGTAACAGCGGTTCAGCGCGTAGACGAGGTTGATCAGGGAGTTCTGGCCGGTGCGGATCGCCAGGACGGCTGTTCCGGCGACCGCGAGGGGCATGATGCCCTTCCACAGCAGCAGGCCGAGTGCCGTGTACATCAGCGCCGTCGCCAGGCCTTTGAGCACGTCGCCCCACACCCGGGTCATGGTCTGGCGGCGCGCGAGGGCCAACATGACGCCGCGGATGTGGTCGGCGAGGGTGGCGTACTGGCGCAGGAGGAAGCCGCGGAGGGTGAACGAGCGGACCTCGGCGGCGTGGATCCGCTCGGTCATCAGCTCCGCCATGATCCAGTTGCGGCGGCGGGCCTCCACCAGGCTGAGCTGGGTCAGGTAGCCCAGACGGGCCGCGCGCACCGCCGCCCAGCCCTCGGGCAGCGCGGTCAGCAGCAGCAGCGGCAGCAGCACCGGGTGCAGCACGCCGAGCGCGCCGGCCGCCGCCGCGACCCCGACCGCGGCGGTGAACAGGTCCACGGCGTTGTCCACCATCGAGGGGGCCGAATCGACGCCGCGCAGCCGCGCGCGGTGCAGGTGGTCCTGGAAGTCTGCGTCGTCGAAGGCCGCCAGTTCGATGCCCGTGGTGACCTCGTACAGGCGCAGTTCGACGATCTGCTCGACCTGGGGCCGCAGGCGGGCCTGCGCCCACTGCGCCGCCACCGCGAACGCCCCCCGCACCGTGACGGCCACTCCCACCAGCACGAGCGCGGGCGCGGCCGAGCGGACCCGGTCCGGAGTGGGACCGGCGGCGAACAGGGCGGTCAGGACGCCCGTGGTCGCCAGCAGCCCGAAGGCCGTGAACAGTCCGGCGACGACGTTGAGCACCACCGTGGCGATCAGGTCGCGCCGGTTGGCCCGCCACGCCAGGACCATCACCTGGCCGATCAGCGCGGGCAGCCGCCGCGCCATGGTGAGCATGCCGGTCCGCGACAGCTCGGCGGCCCTGGCGTACCACTCCGGCTCGGTCAGCTTCGGCCCCAGGGCCTCCAGCATCCCCTCGGGGCGGCGCGGCCGCCTTCGCCGGCGCAGCCTCATCGGGACGCCTCGTCCCGGAGAACGCGCGTGGTGCCCGATCCGGCAGCGACGTTGACCATCGGCGTGGCCTCCCGCAGTCAGCGACCCGGGGACCACCTTCGGTGTTCGGGCGCGGCGCGGGAAGACCGTTGGCGGACTGTGGCCGCCGCCCGGACGGCACAGTAATGTTACGGGCGGTAAGGCCGACGGCACCGGCCGCGCCTATGTGCGGCGGCCGACCCCTCCGTACACCCAGATGGCGTCCAGGTACGGCGGCGGGTCGCCGTCCGGGCGCCACAGCGGGAGTCGCACCATTCCGGGGTCGACCATTTCCAGGCCGTCGAAGAAACGCTCGATTTCGGCGCCGCTGCGGGTGACGAACGGGGCGGTGGCGCTGTCGTAGGGGCGGACGGCCTCCGCGGACCGTTCGGGGTCGAAGTCCTGCGTGCCGTGACTGATCACCAGATGACTTCCGGGCGCCATGGCCCGTTTGAAACGTTCGACGATTCCCGCGGGGTCTTCGGAGTCGCGGACGAAATGCAGGATGGCGACGAGCAGAACGGCTACGGGCTGGTCGAAGTCGATGATCGCGCGGACGTCGGGATGCCCCAGGATCGCGTCGGGATCGCGCACGTCCCCCTCGACCACGACGGTGGGTCCTTCGTCGCGGTCGGCCAGCAGGGCGCGGGCGTGGACCAGCACCATGGGGTCGTTGTCGACGTAGACGATGCGCGCGTCCGGCGCGACCTCGTGCGCCACCTCGTTGGTGTTGCCCTGCGTGGGCAGTCCCGTGCCGATATCGAGGAACTGCCGGATGCCGGCGGCGGCGAGAAAACGCACCGTCCGGCCGAGGAAGGCCCGGTTCTCCAGCGCCATCAGGCGCGCCTCGGGCAGGACGCGCAGAACCTCGTCGGCGGCCTTGCGGTCGGCCTCGAAGTTGTCCTTGCCCCCGAGGTAGTAGTCGTACATGCGCGCCGGATGGGGCACGCTCCGATCCACCCGCCGATACCAGTCGCGTTCGATCATTGCCGTTCCCCTGGTCGCCCCCGGTGTTGGACGGATCATTCTGCACGACTCGAGAACGCGAATGCCCTGTTTCAGTCCACCGTTTTCGTCAATGGCGGTGACGGCACTGGTGGAGCACCCGTGGATGACCGAATGCGGACATCCGGAGAAACGGGTCAGGCGCGGTAGGCGTCCGGCATCCAGTGGCCGGGGTCGTCCGGCGGCGGCGGGGTCGGCACGGGCAGCAGGCGCAGCATGCGGCGCAGCGCGGGGCTGGTGTTGCCGCGATGCCACACGACCGACCAGGGGGCGAGCGGCACCGGGTCGACCAGCCGGATGCGGTGCAGGCCGAAGTCGGGCGGGATCTCGATGACGGCCTCGCCGAGCGCCACGTCGTGTTTCTCGCGACGCACCAGTTCCCCGTAGTGGCGGTGGCCGATCGCCGGTTCGTAGAAGCGGATCGGCACGCCGAAGTGGTGGGCGAGGCCGGTCAGGTAGCCGCGCGCCTCGCTCGCGCCGCCCGGGTCGGGCATGGCGACGCCCGGCAGCTCGGACGGGCGCATCGCGTCCCGGGACGCCAGCGGATGGTCCAGCGGGACGAAGGCGTGCATCGGCTCCAGGTGCACCAGCCGGTGCGCCAGCTCCGGCGGCAGCGGCTCGGGAAGGTCCATGACCTGGCCGAACGCGGCGTCGATCTCGCGGGTGCGCAGGGCGGGCAGCGCCAGCGCCAGGCCCTGGCGCATGCTGGGCTGGACGCGCAGCGACGGGTCGCGCTCCAGCAGCTCGCGCAGCAGCCGCATGGGCGTGAAACGCTCGTCGAAGACGTCGACGCGCAGCCGCTGGGCGGTCTCGCGCACCGAGGCGACGGCCGCGTCGAACGCGGCGAGCGCGTCCTTGGCCAGCGGCAGGAAGCTGTGCCCGGCCGGGGTCAGCTCGACGCGGCGCGTGGTGCGTTCGAACAGCGACGCCGACAGCGCCTCCTCCAGCCTGCGGATGCGCTTGGACAGCGCCTGCTGCGTGAGGAACAGCCGGGCGGCGGCGCGGCCGAAGTGCATCTCCTCCGCGGCGGCGACGAAGGCGCGCACGAGCTGGAGGTCCACGTCCACGCGTCCAGATTAACCACCGCCGGTCGTCAATCGCCCGCCGGAAGTTGTTGGACGCCGGCGGCGCCGCGCGGCTTTGCTGGGGCCATGACCACGACCATGGCGACGAAGGACGAGCTGCCGTCAGGCTTCGACCCGGTGTTCCAGCGGCTGCTGCGCGAGCGCGTCATCTTCCTCGGGCAGCAGGTGGACGACGCCATCGCCAACCGGATCTGCGCCGAGATGCTGCTGCTGTCCGCCGAGGACCGGCGCCGCGACATCTTCCTCTACATCAACTCCCCCGGCGGCTCGATCACCGCCGGGATGGCGATCTACGACATCATGCAGTACGTGCCCAACGACGTGGCGACGGTGTCGCTGGGCTTCACCGCGTCCATGGGCCAGTTCCTGCTGTCGGCGGGGACGCCCGGCAAGCGCTACGCCCTGCCGCACGCGCGGATCCTGATGCACCAGCCGTCCGGCGGCGTCGCGGGCACCGCGTCCGACGTGCGGATCCAGGCGGAGAACATGCGCTACACCAAGCGGATCGTGCAGGATCTGATCGCCCAGCACACCGGCCAGCCGGTCGAGCGGATCGAGGCCGACTCCGACCGCGACCGGTTCTTCACCGCCGAGGAGGCCAAGGAGTACGGCTTCGTCGACGAGGTCGTGCGCACCGCCCCCCGGGTGACCGCCGCCGCCTGAGCCAGCCGCCTCCCCCGAAGGCCCGCCGTGACGCCCCGTCGCGGCGGGCCTTCGTCGTGCGCTCGGCATGCCCCCGCCGTTGACGGGACGCGTCCGCATGACCCACTATGAACACATGTTCATGAACGTGTGTTCATATGGAGGTCCGCGATGAGCGCCACCGCACCGAAGATCGTCAACTCCCACCAGGCCGAGGCGTGGAACGGCTACGAGGGCGAGCACTGGGCCGCCCACCGCGACCGCTACGACGCGGTCAACAGCGGCTTCAACGGCGCGCTGCTGGACGCGGCCGCGATCGGCGAGCGCGACCGCGTGCTGGACGTCGGCTGCGGCAACGGGCAGGTGACGCGGCTGGCCGCGCGGCGGGCCCGGCTGGGGCAGGTCACCGGCGTGGACCTGTCCGGGCCGATGCTGCGCACGGCGCGCCTGGCCGCCCTGGACGAGCACGTCGGCAACGTGACGTTCGAACGCGGCGACGCCCAGGTGCACCCCTTCCCTGACGGCGCGTTCGACGTGGCGATCAGCCGGTTCGGGGTGATGTTCTTCGCCGACCCCGTCGCGGCGTTCGCCAACATCCGGCGCGCGCTGCGTCCCGGGGGGCGGGTGGCGTTCCTGTGCATGCAGCCGGTGCGGGGCAGCGGCCTCGGGGAGCTGTTCGCGGCCCTGGCCGAGCACGTGCCGCAGCTGCGTCCCGCCGGCGCGGCCGACACGGGGCCCACCTCGCTGGCCGACCCCGAACGGGTGCGCGCCGTGCTCGGCGACGGCGCCGGGTTCCGCGACGTGACGTGCGCGCACGTGGAGGCGGTGCAGGTCTGGGGGCGGGACGCGGCTGACGCGGCGCGGTTCCTCGGCGGCTGGGGCCCGGTGCGGCACCACCTCGGCGGCGTCGACGAGGCGACGGCGGCACGGGCGCTGGAGGCGCTGGAGATCGCGATGCGGCGGTTCGAGGAGCCGGACGCCGTCCGGCTGCCGGCGACCGCCTGGCTGGTCACCGCGTTCCGATGACCGGACGGACCGTGCCGCCGGGCGGGCCGTCCGAATACGATCAGGGGTGATGTCGCCGAGGAGAGCCGCCGCGTTGCGGGGCGGGGAGCAGAGCCTGCGCGAGCACCTGGTCGCTACCGCCGAACGGCTCATCCGTGAGCGCGGGACGGCCGGGCTGACCGTGCGGCTCATCGCCCGCGAGGCCGGGGTCGCCGACGGAGTGCTCTACAACCACTTCGCCGACAAGGAAGAGCTGCTGGCGTGCGCGCTGCGGGCCCGCGTGCGCGCGGTGGAGAGCGAGCTCGGCGACCTCCCCGGCGCGGGCACCGCGACGGTGGAGGAGAACCTGCGCGCCTACGTCGTCTACGGCATGAGGCTGCACGCGGGCATCCTGCCCGCCTTCGCCGGGCTCGTCGGGCAGCCCGCCGTCCTGGCCCGGTTCGCCGCCCCCGGCGGCGGAGGCGGGCGGCCCGGCGGGGACTGGCGCGACCGGCTGCTGGCCTACCTGCGGGACGAACGGGAGCTGGGCAGGCTCGCGCCGGACGCGCGGATCGAGGCGGCGACCAGGATGATCGTGGGCGTGTGCCACGAGGCGGTGACGTCGACGTTGGCCCACGGGTACGCCCGGCCGGCGTCGCCGCCCGCGGACGTGCCCGGGGACGACGAGGTCGGCGACCTGGTCGCGGCCGTGCTCGACGGCATCGCCCCCGGCCGGGAACCCGGCCGACGACCCGGCCAGCGATAGGTCATCTGACGGATTATCTGCTGACGAACTATTCTGGCGGCATGACCGTCACGCAAGCGATCCCGGACCTGTCCTACCTGTTCAACCACACCAGCCATGTGCTGAAGACGCAGATGACGGCCGCCCTCGCCGAGATCGGGCTGACCCCGCGCATGCACTGCGTGCTCGTCCACGCCCTGGAGGAGGAGCGCACCCAGATCCAGCTCGCCGAGCTCGGCGACATGGACAAGACCACCATGGTCGTCACGATGGACGCGCTGGAGAAGGCCGGATACGCCGAGCGCCGCCCGTCCAGCCGCGACCGGCGCGCCCGGATCGTCAAGGTCACCGAGCGCGGCGCCGAGATCGTGGAGCGCAGCAGGCAGATCGTCGACCGGGTGCACGGCGCGGTCCTGGAGGCGCTGCCCGAGGACGAGCGGGAGGTGTTCCTGCGCGCCATGGAACGCCTGGCGGGCGGCCACCTGGCCGAACCGGTGGAGGCGCAGTGCCGCCGCCCGCGCGAGCGCACCAGATAGGCAACTAGAAGATCGTCTACTAAAAAACTATCTGCTACTGTCTCTCCTGTTGAGCTCGTCCCGCGCTGAGCGCTGACAGGAGATGACCCATGTCCGAGACTGCCTCTCCGGCGACCGGGACCGCCCCCGCGCGGCCCGCGGCCGGCCCGGGCGAGACCGCGGCGCCCGCGTCCCGGCGCCGCTGGTACGCGCTGGCCGTGCTGTGCGCCGCGTCGCTGATGATCATCCTGGACGGCAGCATCGTCACCGTGGCGCTGCCCGCCATCCAGTCCGACCTGGGGTTCAGCCCGTCCGGCCTGACCTGGACGGTGAACGCCTACATGATCACGTTCGGCGGGCTGCTGCTGCTCGCCGGGCGCCTCGGCGACCTGGCGGGCCGCCGCCGGGTGCTGCTGGCCGGGCTGGCGGTGTTCACCGCCGCCTCGGTGCTGTGCGGGCTGGCCACCACGCCCGCGATGCTGGTCGCCGCCCGGTTCGCCCAGGGCGCCGGGGGCGCGCTGGCCTCCGCGGTCTCCCTCGGGATCATCGTGACGCTGTTCACCGACCCGGGCGAGCGGGGCCGGGCCATCGGCGCGTTCGCGTTCACCGGCGCGACCGGCGCCGCGCTCGGGCAGGTGCTCGGCGGCCTGCTCACCGACGGGTTCGGCTGGAACTGGGTGTTCTTCATCAACGTGCCGATCGGCGCGGCCACGATGATCGGGGCGGTGCGGCTGCTGGCCGACGACCCCGGGCTCGGGCTGCGGCGCGGCGCCGACGTGCTCGGCGGCGTGCTCGTCACCGCCGGGGCCATGCTGACCGTCTACACGATCGTCCAGGCCGAGCGGCACGGCTGGGCGTCGGCGCGCACCCTGGCACTGGCCGCCGGTTCGCTGGCGCTGCTGGCCGGGTTCGTCGCCCGCCAGGCCACCGCCGCCGCTCCCCTGCTGCCGCTCCGGACGCTGCGCGTCCGCAACGTCTGGGGCGCCAACCTGGTGCAGATGCTGCTGGTCGCGGCGATGTTCGGGTTCCAGATCCTCATCGCGCTCTACATGCAGCAGGTGCGCGGCTACAACGCCACCGAGACCGGCCTGGCCCTGCTGCCCGGCGCGATCGCCATCGGCGGGATCTCCCTGGTGGTGTCGGCGCGGATGATCAACCGGTTCGGCGAACGGACCGTCCTGCTGACCGGGCTAGTCTCGGTGGTCGCCGGGTACGCGGTGCTGACCCGCCTGTCGGCGGACGGCCCCTACGTCACCCACCTGCTGCCGGTGATGGTGCTGATCGGCGGGTTCGGCCTCGCCCTGCCCGCGCTGACCGGCCTCGGCATGTCCGGCGCGCGCGACGACGACGCCGGGGCGGCGTCCGGCCTGTTCAACACCACCCAGCAGATGGGCGCCGCGCTCGGGGTCGCGGCCCTGTCGACGTTCGCCGCCACCCGCGCCGCGCACCTGCGCGACGACGGCCTGCGGGAGGCGCTGGCGCTGACCGGGGGCTACCGGCTGGCGTTCGGCGTCGGCGCCGGGCTGCTGGTCACCGCGATCGTGCTGGCGCTGCTCGTGCTGCGCCGCGTCCCCACCGAGAAGAAGGGCTGAACGAAATGACCGACGAATACCCGCCCGGCACCGGCCCCGGGCCGAAGAAGCTGACCGACGAGGAACTGTCACGCCTGCTGGGTGAGCACCGGTTCGGTGCGCTGGCGACCAACAAGCGCAACGGGCATCCGGCGCTGTCGACCGTCCTCTACCACTGGGACCCGGAGGAACGCGTCCTGCGCTTCTCCACCACGGCCGACCGGCTGAAGGTGCGCCAAGTGCGCAACGACCCCCGCGTGGCGCTGTACGTGACGTCCGCCGACCACATGACGTACGTGGTCGCCGAGGGCGAGGCGGAGGCGTCCCCGGTGAGCGAGCAGCCCGGCGACGAGACCGGTCGCGAGCTGCTCGCCATCAACCCGGTCGAGATGAGCGCCACCGACCGGGCCGCCTTCCTTGAGCACATGGTCAAGGAGCGGCGGCTGGTGATCAGGATCCGGGTGGCGCGGCTGTACGGACTGACCCTCGCCGGTTAGCCGGGGATCAGTGCGGCAGCGCGTACAGCAGCAGCGGCACGAGCGCGATCAGCGGGATGGCGACCGTCGCGGCGACCCGGGTGGGACGGCCCACCGGCACCGGCTGCAGCAGCCGGTTGACCCGGGCCATCACCGGGATGTCGTCGGCGGTCGCGACGCCGAGGGCGCCGGACGGGGCGGCCGCGGGGCGGGCGGCGGCGAACCGCAGCAGCGCGGTGGCCAGCTCCCGGGGGGCGCGGTGCTGCCGGGCGCGGTCGTCGGCGGCCATCTCGATGAGCAGCTCGACCGCGTCCAGGCACCGTCCGACCAGCCCGATCTGCGGGAAGACCTGGCGCAGCGAGGCGAACGGCAGCAGCACCAGGTCGTGCCGCTCGCGGGCGTGGGCGCGTTCGTGCGCCAGCACCGCGGCCAGCTCGGCCGGGTCGAGCAGCTCCAGCGTCCCGGCGCTGACCACGACCTTGGACGAGCGCACGCCCGGCACGCAGTAGGCGGCGGCGGTGGGGTGGTCGAGCACGAGGGTGCCGGGGACGGCGGCGTCGCGGCGGGAGATCAGCGCCAGCAGCGCCCGGTGGCGTCGCCGGGCCCGCACCACCCGGACCACCGCGTACGCCAGCATCACCAGCAGCACGGCGGCCAGGGTGACGGCCGACAGCAGCGCGGCGACGTGCCAGGCGTCGAGGCGGGCGGCGTGGTCGGCCAGCAGCAGCGGCAGGCCGCCGGCGATGCCGTGGTCGTAGGGCATCAGCGCGAAGCCCAGCAGGGCGCCGATCGTGGCGACGCCCCAGCCCAGCCCGAGGGCCTGCCAGAGGGCGATCGCGGTGCGGGGGGAACGCCACGTCCACCGGGCCCGCGACAGCAGGTGCGCCCCGCCAACGGTCCCGATGGAGATCAGTGCGAGCAGGGCGGCGCCGGTCATGCCGGTGGCTCCTTGCCGGTGGTGAGGTTCCGGTCGGACAGGTTCGCGTTGGGCAGCTCCCCGTCCGGCAGCTTAGCGCCGGGCAGGCCGGCGGCGGAGCCGTTCCCGGTCAGCTCGGCGAGGGCCTGGCGGATCACGTCGGCCTCGGTCTGCGACACCGAGTGCACGAAGCGCACCAGGGCCGCGTCACGGTCGCCGGTCTCGTTGAGGGCGCCCAGCATCAGCTCGGTGACGTACTCCTCGCGGCTGGCGACCGGGCGGTAGCGCCAGGCGCGGCCGTCCCGCTCGCGCTGGAGGAAGCCCTTCTTGGCCAGGCGGTCCAGGACCGTCATGACGGTGGTGTGCGCGAGGTCCCGATCGCTCGCCAGGGCTCTGCTGACGTCGCGGGCGGTCGCGGCCGCCAGGCCGGCGCCGTCCCGCTCCCAGAGGACCTCCATGACCGTGCGTTCAAGCTCTCCCAGACCCTTCACGACCGCCAGGGTATCCGACTGAGAGGGACGTCACCACGGCCGGTAGTACCACTTCCTGTAGTACTACGGCCTGTAGTACTACAGTCGGTTGCATGAGTTCCCTCGCGCTGCTCGCGGAGAACGCGACGAGCACCGGGGCGGCCACCCCGGCGGACTTCATGGCCGCGCGCCAGCAGATGGCGTTCACCCTCGGCTTCCACATCATCCTGGCCAGCATCGGCATCGGACTGCCCGCGATCACCCTGCTCGCCGAGTGGCGGTCGCTGCGCACCGGCGACGCCGTCTACGCCGAGCTCGCCCGGCGCTGGATGAAGGCGGCGGGCGTGCTGTTCGCGGTCGGCGCCGTGTCCGGCACCGTCCTGTCGTTCGAGATGGGCACGCTGTGGCCGGGGTTCATGGACACCTACGGGCAGGTGTTCGGCGCCGCGTTCGCCCTGGAGGGCATCGCCTTCTTCATCGAGGCCATCTTCATGGGCGTCTACCTCTACGGGTGGGACCGGCTGTCGCCCCGCGCGCACTTCCTCACCGGTATCCCCGTGGTGATCGGGGGCCTGCTGTCGGCCTCGTTCGTGGTGACGGTGAACGCGTGGATGAACCAGCCGCGCGGGTTCAGGCTGGAGAACGGCAGGGTCACCGACGTCGACCCGCTGGCGGCGATGTTCAACCCGGCCACCCCGACGCAGGCGGTGCACCTGCTGCTGGCGTCGCTGATGGTGTGCGGATTCATCGTCGCGTCGGTGTACGCGGTGGCGCTGCTGCGCGACGCACGCGCGGGCCGCGTCGACCGCTACCACCGGCTCGGCTTCGCCATCCCGTTCTCCCTGGGCGCGGTGTGCGCCCCGCTGCAGGTGCTGGTGGGCGACTGGGCGGTGCGGTTCGTCGCCGACAACCAGCCGGTCAAGTTCGCCGCCATGGAGGGCGTCGAGCACACCGAGGCGGGGGTCCCGTTCCGGTTCGCCGTGCTGGAGATCCCCAACGCGCTGTCGCTGATGCTGAAGTTCGACGCGAACGCCACCCTGCGCGGGCTGGACTCCTTCCCCGAGGACGTGCGGCCGCCCGCCGAGGTCGTCAAGACCTCCTTCGAGCTCATGATCGCGATCGGGACGGCGCTGCTGGCGCTGGCCGCCTGGTGGGGCCTGGCCTGGTGGCTGCGCCGCCGGTCGGGCGGCGCGCGGGCCGAGCTGCCGTGGCGGCCGTGGTTCCTGCGGCTGGCCGCCGCGTCCGGGGTCGCCGCGTCGGTCGCCATGCTCGCCGGATGGACCACCACCGAGGTGGGACGCCAGCCGTGGATCGTGTACGGGGTGATGCGCACCGAGGAGGCGGTCAACCCCAACCCCGGCCTGCGCTACGGCCTCTACATCGTGCTGGTTGTGTACGCCGTGCTGGCCGCCGCGACGATCAGCGTGCTGCGGCGGATGCGGCGCCGTCCCGTCCCCGCGGCGGCGGACGGCCCGTCCACGCCCCCTGAGGACGAGACCGGAGCGACCACGACCACCGAAGAGCCGGCCGCCGACCGGGAGGCGGCCGGGAAGGAGACCGTCGGCACGGGCGAGACGAGGAGCGGACGATGAGCTACGCGGACGTCGCGATCGGCCTGATCCTGGTGGGGCTGTCGGCGTACCTGCTGTTCGGCGGGGCGGACTTCGGCGCCGGGCTGTGGCACCTGGTGTCGCGGCGGCGTTCCGACCAGCGGGTCATCGAGCACGCCATGGGGCCGCTGTGGGAGGCCAACCACGTCTGGCTGATCTTCGTGATGGTGATGACCTGGACGGCGTTCCCGCCGGTGTTCGCCGACGTCATGGCGGCGCACTGGGTGCCGCTGTCGCTGGCGGCCCTCGGCATCGTGGCGCGCGGCAGCACGTTCGTGTTCGCCAAGGCCGTGCCGGACCAGGGCTGGTACCGGTGGATCTTCGGGGTGTCGTCGGTGCTGACGCCCTACTGCCTGGGCGCGGTGGCCGCCGCGCTCACCGTCGGCGCGTCCGGCTGGCTCACCCCGGCCGGGGTGTACGGGGGGCTGCTGACCACCGTGCTGTGCGCGTACCTGGCGGCCGTCTACCTGATCTGGGACGCGCGGCGGCTCGGCGACCAGGGCGCCTCCCTGCGGTTCCGCGGCTTCGCGCTGGTGTCCGGCGCGGCGGTCGGGGTGCTGGCGCTGCCGGGCGCCGCCGCGTTCGGGGTGCACGACCCGCTGATCCTGGTGTCGGCGGCGGCCGGGCTGGTCTCGCTGGTGCTGCTGGTGCGGCGGTCCTACCTGGCGGTCCGGGCGACCGGCGCCCTCGCCGTCGTCACCGTGCTGTGGGGCGCCGCCGCCATGGCGGACCTGGACCTGGACGCGGCCGCCGCGCACGACGCCGTGCTCCAGGTCGTGCTGGTGTCCCTCGGCGTGGGGGCGGTGATCCTCGTCCCGTCGATGGCGTGGCTGTTCGTCCTGTTCCAGCGCGGGACGCCTCAGCGCGAGGAGCCCCGCACCTCCTGACCCGCGGCGCGCCGGGCGGTCACGGTCGGCAACCTCTCGTCCGGCGCGCCGCCTCCCTTCCGTCCGCCGCGGCCGGGCCACCACCAGTTGGCGTGGCCGAGCAGGCTCATCAGGGCGGGCACCAGCACCAACCGCACGAGCGTGGCGTCCACGGCCACCGCCACCGCCATGCCCAGCGCCATCATCTTGACCGTCGGGTCGGGCTGCGGGACGAACCCGGCGAACACGAAGATCATGATCAGCGCGGCGGAGGTGATCAGCCGGGCGGTGGCGCCGATGCCGCGGGCCACGCTGTCGTGCGGGTCGCCGGTGCGCTGGTACTCCTCGCGGACGCGGGCCAGCAGGAACACCTCGTAGTCCATGGACAGCCCGAAGACCAGGGCGAACATGAACAGCGGGACGAACGACATCACCGGGATCGGCTGGTCCAGGCCGAGCAGCCCGATCCCCCAGCCCCACTGGAACACCGCCGTCACCAGCCCGAACGACGCACCGATCGACAGCAGGTTCATCAGCGCCGCCTTCACCGGGACGACGACCGCGCGGAAGGCGACCACCAGCAGGAGCAACGCGACCCCGACGACCGCGACCACCACCACGGGCATGCGCGCCCCGACCGTGTCGGCGAGGTCGATGATCGCCGGGTTCTCGCCGCCCAGGTGCACGACGGCCCCCGGTGTCGCGGCCGCGACGGCGGGCAGTTCCACGGTGCGCAGCCGGTGCACCAGGTCGGTGGTGGCCGCCTCGTGCGGCGCGGTCGCCGGGACGACCCGCACGATCACGGTCGTCCCGGACACGACGGGTTCCGCCGCGAACGCCACGCCCGGCACCTCGGCGACCCGCTGCCGCAGCCGCTGGCCGAGCAGCACCGCGTCCCGGTCGGGCTTCTTGGTGGGGTCGGGCGCGCCCTTCACCTGCGACGTGCCGTCCGTCGTCGACGGCGACGGCTGGCCCGGGTACGGGGAGGGCGTCGCGGGGGGCGGCCCCGTCAGCCCGCCGAGCCCGGCCGGGCCCCTCACCACCGGCGCGGACGTCTTCGACGCCTTCGGGGACGGCGTCGCCTTGGGCCGGGGGACGCGTTCGGCGCGTCCCGGAACCTTGGCGACGATCACGAAGGGGCTGTAGTGGCCGGGGCCGAACTCGCGGGCGACCATGTCGTACGCCTGCCGCGCGTCCGTCCCCGGGGCCGCGGTGCTGTCGGACATCACGCCGAAGCGCAGGCTCAGCGTCGGGATCGACAGCGCCAGCAGCACCAGCGTGGCGGCGATCGCGTACGGCCAGGCGTGCCGGTCGACGTGGCGGCCCCAGCGCGTCCACCGGTCGGCGCTGCGGTCGGGGCGCACGCGCGGCAGCCGCCACCGGTCGATCCGCGTGCCGAGGGCGCCGAGGACGGCGGGCAGCAGGGTGAGGGCGGCCAGCACCATCACGCCGACCGCCAGGGCCGACGCCAGCCCGATGCGCCCGACGAACGCGATGCCCGCCAGGAACAGCCCGCAGATCGCGAACACGACGGTGCCCCCGGCGAACACCACCGCGTGCCCCGAGTGCGCCATGGCCCTGCCGACGGCGGTCTCCACGTCGTCCCCGGCCGCCAGCTGCTGCCGATACCGGGTGACGATGAACAGCGCGTAGTCGATGCCCGCGCCGATGCCCAGCATCGCGGCCACCAGCGGCGCGGTCGGGTGCACCTCGAACAGCGACGCGGCGAAGTGGATCAGCGAGTAGGCGACCGCCATCCCGCACAGCGACACCACGATCGGGACGCCCGCGGCCAGGAACGACCCGAACGCCAAAAGCAGCACCACCAGCGCCATGACGATCCCGGCGGCCTCCTGCGGGCCGCCCCGGGGCTGGTTGAGCAGCATCGCGGCGATGCCGCCGAACGCCACGTCCACGCCCGCCATGCGCGCGGGCTCCACGGCGCGGTCCAGGTCCTCCAGGTCGGAGACGGCCAGGTCGCCCATGGTGCCCGTGAAGTTGACGCGCACGGCCACGGCGTCGTCACCGCGCAGGCCGCCCATGCCCTCGACGTAGGGGTTCTCGACGTAGGCGACGCGGTCGAGGCGTCCGATGCGGTCGACGGCCTGGCCGATCGCCAGCGCGACCCGCCAGTCGGCCGGGCTGCCGTGGTCGGTGCCGTGGAACACGACGGTGGCGGTGGGGCCGGTCATGGCCGGGAAGTCCGCGCGCAGGGCGTCGATGGCGCGCTGCGTCTCGGTGCCCGGCAGGGTGCCCTGCTGGACGAACATCCCGCCGTGGGCGAGGCCGAGCACGGCGGTGCCCAGCATCACCGCGATCCACAGCCCGACGACCGCGCGCCGGCGCCGGACGCACCAGCGGCCGAGCCGGTCCAGCCCGCCCGCCATGCCCGACATGCCCGTCATGACCACGCAGGAAAACACGTCCGCTGCAGGTTTGCAATAACTGCAAGTTTGCAGTCGTGATACCGTACGTGACGTGGATCACGCCGGACGGTCAGAGCCGCGCCCGGGGTTGCGCGAGCGCAAGAAGGAGCGCACGCGCCGGGCGATCGCCTCCGCCGCGCTGCGGCTGTTCGCCGAGCGGGGCTACGAGGAGACGACGATCGCCGACATCGCGGCCGCCGCCGAGGTGTCCCCGCGCACGTTCTTCGGCTACTTCCCGAGCAAGGAGGACGTGGTCTTCGCCGAGATCGACGACCGGCTGGCCGAGGTCCGCGAGCGGCTGGCGCGGCGCGTCCCCGACGAGACGCCGCTGGAGACCGTCCGGCGCGCCGCGGCGGACGCGATCGCCGCGCTGGCCGCCGAGCACGGCGACTACGGCGCGGTGCAGATCCGGCTCATCCTGGAACGTCCCGGGCTGCAGGCCCGCGCGCTGCAACGCCTCACCGACACCCAGCAGGAACTGGGCGCGCTGCTGGCCGGGCTGTGCCCGGACCTGGACGAGATCGACGCCCTGGCGGCGGCGGGCGCGGCGGTCGGCGCCGTGCAGACCGTCATCATGCACTGCCGCCGCCACGGCTTCGACCCGGCGGCGATCCGTGCCGCCCTGGACCGCGCCCTGGACGTCGTGGAGCACGGCCTGCGGTCGGTGGAGGCGCTCAGCCGTCCCGCCGGACCCTGAGCCGCCGGGCACCGGCGCCGGTGGCGCCCGGCCGCCGGTGCCCGGCCCGCGGTCACCGCTCGTGCGGCAGGAAGTGCCCGAACCGTCCCAGGTGGTAGAGCAGCGGCCGGTCGGACTCACGGATGTCGGTGGACGTCACCAGGCCCACGACCAAAATGTGGTCGCCGATGTCGATCGTCGTGTACGGGACGCACAGCAGGTGGGCGCACACGTCGTCCAGCAGCGGGGTTCCGTCGGTGTGCGGGTGCCACCGGGTGGGCGCGGCGAACCGGTCGATGCCGCGCCGGGCGAACCGGGCCGCCACGTCGGCCTGCCCGGACGCCAGGATGTTCACCGCGAACCGCTCCGCGCGGCGCATCGACGGCCAGGTGGTCGAGCCGCGGTCCACGTAGAACGACACCAGCGGCGGGGACAGGCTGACCGAGGAGAACGAGGTCGCGGTCAGCCCGGCCGGCTCCGCGCCGCACGCCGCGGTGACCACCACCACCCCGGCCGCGTGCAGCGCCAGCGCGCGGCGGAACCGGTCCTCGTCGATCATCTGGTCGGGCAGCAGTTCGGTCATCACCGAGTCCTTTCACGGGGGGTGTGGTCCCGGGGCGGTCAGACGAAGGGGACGGCGGGCGCGGCCAGGTCGGGGCCGCCCGCGGGGTGCTTCCACAGGCCGCGGTCGGCCAGCAGGGGCAGGACGCCCTCGCCGAACCAGTACGCCTCCTCCAGGTGCGGGTAGCCGGACAGGATGAACTCCTCCAGGCCCAGCTCGGCGTACTCGGCGATCCGGTCGGCGACCTCGGCGTGGCTGCCGACCAGGGCGGTCCCGGCG
Organism: Actinomadura miaoliensis; assembly: GCF_039536785.1. NCBI lineage: Bacteria > Bacillati > Actinomycetota > Actinomycetes > Streptosporangiales > Thermomonosporaceae > Actinomadura > Actinomadura miaoliensis. The sequence goes on from NZ_BAAAZG010000059.1 coordinate 56,826, forward strand.
CCGCCGCGGACCAGGCCGACGCCCGCCCACAGGTTGGGGGCGATCTCCAGCTCGCGCAGGTCGCGGCGGGCGGCGCCGCCGTGCAGGTCGAGCATGCGCCGCTGTCCCTCCGACTCGCTGCGCCGCAGGCCCGCCTGCACCTGCTCGATCGTCTCCGGGGAGATGCCGGCCAGCAGCCGTCCGGCCTGCGCCCACGCCTCCTCGGCGGTGTCGCGGCTGATGACGTGCAGGCGGATGCCGAACCGCACGCGGCGGTCCCGCTCGTCGGCCAGCCGGCGGATCCAGGCGATCTTGTCGGCGACGGCGGCGAGCGGCTCGCCCCAGGTCAGGTAGACGTCGCTGTGCCGGGCCGCGACCGGCCCCGCCTCCGCCGACGACCCGCCGAAGTAGATCGGCGGGACGGGGCTCGGCGGCTGGGCGAGCCGGGCGCCCTCGACCTTGATGTGACGGCCGTCGAAGTCCAGTTTCTCGCCCCGCCACAGGGCGCGTACGACGTGGAGGAACTCGTCGGTGCGGGCGTAGCGGCCGGCCTTGTCGAGGAAGTCGCCGTACGCGCGCTGCTCGTGGGCCTCGCCGCCGGTGACGACGTTCAGCAGCAGCCTGCCCCGCGAGTGCCGCTGGTAGGTGGCGGCCATCTGGGCGGCCAGCACCGGGCTCAGCAGGCCCGGCCGGAACGCCACGAGGAACTTCAGCGATTCGGACGTCTCCACGAGCAGCGCCGTGGTGAGCCAGGCGTCCTCGCACCACGCGCCGGTGGGGGTGAGGGCGCCCTCGAAGCCGAGATCCTCGGCGGCGGCCACGATCTGGCCCAGGTAGCGCAGGGTGGCGGGACGGTCTCCGGCGGCGGCGCCCGCGTCGAGGCCGTGGCCTCCGCCGACGATGTAGCGGCTGTCGCCGTAGGTGGGCAGGAACCAGTGGAAGGTCAGCGTCACAGGTGGCCCCTCTGTCAGATGACGCCGTGCCGGGGCGGCGGCGTTCCGTTGAGCACGTGGCGGCCGATGTGCTGGACCTTCCAGCGCACCGGGTCGTGCAGGGTGTGGGTGCGGGCGTTGCGCCAGTGCCGGTGCAGGTTGAGCCCGTCCAGGCTGGAGCGGGTGCCCGACACCTCGAACAGCGCGTTGGTGATCTCGATCGCGGCGCGGTCGGCGGCCGTCTTGGCGACGGCGACGGCGATGGACGCCTCGGCCGCCGCCTCGTCGGTGAGCGCGTGCCGGGCCGTCTCCACGGCGCGTCCCGCCTCGGCCAGGAGTGCACGCGCGGAGCGTTCGGTGATGGCCAGCTCCCCGAATCTCTGGATGAGGAGCGGGTCCTCTGCGGCGGTGTCGTATCCGCTCTCGAACCACGGGCGGGCCTTCGTCCGCACGAACTCGGCGGCCTCGCGTAGCGCGCCCCCGGCGATGCCCGCGTCGATGGCCGTGTGCAGCAGTTGCGCGTAGGCGCCGTGCACTTGCGGGCCGGTGAACGTCAGGTGATGCGGGACGACGCGTTCGGCCGGGACGCGCACGTCGTCGAGCCGTACGGTGCCGCTGGCGGTGGTGCGCTGCCCCATGCCCGACCAGTCGTCCACGATCTCCAGGCCGGGAGCGTCCCTGGGCACGTAGGCGACGTGCAGCCTGTCGCCCTCGCCCGGGACGTCGAGCTGGGCGAGCACCGGCACCCAGTGGGCGAACAACGCGCCCGTGCAGTAGAACTTCTCGCCGGTGAGAACGTAGCCGCCATCACGGTGCGGGCGCAGGCGGGTGCGGTAGTCCTGGACGTGCCTGGTGTGCGCCTCCGACTGGGCGTTGCCGAACCGCTTGCCCGCCAGCGCCTCGGCGAAGAAGAACTTCTGCTGGTCCGCGTCGCCCTGCTGGGCCAGCACCCGCAGGTACACCACGTGGCTCTGCGGGATCTGCGCGATGCTGGGATCGGCCTCGGCCAGCAGCCGGTACACCTCGGCGAGCGTGTCGGCGCGCACGTCGGCGCCGCCGTGCTCGCGCGGGACGGTGATCGCCAGCAGCCCGCTGCGGGACAGCTCGTCCAGCTCGGCGTGCGGCAGGATCCGCCGAGCGTCGCGTTCGGCCGCGCCGGCGGCGAAGGCGGCGGCCAGCCGCGCAGCGGTCGCGACGGCCTCCTCGTCGGTCCTGATGACGTGCGCGTGCTCGTGCGCGTGCTCGTGCTCGGCCATGGTCATCCCACCTTCTCCACGGGTCGGCCGGCGCCGCGTGCCGTGACGGCGCGGCGGTGGCGGGCGCCGGGATGGTCGTCGCGCAGGCGGACCTGGCCGGGGCCGAGCAGGTTCTCGCGCAGGGTCGCCGACTCGTAGGCCCCGGGCACCCGGCCCCGGCGCCGCAGCTCCGGGACGACGAGGTCGACGAAGTCCTCGAACGTGCCGGGCGTGACGGCGTAGGCGAGGTTGAACCCGTCGATGCCGGTCTCGTCCACCCAGGACTCCAGCTCGTCGGCCACGGTGGACGGGGAGCCCGCCACGACCGGGCCGATGCCGCCGATCGCCAGGTAGCGGCCGATGTCGCGGGGCGTCCAGCGGTGCTCCGGGTCGATCGTGGTGAAGATCTCCAGCGCGGAGTGGACGGCGTCGGTGCGCACGTACTCGAGAGGCTCGTCGGGGTCGTACCGGGACAGGTCCAGGCCGCTCCAGCCGCCGTACAGCGCCATCGCGCCCTCGTGGGACGAGTGGCGCAGGTACTCGTCGTGCTTGGCGCGGGCCTCGGCGTCGGTGGGCGCCGTGATCGCGGTGAACAGGATGAAGATCTTCACGCCGGCGGGGTCGCGGCCGGCGCGGGCGGCGCGGGCGCGGATGTCGGTGACGCGCTTGCGCAGCCCCTCCTTGGTGACCGCGTTGATGAAGACGCCTTCGGCGTGCCGTGCCGCGAACGCCCGTCCCGCCGTGGACGCGCCCGCCTGGTAGATGACGGGCGTGCGCTGCGGCGACGGCTCGCTGAGGAACACCCCGGGCACGTCGAAGTGCCTGCCCTTGTGCGCGATCTCGTGCACCTTGGCGGGGTCGGTGAAGACGCCCCTGCGCGCGTCCCGGACGACGGCGTCGTCCTCCCAGGACCCTTCCCACAGCTTGTAGCAGACTTCGAGGAACTCCTCGGCCACCTCGTACCGGTCGTCGTGGTCGCGTTGGCGTCCCATGCCCAGGTTGCGGGCGGCGCTGTCGAGGTAGGACGTGACGACGTTCCAGGCGATCCGGCCCTTGGTCAGGTGGTCCAGCGTGGTGAACTTGCGGGCCAGGTTGTACGGCTGCTCGTAGGTGAGGGACACCGTCACGCCGAAGCCCAGGTGCCGGGTGGCCGCCGCCATCGCCGACACCACCAGCAACGGGTCGTTCAACGGGATCTGCGTCGCCTGCCGTACGGCCGGGTCACGCGAACCGGTGTAGACGTCGTACACGCCGAGTACGTCGGCCAGGAACAGGGAATCGAAACGTCCCCGCTCCAGAAGGCGCGCCAATTCGATCCAGTAGTCCAGATCGGTGTAGCGGTACGCCTGGTCGTCGGGATGTCGCCACAGCCCCGGCGCCTGGTGGCCGACGCAGCTCATGTCGAAGGCGTTGAGGAAGATCCGTTTCTTCGGTTCAGGGACGGATGTCATGCGCACTCCTTTGACGAAACCGGGTCATTTCACGGCGCCCGCGGACAGGCCCGCCACCAGGCGGCGCTGGGCGAGCAGCGCCAGCACGTACACCGGGGCCACGCCGATGATCGAGGCGACCGCCTGCTGGCCGAACTGGATGTTCCGGTCGCCCTGGAAGCGCGACAGCGCGACGGGCAGCGTCTGCACCGACGTCTCCTGCGCGAGGCTCAGCGCGAACAGCAGCTCGTTGTAGCCCAGGAAGAAGCAGATCAGCCCGGACGCCACGATCCCCGGCGCGGCCAGCGGGACGACCACGTGCCGCAGCGCGCCCCAGCTGCCGAGACCATCCAGCCACGCCGCCTCCTCCACCTCGCGCGGCACCCGGCGGACGAACCCGTCCAGCAGCCACACCGCGACCGGCACGTTCGCCAGCCCGGTGACCAGCGCCAGCCCGGTGAGGGTGTTGCTCAGCCCGGCCGTGCGCAGCAGGTAGAACAGCGGCAGCACGGCCACCACGGACGGCGCGCAGTACGAGGCCAGCACCAGCGACAGCAGCCGCTCGCCGCCGCGCCGGGCGCGGGCGGTGTAGTACGCGGCGGGCACCGCGATCACGAGGGTGAGGGCGACGCCGCCGGCGGCGACGACCCACGAGTTGGCCAGGTGGCGGGCCAGGTCGATGGACTCGAACGTGTCGGGCCAGTTCCGCCAGAACGGCGTGCTCGGCAGCAGCCCGCCGTTCAGCACGTCGTCCCGGGACCGCACCGACAGCGACACGATGTACACCAGCGGCACCGCCATCAGCGCCGCGACCAGCGCCAGCAGCGGGGTGATCCAGCGGCGGCTCACCGTTCGGCCCTCGCGACCCGCCGCCGCACGACCGCCACCAGCGTGGCGACCGCCCCGACCACCAGCGAGAACAGCAGTGTCTCGGCGGCGGCCGTGCCGACCTTGAACGACTCCAGCGCCGTCCGCTGGATCTCGTAGGTGGAGGTGTTCGTGGCGGCGCCCGGGCCTCCGGCCGTCACCACGTACACGATGTCGAACACCTTGAACCCGCCGACCAGCCGCAGCAGCAGCACGGCCAGCAGCGCCGGACGCACGTACGGCAGCACGACCGACACCAGCAGCCGGAACCGGCCCGCGCCGTCGAGCACCGCCGCCTCGCGCAGCTCTCCCGGCACGCCCAGCAGCGCCGCGTACACCAGCAGCACCACGAACGGCGTCCACTGCCAGGTGTCGATCACGACCAGCGCGAGGAACGCGCCGCGTTCGTCGCCCAGCGGGTTGACCGGCGCCAGCCCGGCCAGGCCGAGCGTCCCGTTGAGCGCGCCGCCCACCGGGGCCAGCAGCAGCTTCCACGCGACCCCGACCATGACGGGCGGAGTGACCAGCGGCAGCAGCAGGAACCCGCCGAGCAGGCCGAGACGCCTGCCGCGCGCGTGCAGCGCCAGCGCCAGCGCCGTCCCGATCACCAGCTGGACGGACGCCGCCAGCACCGCGAACACCGTCGACCGCCACAGCGACCCGGTGAACACGTCGTTCTCCAGCGCGGCGCGGAAGTTCTCGGTGCCGACCCACTCGCGCAGCGGCCGCGCCAGCGTCGACTCGGTCAGCGCCAGGCCCACCAGGTAGACCAGCGGGTACGCGGTGAACACCAGCAGGGCGAGGGTGACCGGCGCCGCCTGCCAGGGGGAGACGCGCGACCAGCGGCGGGCGCGGCGCCGTCGCCACGCCCCCCACCGCACGGCCGGGCGGCTGATCGCGCTGTCAGCCAAGCCGCTTCTCCCACGCGCTCTGCACCTTCTCCAGCGTCTGCCGCGCCTGCTGCTTGCCCTGGAGGGCGAGCGCCAGCTCGTCCACCAGCGTCTGCAGCAGTTCGGGCGCCTCGGGGCCGTTCGGCCAGACCAGCGGCTTCCCCGACAGTCCCTCGGCGACGACGTCGGCGGCCCGGCCGAACGACTTCCGGAAGACCGGCGAGCCGAGGGTGCTGGTGCGGACCGGGTCCGAGCCGCTGGTCGACACGGCGATCTGCGCCTCGTTCTGCTTCCTGCTCGCGGCGAACTTCACGAACGCGGCCGCGGCCTCCTTCTTCTTCGACAGCTTCGACACGCCGAGCGCGAACCCGGCGTCCAGCGAGGTGGCGTGGGTGGTGTTGGAGCCGCCGACCGGCAGCGTCACCACGTCCCACCTGTCGACGACCTTGGACTGCTTGGGGTCCTGCGCCTTGACGGAGTGGTCCGTCCAGAACTCCAGCTGGGCGGCCCTTCCGGACAGGAACGCGGGCAGCGCCTGGTCGAAGCCGGTCTGCAGCGGGGTCGGCAGCGCGTACGGGGCGACGTCCAGCAGCGACTGCAGCGCCGCGACCCCCTGGTCGGAGGCCAGGGCGGGCTTGCCGGAGTCGTCCAGGAAACGGCCGCCGAAGCCGACGAGCCGGTTGGCGAACGTGCAGCCCAGGATGATCGGCACCTGCTGGCCTTCGACGATCACGCCGTAGTGGGCGCCCCGGCCGTCCTTGGTGATCTTCTCGGCGGCGGCGTTGGAGTCCTCCCAGGTCTTCGGGGCGTCCAGCCCGTACTTCTCGAACAGCTCGGTGTTGTAGAAGAGGATGTGGGTGTCGCCGTCGAACGGCAGGCCCCACCGCCTCCCCTGGTACAGGGTGTACGGGTCGTAGATCGACGGCAGCAGGTCGCCGGTGTCGATGTCGGGGTTGGCCTTGATGTAGGCGGTCAGGTCCTCCAGGACACCGCCCTCGGCCAGGCTGCCCAGCCCGACGTACCAGTACATGATCACGTCGTACTGCCCGGCGCCGGACTGCGCGTCCAGCATCGCCGTGGCCAGCAGCTTGTCGTACGGCACCGGCGTGACCTGGATGTCGGCGCCGGTCTCGGCCTTGAACGTCCGCCGCAGGACCTCGAACGCCCCGGCGTTGGGCTGGTTGACCAGCACCTTCAACGTCTCGCCGGCGAGTTCCGGCTTGGCGGCCGGGTCCAGCGCGTCCCCGCCGCCGTCGCCGCCGCAGGCGCTCAGCAGCGGACCGGCGGCGGCCAGTGCGCCGACGCCGAGGGCACCGCGCAGCACGGCGCGGCGGGAGAGGTCATGGGGCAAGGGGACTGGGGACATCGTGCGTCCGTTCTGCGGGGATGGCTCGGTCGGGTGCGGGCGGTCAGGTGTAGAGGGAGAACTCGGGGAACTCGCCGGTCAGGAAATGCGTCCCGACCTCGCGCTTCTTGTAGGAGACGGGGTCGTGCAGGGTGTGCGTGCGGGCGTTGCGCCAGAAGCGGTCCAGGGCCAGCGCCGCCCGCGTCGACCGCGCGCCCGTCACCTCGAAGATCCGGGACGAGACGCTCAGCGACGCCTCGGTCGCGGCGACCTTGGCGGTGGCGATCAGCACGGCCAGCTCGCCGCGCCGCCGCTCGGTCAGCGCCTCCCGGTCGGGGGCGTGCAGCGCCTGCTCGATCTCCTCGACCGCCTGGTCGGCCAGCGCCCGCGCCGCCCGCACCCGGGCCAGCAGGTCGCCGTAGACGGCCAGCACGTAGGGGTCGTCCACGGCCCGGTCCACGCCGCTGAACAGCCACGGCCGGGTGGTCGTACGGGTGTAGTCGCGGGCGGCCGCCAGCGCGCCCTCGGCGATGCCGATGTAGAACTGCACGAACACCAGCTGGATCGCGGGCGTCACCAGCGTCGTCCACGGGGACGGGTCGGCCAGCGACCCGATGACGTCCTCCTCCGGCACCGGGACGGCGGAGAACGACACGCTTCCGCTGGCCGACAGCCGCTGCCCGATGTTGTCCCAGTCGTCCGGCCGGTGCACCCCCTCGTGCCGGGGGTCGACGATCACGACGAGCGGCTCGCCGGTGTGCGCGTGCGCGGCGCCGACGGCGAGCCGGTCGCCCACCCGCGCGCCGGTGGCGAACGTCTTCGTCCCGTTCAGCTCGAACCCGCCGTCCTTCGGCGTCAACGTCAGGTCGGGATCACGGGGGTTGAACGCGCCGCCCCACAGCCAGCGCTCGCCGGCGGCCCGGGGCTCGACGCGCTCGCGCAGCTTCTCCTCGCCGAAGAAGTGCAGGTTCCACGACAGCAGGTAGTGGTAGCCGAGGAGCTGCCCGATGCCGCCGTCGGCGGCGGCGATCTCCCTGGTCACCTGGTAGGCGGTGCGCCAGGTCGCGCCCCCGCCCCCGCGCTCGGCGGGGATCAGCAGTGTCAGCAGGCCGGCCCGGCGCAGGACCTCCACCTCGGCGAACGGCGCGCCGCCCGCCCGGTCGCGTTCGGCCGCGTCCGCGGCCAGCTCGGCGGCGGCCGCGCGGGCCCGCGCGAGCCATCCCTCGTGGTCGCGGGGCGTTGTCTCGGTCTCGGTGGTCACGTTGGATCTCCCGGAAGATGGTCAGACGATGCCGTTGGCGGGCGGGGCGACGCCGTTGAGCGCGTGGTCGCCGAGGTGCTGCAGCTTCCAGCGGCGCGGGTCGTGCAGGGTGTGGGTGCGGGCGTTCCGCCAGTGCCGATCGAGGTTGTAACGTTCCAGCGACGCGCGGGCACCGACCACGCCCAGCACCTCGGCGGCCACCGTCAACGCCGCGAGATCGGCCTGCGCCCGCGCCGCCGCCACGGCCAGCGACGCCTCCGCCCCCGCGTCGGCGTCCGTCAGGCTCCCCGTGTCGAGGACGGGCGCGCCCGCCAGCGCCGCGTCCAGGGCCTGCCCGGCGCGCACCAGCAGCGCCTCGGCCGCGCGGACCAGCAGCGCCAGCTCACCGAACTTCTGGATGACCAGCGGCTCCTCGGCCAGCCGGTCGACCTTCGCCTCCGGCCACGGCCGGGCCGACTCGCGGACGAACGCCGCGCCCTCCGCCAGCGCTCCCCCGGCGATGCCGACGTCGATCGCCGCGTGCATGTACTGCCCGTACGCGCCGAACACCTCGGGCCGCTCGAACGTCCGGTAGTGCGGCACCACCCGCTCGGCGGGGACCCGCACGTCCCGCAGGTGGACGGTGCCGCTGCCCGTACCGCGCTGCCCGAACCCCGACCAGTCGTCCACCACCTCCAGTCCGGGTGCGCCCGCCGGGACGAACACCGCGTGCACGCGGTTCCGCTCGTCGGTCGCGTACACCGGGATCCAGTCCGCGAACGGCGACCCGGTGGCATAGGACTTGGTGCCGCTGACGGTGTAGCCGCCGTCCGGCAGCGGCGTCAGGCGCGTCCGGAACTCGAACGCGTCCCGCGCGCCCGCCTCGGCCAGCGCGTTGCCGAACAACCGGCCCTTGAGCAGCTCGGCGTAGAAGAAGCCGCGCTGCTCCTCGGTGCCGTTCTCGGCCAGCACCCGGACGAAGAAGAAGTGGTTCTGCGGGATCTGCCCGACGCTGGGATCGGCCGCCGCCAGCAGCCGGAACACCTCCCCCAGCGTCACCGCGCTCACCTCGGCGCCGCCGTGCTCGCGCGGCACCGTGATGCCCAGCAGCCCCGACTCCGACAGCTCCGCGACCTCGGTCACCGGCGGCGTCCGCTCGGCGTCCCGACGCGCCGCGCCGACCGCCAGCCGCGTCGCCAGCCGCCGCGCGACCTCCACGGCCTCGGCGTCATCACGGATCAGATAGGCCATGACCGGCCCGACCTCCAGGGAACAGACGTGCGCACGCCGAGAGGGCACGCGCGAACCTCGACGAAAACGGTGATCACCGCACAACGGAACACGGACCCCGGCGGAGTCGCCGCCCGGGCGGTCCGTGGCTCAGGACGTCAGAGCGGACAGAGGGCGCTGGCCACGCGGCACAGATCCACGTGCCCGCGGCTGGTCAAGCACATCGTCACCGACACGCCACGAGAGTAAACAGGCATCTCGCCTAAGTCAATCAAACAAGTAGGAAAAGTGGTCAACCGAACACCGCGAAGCACAGGGCCGACTCCCACGAAAGCCGACACGCCCCCGCCACGGCTGAACGCAGTGGTCCATCAATCGGCCCCGCCGCCCGGATAGGATGCCGACCGGTCGGACGCCGCCCGCGGCCCGCGTCGACCGTCACCCAGCCCGAACGGCGCTCCCACCGTTCTGTTGACCTCTGCCGTCGCCACAGGAAGGCCTCCCAGCCGTTGTCCCGACGTGTCCTCTCGGCACTGGTCGTGCTGCTGGCGCTCGGGCTGGCCGGCACGGCCGCGACCTATCTGAGATCCGGCTCGACGTCCGCCCGGAAGACCGCCCCGCCTCCCCCGCCGCCGGTGGTGTACGTGCTGGGCGACAGCTTCACCACCGGGATCCGCGGCCTCACCTCGCAGCAGGCGTACGCGGGGCAGGCGGCGCGGCTGCTGGGCTGGCAGGTGGTGATCGGCGGACGGGTCGGTTCGGGCTTCGCCGAGCCCGGCCCCGCGAAACAGCGCTACGACGCCCTGTTCACCAGGCAGTTCGCCTGGCGGCCGGCCCCCGACATGATGCTGGTCTCCGGCGGGCACAACGACGTGCTCACCCCCGCGCGGCACGTCCGCCGCCGCACCGTGCAGCTGATACGCCGGATCAGGGCCCAGTGGCCCGGCACGCACCTGGTGATCATGGGGCCGACGTGGGGTCGTGACGTGGGAGCCAAGGCCGTCCGCGTCCGCGACACCATCCGCGCCGCCGCGGCGTCCGAACACGTGCCGTTCATCGACCCGATCGGCCAGCGCTGGTTCACCGGCAACCGCAAGAAGGGCACCGGCAACGCGGTGCACTACATCCGGGCCGACAACATCCACCCCAACCTGGCGGGCAACCGGCACATGGCCGCGCGCCTCGTCACCAACCTGCGGGCCCTCGGCCTGGCCCGACCCGTCCGCGGCCGCCCGGCCACCCCGGCACCGGCCACCCCGGCACCGGCCGGCACCCCGACCGCCGCGACCACGCCCTGAACCGCCGCCCCGCGCGCGGTCACTCCCAGATCGCGGACTCCGGGTCGACGCCGTGCGCCTCGGCGTTCGCGAAGATCACATCGCGCAGCCAGACGGTCAGGCCCGGCGCGAGCGCGTCGTAGTAGTCGGCGAACCCCGGTTCGCCGACGTACCTGCGCCCGATGCACACCTGCATCGAGTGCGTGCAGTCGAAGTACCTGGAGAGCAGCGCGCGGTGCCGCTCGGCGAGGGCGTTCGCCTCGTCGGAGCCGGGCGTCACGCCGGCGCGCCTGGCGGCGGCGAGGTCGGCGTGCAGGGCGTCGGTCGCGGCCTTGACGTCCTTCCAGTCCCGGGGCGTCATCCCGGCGGCCCGTTCGGCGTACTGCGCCCACTGCGCGCTGTCGCCCCAGCGCTCCTCGGCCTCCTCGATCCAGGCGGGCTGCCAGTCGTCGCCGAAGATCTCGACCTGTTCCTCGGGGGTCAGCCGCATCCCGCGTCCGGACGCCTCCAGCATGCGATCCACCGCGTCGACCATCTTCCGCAGACGGGAGATGCGCTCCACGAGCTGTGCCCGCTGCCGGCGCAGGTGGTCGCGCGCGTCGGCGTCCGGATCGTCGAGGATGCGGCCGATCTCGGCGAGCGGGAACCCGAGCTCCCTGTAGACGAGGACCCGGTGCATCCGGGCGACGTCGTCGCCCGAATACACCCGGTGCCCCGCCCATGTGCGCCCGCTCGGACGCACCAGGCCGATCGCGTCCCAGTGGTGCAGCGTCTTCACGCTCACCCCGACGAGCGCGGCCGCCCGGCCCACGGTGAGCTCCTCGGGGGCCGGAGACTCGACGCCCTCGCCGGCGGGCGCCCCTTCCTGTCGGTGGGCATCACTCGTCATCAGCACAGTGTCGCTCACCTCGCCGGGGCGCTGTTCCGATCCGCGGGACTCACCAATGGGTCAGGCGGCAATGGGTCACGCGGTGGTCGGGACGCCCGCGTTCAGGAGGATGTCGCGTGCCGGCAGCGCGGTGCTCTGGGCGGCGGTCAGGCCGGAGACCGCCATATGGGCGTCCACGATCCGAAGGCCGGCCGCGTACCCGGCGAAGTCCGGCAGTCCGACGGGCTGCTGCCCCATGAGCTGCGCGGTGGCGTCGCCGTGCACGTACGCGGTCAGGTTCTGCATCCCGGCCACATCGATCCCCGCCGTGACCTTCTCGTAGACCTCGTCCAGTTCCGCGCCGGTCAGTCGCGTCGCCCACGGTCCCATGGCCTGCTCGCCCGCCAACTCCCGTACGAACGCCTCGGCCAGCCCTTCGGCCACGACCTGCTCTCCGACCGTGACCGTCGCGGGGTTCCAGGTGACGTTGGCGTAGCGCACATTGTGGTGGAGTTCGTGCGCGGCGGCGTAGCCGATCTTCGCCAGGCTGGTCTCGGTGGGCCACATCACCAGGTGGATCGCCCCCGGGAAGCCGCCCATGCCGAAGTAGCCGGCGCTGCGGACCGTCAGGTGGTCGTCATCGGGGTTGCCGAGCACCAGGACGACATGCACGGTGTCGGCGCTGTTGATCCCGGGGGCCGCGTCGCTCAGTCGCTCCCACGCCGCGGTGAGGCAATCCTCGATGCGGGTCCACACGTCCGCGTCCCGCATCTCCCGCAGGGCGGTCAGGTGGCGCGGGTCCTCACGGTCGATGCGGAAGCCACTGCCCATCTGCTGGTGCATCTGGACCAGGTCCATGCCGGGCGGCACGGGCATCACGTTCTCGAGCGGGCGGTAGATCTCGCGCAGGGCGTCGGGCCGCTCGTCCAACGGGAGCCGCAGGAGGTCGGACATGGCGGACGCGGTGTCATGGACAACGATCTTCATGCCCCGAGACCGTAGGACCTCCTGTTACGGGAGGGGCAAGCCGCGCGGAACTCCTCCGCGCGGCTTGGGCGGCCGAAGCCGGGGGGCGCTGCCGCGGCTTGTGTGTCGCGGAGCTGGGCGGACACGTGGACGCGCGGCATCACCCGAAAACGCGGGCAGCGGCATGCCGCGGCGTTACCGAGGACAGTCGGCGGCGAGAGGTGATTGGTGCGTTCAGGAACGTGGGGGTGCGGGGCGCGGGGTCACCAGGGGCCGTAGGGACCCATGTTGGTGCGGCCACCGCCGCCGCGCTTCTTGTAGGGCTTGACGGCGGGACGGACGTCGGCGAGGTAGACGGCGGCGGCGATGAAGGCCGCCACCGGCAGGATGCCGATGAGCAGCATGATCGGGGAGGCGCCCTGGAGGGGCAGCACGGCGTGGGCGAAGCCCAGGACGGCGGCGACGCCGAGGATGATCGTCCACAGCTTCTTGCTCTGCTTGCTGGCCGCCGCGTAGGCGTCCTTGGGCACGGTCAGGGAGTCGACCAGCGCCCACGCCTCCATGGCGAACGCGACGACCAGGAGAGCCCAGAAGAACAAGTCCAAGATTCCGAAACCGGCCACCGATCAGCGCTCCTGCCTGTCTCTGCCGCGAGGTCCTCGGTTCCCACCTTATGGGCAACGTGCGCGTCACATACAAGACGACGGGGCCCGGCCGGGTGTTCCCGGACCGGGCCCCGTGGACCTGGTGTGGGCCTGGGGGCGCCCAGGCGGCCGCAGGCTCAGGCGCCGCCCTTCCGGCTGCTGGCCGCGGCGGCGCGGGACTGCGTGGTGCGCCGCTGCGTGGCGCGGGCCCGGGTGGCGGGCTTGGCGTCGGCCTCGGCGATCTCGGCGACGGCGACGGCCTCCTTGTGCACGACGCGCTTGCCCCGCTCGGCGAGCTCGTCGATGAACTCCACGGCGCGGCTGGCGCCGTGCGTCATGTACGCGACGGCGGCGTTGGGCAGGTCCTTGACCTCGATGCGCTCCTGCACGCGGCCGACGTTGTCGCGGACCTCGCCGCGGTAGCGGCCCATCGCCTCGAGGACCTGGCCGCGGTAGCGGTCCATGACCTCGCGCAGGTCGTCCTGGTACTTGACGGCGGTCTCGCGGGCCTTGACGACCTGGTCGGGGACCTCGCGGATCTTCTCGACCGCCAGGTCGCCCGCGCCGGCGATGGTGTAGACGGCCTTGTTGGCGCGGAGGGTGGTAGCCAATGTCATCCCACCTCGTCCTTTCCTGTGTCCTGGTAACGCTCGGATGTGGCGGCGGCAGCCTCGTTCTCCCGGCGGAACGACTCGTAGACGTCCAGCAGAACCTGCTTCTGCCGTTCCGTGAGGATGAGGTCGGCCCGGATCGCGGTCTGCACGTCGGTGTCGGCGTCGCGGTCCTCCAGGATCCCCGCCTGCACGTACAGGGCCTCGGCCGAGATCCGCAGCCCCTTGGCGATCTGCTGGAGGATCTCGGCGCTGGGCTTGCGCAGCCCGCGTTCGATCTGGCTCAGGTAGGGGTTGGAGATCCCCGACACATCGGCGAGCTGGCGCAGCGAGATCTTGGCACGCGTGCGCTGCTCGCGGATGTACTCGCCGATCGAGCCGACCTTCGGACTTGCCATGGTTCCACCCTGCGTCAGGGTGCTTGCAATTGCAAGCACGATAGCTAGCACTGATCCGTGAGAACGCTCACAGAGGGTTCACTCGACCGCACGGGGCGGCGCGGTCCAGGTGTTGCAGACGGCCAGGCCGTCGCCGCGGAAGCCGATCGCGACCCAGCCCGCGTAGTTGCGGGACGAGCCGTGATCGCGCTGGTCAGGGGGCAGCCGCTCGTCGCCGCGGCCCCGCACGTCCTCCATCATCGCCAGGTACTGGCGGCGCGTGATGCCCATCGCGCGGCGCTCGGCGCCGAGGAACGCGCCCGCCAGGCACTGTGCTTGCAGCTCGATGCGGCGGCTGGTCTCCATGCGGGCGGTGGCGGTGGAGGCGGTCTCCATCTGCCGGTGCCCGTACCGCAGGATCCCGGCGCGTTCCTGGACGTGGTGGCCGTACTCGTGCGCGATCACCCGGGCGAACACGGTGAAGTTCGACAGCGGCTCGCCGCCCGAGGTCTCCACGACGTGCCGCAGCCCCACGTACATCGTGTTGTTGGCCGGGCAGTAGAACGCCGAGGCGCCGGGGTTGGGGTACGTGCCGCACGGGCTGCGGCCCGACGTCTCCCAGAACACCCGCTTGGGCGGGCCGAACGCCATGCTCGCCTTGCCGAACTGGGTCCGCCAGGACGCGTCGAGGCAGTCGCTGAGCGCGTCCATGAAGCGGCGCATCGACGCGGGGGCCTGGTCGATCGCCGGGATGCGGCAGGCGACGGGGGTCAGCGCGCCGGTGGCGTAGAGGCGGTTGTCGGTGGCGTCGGCGCGGGAGGCGGCGGGCTGGCGTCCCAGGCCGGGGCCGCGCGTGGTGCCGTCGCCGTCCCCGAACAGCCAGAACCCCACGATGGCCAGCACCACGAACGCGGCCAGCACGCCGACGAGCCCGGCGACGGTGCCCCCGGTGGTGCGGCGCGGCCCGCGCCGGGGCGGGGTGTAGCGGTACTCCCCGGGCCGCTGGCCGGGCAGGCGCGGCGGGGCCGGGGCCGGCGCCGGTGCCGGCGGGGGGTACTGGCCTGCCATAGGGCAGAATCATCCCACACCGCCGAAACCCCACGCGCTGGTCACGGATCCGGACGAGGCGCCCGTACCCCCGTGGCAGGCGGGCGCCGGGCGGCTACGATTTGCGCCCATGTCGGGTTGCTCGCGGCCGATGGTCGCCTCCCTCGCCCTCGCCGCGCTCGTCGCCCTGGTCGTCCCGGGGCGCCCCGCCCAGGCGGCCACGCCGTCCGCCCAGGTCACCACCCCCCGTATGGACACCGCCCAGGTCGCCGCCCAGGTCGCCGCCGCGCCGGTCGCCGCCGCCGCGGAGAAGGTGGTGCGGGACCAGGTGGCGCTGCGGGTCGGCGCCGGCGGGACGCTGCACGCCCGCGAGACGATCGTCTACGAGTTCGCCGGACGGCGCGGCTTCACCCGCTCGTTCGTGACCCGCGAGCACGAGAGCGTCACCCGCGACCGGGTCTACCGGCTGGAGAACGTGCGGGCGTCCAGCCCCGACGGCGGGCCCACCCAGGTGTCGGTGTCCACGTCCGACACGCGCACCGACGTCCGGGTGAGCGGCCCGGCGGCGCTGACCGGGCGGCGCACCGTGATCCTGGAGTACGACGTGCGCGGCGCGGTCGCCCCGATGGGCGCCACCGAGGAGCTGCGCTGGCCCGCGGCGGGCGGCTGGAGGGTGCCGGTGGAGGACTCGCGGGCCACTGTCGACGGCGGTGCGATGATCCGCAACATCAACTGCTTCGCCGGGCCGCCCGGCACCGCGATCGGCTGCACGCAGTTCTACACCAACCACACGCACACGCAGGGCGTGTTCAGCCAGCAGGAGATGCTGGCGGGCGAGTACCTGACCGTCGTGGTCGGGTACCCGCCCGGCACCATCGGCGGCCGGCCGATCCACGAGCGGCGGCACACCGTGGCGACCGCTTTCTCGATCAACGCGGTGACCGCGTCGGCGCTGCTGGGGCTGCTGGTGCTGCTGCTCGGCGGCATCGCCGTGCTGTACCTGCTGCGCGGGCGGGACGCGCGGGTCGTGGGCCGCAGGGCCGCCGAGGGCGACCACGCGCCGGTGGCGGGCGCCCGGTTCGAGCCGCCGGACGGGGTCCGTCCCGGCCAGATCGGCACCCTGATCGACGAGCAGGCCGACGTGATCGACGTGACCGCGACGATCGTCGACCTGGCGGTGCGCGGCCACCTGCTGATCGAGGAGCAGGACCGGGCGGTCACCGGCCGCCTGGACTGGACGCTGCGCCGCCTGCCCGCCCCGCCCGACGACCTGCTGCGCTACGAGCGGATCCTGCTGGAGGCCCTGTTCACCGCCCCGGACGGCGGCGCGCGCGACAGCGTCCGGCTGTCGGAGCTGGACGGCACGTTCGCCCGCGCCCTGGCGCGGGTGCGCAGCGCGATGTACGACGACGTGGTGGAGCAGGGCTGGTTCGCGCGCCGCCCCGACGCGGTGCGCTCGCGCTGGACGATCGCGGGCATGGTGCTGACCGTGCTCGGCGTCGCGGGCACCGTGGCGCTGGCGTTGTTCACCGACATGGCGCTGGCCGGGCTCGCGGTGATCATCGCGGGGGCGGCGCTGGCGTACGGCGGCCAGTTCATGCCCGCCAAGACCGCGCGCGGGTCGACGGTGCTGGCGCACACGATCGGGTTCCGGGCCTTCCTGGAGCGCGGGGAGCTGCCGGACGGGGCCGCGGCCGAGCTCGGCTCGCGGGAGCGCATCGCGCTGTTCTCCCGGTTCCTGCCGTACGCGGTGGTGTTCGGCGTGGTCGGCCCGTGGGCCAAGACGGTCGAGGACGCGGGCGAGCGCGCGGAGGGCGCCGACAACCTCGCCTGGTACGAGGGCCCCGCCGAGTGGGACCTGTCCCGGTTCGCCGAGTCGATGCGGGTGTTCACGCTGACGACGTCGGGTTCGATCTCGCAGTCCCGGGGCCTGCGCGGGGTGCTGGCGAATCCGGAGGGCTGACCCTCCGGACCGTCCGGGAACACGGGTATCGCGGTTGGAATCCTCCCGCCGGGTAGGGGCCGGGACGAGGAGGTGTGACCGTTTTGGTGTTGGATGCGACTTTTCCCCTCGGCGACAACTACTGGCTGGTCCTGGGCCCGATCGTGATCGCGCTGGCGCTCATCACATGGCTGCTGCTGCTCTGGTACGGGCAGCGCAAGCGCGTGCGCATCGACCGCATGCACGGCCGCTCCGCGCACCGCGGCGCCGTGACGGGCGGCATCATCGAGGGCAGCCCGGCACAGCGGACGCGCCGCGACGAGGCCGAACGCAAGAGCTGAGCCCCGGCGTACCGGCTTGAGGGACGTACCGGCATGAAGGACGGCGGCGCGCGACGGTAGGACCGCGCGGCGCGGCGCGGATTCGCGCTGATCGTAAGATGTCAGACATCTTACGAAAGGAGCGTGCCGTGGCCCTGAGTCCCGTCCCGCGCGGGTCCACCGTGGAGGCCGTGCTCGACCAGCTCCAGGCCGAGGTCAGCGGCGGTGCATGGCGGGTGGGCGAGCGCATCCCCGGCGAGCTCGACCTGGCGTCCCGGCTGGGCGTCAGCCGTCCGGCGGTTCGCGAGGCCATCCGGGCGCTGACGCACGTCGGCGTGCTGGAGGTGCGGCGCGGCGACGGCACGTACGTGCGCAGCTCCGCCGACCCGCGGCCGCTGCTGCGCCGCGTCCAGGGGGCCACGCTGCGCGACGTGTTCGAGGTGCAGCTCGCCTACGACGTCCAGGCGGCCCGGCTGGCCGCCCGCCGCCGCACCGACGCCGACCTGGCCCGGCTGGAGGAGCTGCTGGCGGCCCGGGACGCGGCCGAGGACGCCGACGAGTTCGGCGCCGCCGACTCCCGCTTCCACCTGGGCGTCGCCGAGGCCTCCGGCAACCCGGTGCTGATCGAGGCGTGCCGGTACTTCATCGGGCGGCTGCACGAGTCGCTGAGCGCGATCCGCCTGGACCACCGCATCCCGGAGGCCGGTCCCGAACGGCACCGCGCCGTCCTGGACGCCATCGCCGCCGGCGACCCCGACGCCGCCGCCCGGGCCGCCGCCGAGGTGATCGAACCGACCCTGGCCGTGGTGTCCGCCCTGCTGGCATCCGAATCCGGCGCCGAGCCCGCGGACCGTCCGGACGCGGGGGCCGCCGAAGACGCCGGGGAGGCCGGGGCGTGAGCGAGCGGCGCGGAGCGTTCGTCCTGCAGATCCTGCTGATCGTCCTGGTGGCGGTGAATTTGCGGCCCGCCCTCGCCTCGGTCGGGCCGCTGCTCACCGAGATCCGCGACGACCTCGGCCTGTCCAACACCGGGGCGGGCGCGGTGACCACGCTGCCGCTGGCGTTCTTCGGCGCCTACGGGCTGCTGGCGGCGTTCCTGCGGCGCGCACCGCGCGGCGAGACGCTGCTGGTGACGGCCATGGGGCTGCTGGTGGCGGGGCTGCTGCTGCGGCTGGCGCCGAGCACGGCGGCGCTGTTCGCCGGGTCGCTGGTCGCCGGGATCGCGATCAGCATCGGCAACGTCGCGATCCCCGCGATCATCAAGCGCGACCATCCGGGTTCGATCACCACGGTCACCGCGATCTACACGGTGGCGGTCACCACGGGGGCGGCGGTGTCGTCGGGGATCGCGGTGCCCGTCCAGCGGGGGCTGGACGCGTCGTGGCGGCTGCCGCTGGGCCTGCTGGTGATCCCGGCGGTGCTGGCGGCGCTGGTCTGGCTGCCGCGCGCCCGCCGCGCCGCGCCGGGCACGCCCGTCCCCGCGGGCGCCTCGCGCCAGGTGGCCGCGCGGGTGTGGCGGTCCGGGCTGGCCTGGCAGATGACGGTGTTCATGGGCGTGCAGTCGCTGCTGAACTACGTGGTGCTCGGCTGGCTGCCGACGATCTGCCAGGACCGCGGCATGGCCGAGACGTCCGCCGGGTACGTGCTGGCGCTGTCGGCGCTGTTCCAGGCGGTCGGGTCGCTGTCGATGCCCACGCTGGCCCGCCGCGCCCGCGACCAGCGGCCGATCGTCGTGCTGGCGGTCGCGCTGTGCCTGGTCGGCTTCGCCGGGATCGCCTGGGCGCCGATCGGCTCGGTGTGGCTCTGGACGGTCGTGCTCGGCTTCGCGCAGGGCGTGCTTTTCGCCACCGCGCTGGCGCTGCTCGGCCTCCGGGCGCACGACGCCCAAGTGGCCGCGCAGTTGTCGGGCATGGCGCAGGGCGTCGGGTATGTGATCGCGGCGCTGGGCCCGCTGCTGGTCGGCGCGCTGCACGACGCCACCGACGGCTGGACGGTCCCCATGACCGTCGTACTGGTGATCACCGCCGGGCTGGCGCTGCCCGGCATGGCCGCCGCCCGCGACCGCACCGTGGGCGCCCCGGCCCCCGCCGAACCCGCCCGCGTGACTTCCGGAGAAACGCGCTGACCTGCGCGAACACGGGACCTACGATGGGAGTATCCGCGGTGCACATGGGTATCCGCCCGTTTCGGAACATTCCGCTCGGGAGGTGGGAGACGTGGTGGTACTGCCCGGAGCCGTTCACATCGGCCCGGAGATCGCGCTGTGGATCGGCCCGCCGATCCTGGTCATCGGCATCCTCACGTGGATGACGATGACGATCCTCGCCTCGTCCAGGAAGATCCACCCGGACCGCAGATGCGACCAGTCCCCGCACTGGGGGCCGGTCGAGGGCGGCGCCTATCACTACTGGCCGGGGATGTACTCGCACAGTTCCCCGGACATGCAGTTCCCCAAGGACCTGTATCCGGCGCCGGAGCGGCCGGGCCGGCAGCCCCCGCCGTTGAACCTCGACGGCACCCTCGCCGAGGAGCCGAAGCCCAGGGAACCCATGGCCGAAAAGCCCGGGGCCGAGGCGCCCGAGGCTGGGGAGCCCAAGGCCCCCGCCCGGCACGGCCCCAAGACGCCGTCCGCCTGAACAGGCGCCGGGTCAGCGCGCCGCCGTGAAGAGGCCGGCGGCGGGACGGATCGTGCCCACGGTCCGCTCGCCGCCGTCCAGCCGCGCGGCCGCCAGCTCGTCCAGGGCGGCGGCGTCCACGCCCGCCGACGCGTCGACGCCGAGCGTCCGCAGCAGCGCGACGGTGACGGGAGTGCGCGCCCGCATCGCACCATCGTCGATCTTCACGGCGCCGGCGCGTCCGTCCGCGGCGGCGAACGCGTCCACGCCCTCGGCGCCGCACTTGACCAGCAGCCCCGGTACCGCGTCCATGAGGCGGCGCTCCTCACGGCGCGTCCCCGAGGTCCACTGCGGATGCGCCCGCATCGCGTCGGCGACGCGGCGTTCGGCGGTGCCGGGCGCGGCCAGCACCAGCGCGCGGAACGCCCGCGCCACCCCGGTCGCGGACACCGCGAACAGCGGGACGCCGCATCCGTCGACGCCGACCGCGGCGGCCTTCTCGCCCGTCAGCTCCTCGATCGTGGCGCGTACGGCCCGCTGCAACGGGTGATCGGCGTCCAGGTAGGACGCGGTGGGCCAGCCCGCCGCCACGCACGTCGCCAGCATGGCCGCGTGCTTGCCGGAGCAGTTCATCCGCAGCCGCGACCGGTCGCCGCCGGAGCGCGCCACCGCCACGGCGATCCGCTGCTCCATCGGCCAGGCGGGCGGGCAGCGCAGCGCCCGCTCGTCCAGCCCGGCGCCGGCGAGGACGGCGCGGGCGCCCTCGACGTGGAAGTCCTCGCCCGAGTGGCTGCCCGCGGCCAGCGCCAGCAGCTCGCCGTCCAGGTCCAGCCCGGCGCGCAGCATGGCCACCGCCTGCATGGGCTTGTTCGCCGACCGGGGGAAGATCGGCACGTCGGGGTCTCCGGCGCGCACCGTCACCGAGCCGCCGGCGGCCAGCCCCACCGCGGACCCGCGATGCCGCGACTCCACGAACCCGGAACGTTCCACCTCCACCAGCACCGGATGGGTGTCCACCTTGCTCCCAACGCCGCGTCCTGCCGTTCGACCACCCACAGGATAGGGAGCCGGCGGCGGTGGTCAGCGCGGTCTGACGCCCAGGAAGGCGCGGGCCTCGGCGGCGGGCATGGCGGGACGCTGGGCCAGGTCGGCGAGGGTGGCCGCGCGTTCCACGAGCTGGGCGTTGGACGTCACCGGCCGCCCCTTGGCGTAGGTGAGCGTGTCCTCCATGCCGACGCGCAGGTGCCCGCCCGCCGACAGCGCCGCGTACATGACGGGAAGTGTGGTGCGGCCCACGCCGGTGGCCGACCAGGTCGCCCCGTCCGGCAGCGCCTCGACCGCCGCGACCAGCGTCCGCGCGTCGCCCGGCATGCCGCCCGGCACGCCCATCACCAGGTCGCAGTGGACGTGGCCGCCGTAGGGCGCGCCGTGCTTGTCGAGCAGCCGGTGCAGCGCGGCGACCTGCCCCAGGTCGAACAGCTCGAACTCGGGGACGATCTCCAGCTCCTGGGTGCGCCGGTACAGCTCCGTCATGAACGGCCACGGGTTCATGAACACCTCGTCGCCGAAGTTGACGGTGCCGCAGGTCAGCGAGCACGCGTCCGGACCGGCCTCCAGGACGCGCAGCCGGTCCTCGTACGGGTCGGTGACCGCGCCGCCCGTGGACAGCTGGACGACCAGGTCCGTGGACTCCCGCAGCGCCCGCACCGTGTCCCGCAGCCGGGACAGGTCGAGCGTGGGCCGGGCGTCGTCGTCCCGGATGTGCACGTGGATCACCGCGGCCCCGGCGGCCTGGCACTCCTTGGCCGTCTGGACCAGCTCGTCGAGTGTCACCGGCAGCGCCGGGACGTCCGCCTTGGCGGACTCGGCCCCGGTGGGCGCCACCGTGATGAGCGTCTTTGCTCCCATGCCAGGCAGAATGCATGGCCATGAGGGCTGTAGTCCAGAGGGTGAGCCGCGCCTCCGTGACCGTCGACGACCGCGTGGTGGGCGCGATCGACGGGCCGGGACTGCTGGTGCTGGTCGGGGTGACCCATGACGACACGCCGGAGCAGGCCCGCAAGCTGGCCGCCAAGCTGTGGGGGCTGCGCATCCTGCCCGACGAGAAGTCCTGCTCGGATCTGGGCGCCCCGCTGCTGGTGATCAGCCAGTTCACGCTGTACGGGGACGCGCGCAAGGGGCGGCGTCCCACCTGGATCGCGGCCGCCCCCGGCCCGGTCGCCGAGCCGCTGGTGGACGCGGTCGTGACCGAGCTGCGGGCGCTCGGCGCCAAGGTCGAGACGGGCGTGTTCGGCGCCGACATGAAGGTGGCCCTGGTCAACGACGGCCCGGTCACCCTGATCGTCGAGACCTGACCCGTCCCGGGCCCCGGATCGCCGGACTCGGGGCTGTGGTCTGGGGGCTGCGGTCTCGGGGCTCACAGGTCGAAGCCGTAGACCACCCCGGCGATCGTGACGAGGGTGCCCAGGGCGGCCAGCAGGATGAGGGTGCGGTCGGCCTGGGCGAGCCGGCCGCGCACCACCGGCGAGACGATCAGCGTGCCGGTCTCCCGGTTGGGGTCGGCCTTGGGCGGACGGCGCAGGGGGTTGCGCAGGCCCACCAGGCGCCACAGCGCGTCCGTCTTGACCTGCTGGTGGCCGGACGAGCAGGCGAACAGGCGGCCGCGCGCGGGCTCACGGCAGGAGTAGCCCTGACGCGTCGCGACCCGGCAGATCGTGGGGACGAGCACCAGCTCGTACAGGCACCACAGCAGCAGGGCCAGCAGCGCCAGCCGCCAGGACCGCCACCACCCCGCGGCCACCAGGAGGACGGCGAACGCGCCCCACCAGACCAGGGCCGACTCGCGGCGCCGACGGCGGCGCCGTCCGGTCGCGCTCTTGCGGACGAGCGGCGGCTCCTGGTTCCCCTGGTGCGCGACCATCGGCCGGGACCCACCCCCTGACGGTTTCCGTCTACGACAGACGAGTCTGCCCGGATGGTAGGAACTTTACGCCCGATGCGCGGCTTGTCGGCGGAAATTTATCTTGGCGTTCGCGCCGGTCTCCGGCGACACGACGACCTCCTGGGCGGCGGCCACGCCTCCGGCCAGCAGCTCGGCGTCCACCGGTACGTTCCGCTTGACCAGCGCCAGCGCGATCGGCCCCAGCTCGTGGTGCCGCGCCGCCGAGCCCACGAACCCCACCGTCCGGCCGCCCGGGATCTCCACCGGGTCGCCGTGGGCGGGCAGCCGGTCGACGCTGCCGTCCAGGTGCAGGAAGACGAGGCGGCGCGGCGGGCGCCCCAGGTTGTGGACGCGGGCCACGGTCTCCTGGCCCCGGTAGCAGCCCTTGTTGAGGTGGACGGCGACCTCGATCCAGCCCATCTCGTGCGGGATGGAGCGGTGGTCGGTGTCCAGGCCCATGCGCGGGCGGTGCGCGGCGATCCGCAGCGCCTCGTACGCCCAGACGCCGGCGGGCCGCGCGGCCTCGGGCAGCTTCGCCAGCTCCTCCCGCTCGATGATCTGCGCGGTGCCGACCACGTCGGGCAGGGCCAGGGTTCCCGGTTCGGGGTCGCGCCCGGTGGTCACCACCGCGTAGGCGTCGCTGACGTCGGCGACCTCGACGCGCAGCATGAACCGCATCCTGTCGAGGAACTCCACCAGCGGGCCGGCCGTGCCCGGCTCGACGTGCATCCAGACCGCCTCGCCGTCGTCCACCAGATGCATGTGGTGCTCGACGTGTCCCTGCGGGCTCAGCAGCAGCGCCTCGGTCGGCTCGTGGGGCTTGAGGTCCTGTAGGTGCTGGCTGGTCAGGCTGTGCAGCCAGCTCAGCCGGTCGGGTCCGGAGACGCGCACGACCCCGCGGTTGCTCCGGTCGACGAACGCTTCGCCCGCCTCCAGCGCGCGTTGCTCCTGCGTGGGCTCACCGTAGTGGGCGGCGATCTCCTGGTCGGGCGCGTCCGCGGCGACGGCCCCCGGCAGCTTCAACAGCGGGCTCTCCATGCGTCCCAGACTATTTCCCGCCACCGGCGCTCATGAGCCCCCGCCCGAGGCCGGATGTGCGCTGGCGACGGATGTCCGCCGGGCGCGCTAGCCGCGGCAGGAGCCGCAGCGGCCGTAGACGGTGAGGTGGTGGACGTCGGTCTCGAAGCCGAACTGCTTCTCCAGGAGTTCCGCCAGCCCGGCCGCGGCCTCGGGGGCGACGTCGTTGACGGTGCCGCAGTCCCGGCAGACCAGGTGGATGTGCTCGGCCTCGGCCGCCAGGTGGTAGTTGGGCGGGCCGTGCCCCAGGTGGGCGTGCTTGACCAGCCCGAGCTCCTCCAGCAGTTCGAGCGTCCGGTACACGGTGGAGATGTTGACGCCGCGGGCGGTGCGCTGTACCTCGGCGCAGATCTCCTCCGGGGTCCCGTGCTCCAGGTTCGTCACCGCCTCGAGCACCAGCTGGCGCTGGGGAGTGACCCGGTAGCCCTTCGCCCGAAGCTCCTCCTGCCACGTGTCCGCCATGTGCAGATTCTATGTTGTGCCGGATCTCACCGTGCGGGTCTCAGCCCCGGTGCAGCGCGGCCTTCCGGGCGAGCCCGCGGGGCCTCCTGCGGGTCCGGGGGCGCCGGGCGCATCCGTCCACCGGAAAAATGTCTTGCCCCTCGCGTCGGCCTCGCATAACCTGCGTCTCACGCAGGAAAGGAGGTGGTCCTAGGCATGAGTGACTGTAGGACTTGCGAGGTGGCTGTCCACTAGGTCGCCGTCACGCCTTGGCACTACCGATTCCGCGGACGAGCTAGCCGTCCAGGGAGAGGCAGTCCGGTCGCGGCGTCGACCGGTGAATACCAGGCAGGCACCGGGCCCCCGGACCGATGGGTAGTCCTCCCATCACCCGCACCGCGCGGAAGGTCCGGGGGTCTTTTCATGCGCTCGGCGCTTCCCGCGCGCCCGGTTCCGTCAGTCGATCTTCTTGAGCTGGGCGGACAGGTGGGCCTGCAGGGGCTGCCCCATGGCCGCCATCTCGTACACCCAGCCGAGGTCGCGCTTGCCGTCCTTCTCCGGCATCAGCCCGTACAGCCGCCGTCCGGCGGTGACCTCCTTGGCGGAACTGGTCCGCGCCACGACGTCGGTCTGCAGCTCCACCCGGTGGAAGGCCACGTTTCCGACGTAGATCTCGACGATGCCGGTGGGGTGGGCCAGGGTCACCTCGACCTGGTTGCCGGGCTGCGGCCGCCAGTACCCGGTCTCGGTGCCCAGCGGCCGGCCGAGGGAGCCGTCCTCCTCGATCAGCCAGGTGCGGCTGGAGTAGATCAGAAACGGCTTCCCGTTGTGGGTGAACGAGATCTCCTGCCCGAAGTTGAACGCGTCGATCGTGGGATAGTCGCCGACTCCGGCGCCCTCCCACGTGCCCAGCAGGAACTCCAGCGGCTTGAGGTCGGGGTGCAGCTCAGGCTCCATGACCACCGAGCGTAGCGGCGCGCCGGAGGGCACGGGACATCGCCGGCCGCCGAGATCGCCGCCCCTCCGGCCGCGGGACGCCGCCGACGTCAGCGCAGCCGCGACAGCCGCACCACCATCAGCACCGCCGCCACCGCCACCAGACCGAGCACCACGACCAGGATCACCGCGTTCACCATGCCGCCCACGGCAGGCACCCTACGCCGTGGCGGTGCCCGCCCGCGTCCCGACGCGCGTCCCGGGCCGGGGCTAGGCTGCGAGCATGGCGAGATCTCTTGTGATCAAGGCCACGGCGGGCGCCGACGCGCCCGAACGCTGCAACCAGGCGTTCAACGTCGCGGCGGCCGCGGTGGTCAGCGGCGTGCCGGTGTCGCTGTGGCTGACCGGCGAGTCCTCCTGGTTCGCGCTGCCCGGCCGCGCCAAGGAGTTCTCCCTGCCGCACGCGACGCCGCTGGAGGACCTGCTGGACGCGGTGCTGGCGGGCGGCCGGGTGACGTTGTGCACGCAGTGCGCGGCGCGCCGCGACATCGGTCCCGACGACGTGCTCCCCGGCGTGCGCATCGCGGGCGCCCCCACGTTCGTGGAGGAGATCACCACGGACGGCGTGCAGGCGCTCGTCTACTGACCGCCGGGCACCGGCCGCCGCGGGCGGCCAGGGGGCGGCTCGGCGGGCGGCTCGGTGGGCGGCTCGCTGGGCGAAGCGCGCCGGAATACTCCACCGCACAGCGGTGACAATCGCGGGCGACCCCTCGCTGCGAAGGAGCGTCCGGCGTGATCGAGATTCCGCTGTGGGCCTGGGGCGCGACGATCGCGCTGATCATCGGGCTGTTCGTGTTCGACCTCCTGGTGGCGGTGCGCCGGCCGCACGCCGTGGGCCTGGGCGAGGCGACGTTCTGGTCGGTGTTCTACATCGCGGCGGCCGTGACGTTCGGGCTGGTGCTGTGGTGGACGGCCGGGTCGGCGGCGGGCACCGAGTACTTCGCCGGATGGGTGGTGGAGAAGAGCCTGTCGGTCGACAACCTGTTCGTCTTCGTCATCATCCTGGCGCGGTTCCAGGTGCCGCCGGAGTACCAGCAGAAGGTGCTGCTGTTCGGCATCGCGGCGGCGCTGGCGATGCGGGCGGTGTTCATCGCGGCGGGCGCGGCGGCGATCCACCTGTTCTCGTTCACGTTCGTGCTGTTCGGGCTGGCGCTGCTGTGGACGGCCGCGCAACTGGTCCGGCACCGGAACGAGGAGCCGGACGTGCGCGACAACTGGCTGGTGCGGCGCAGCCGTTCGATCATGCCGGTGAGCGACGACTTCCACGGCGGGCGGATGCTGGCCCGCGAGGACGGGCGGCGCGTGGTGACGCCGCTGCTGCTGGTGTTCGTCGCGATCGGCAGCACCGACCTGCTGTTCGCCCTGGACTCCATCCCGGCGGTGTTCGGGGTGACCGGCGAGCCGTTCATCGTCTTCGCGGCCAACGCGTTCGCCCTGCTCGGGCTGCGGGCGCTGTTCTTCCTGGTGGAAGGGCTGCTGGAACGGCTGGTGTACCTGTCGGTCGGGCTGTCGGTGATCCTGGCGTTCATCGGCGTCAAGCTGATCCTGCTGTTCGTGCACGAGGACGTCAGCGAGAGCGTGCCGGAGATCCCCACGCCGCTGTCGCTGGCGGTCATCCTGGGCGTCCTGGCGGTCACGGCGGTGGCGAGCCTGCTGCGGGTCCGCGCGCACCCGCAGGAGCGCGCCCGCGCCGGAACGCTGCGCACGCGCCGCCGCGAGCCGGAACGGGACGAGGAGCCCGCCGCCTCGTCCCGCTAGCCGGCCCGTCCCGCCGGCCCTCGTGTGGCGGAGAACGCCGCGACGCGATGTCGAATCCGGGTCGTCCGCTCCGATCCTCGTTGTGAGAGCCGCTTCGCGGAGCTTCCCGACACGCGCCGGGAGAACTGGTCACGGGACGGTCCGCGGTGCAGGCTGTCCGCGCCGGCCACAGGTCCGCGCCGAGGTCGTGAGTCGTGACGTCGTCGAGCACACGAGGAGCCCGCATGAAGTACCTGCTGCTGATCTACAGCAACCCCGAGAACTGGGAGCACCCGCTGTACCTGCGCGATCCCCGGTTCCTGGCACTGCCGGAGGAGGAGCGCGAGGAGCTGACCCGGCAGGCCGACCGCCTGTGGGAGGAGATCATCGAGTCCGGTGAGCTGGTCTCCGGCACGGCGCTGGCCGACCCGGTGAACACGCGGACCGTGCGGGCGCGCGACGGCGTCCCGGTCGCCACGGACGGCCCGTACATCGAGGCCAAGGAGCAGCTCGCCGGCTACTTCGTGATCGACTGCGAGACCCCGGAGCGGGCCGCGGAGATCGCGGCCCGGTTTCCGGACGCCCGGCTCGCCGCCGTGGAGATCCGCCCGATCATGGACTTCTCCGGCCAGGAGATGTGACCCCCGGCCGGGCCGGTCAGGACGACAGGACGGCGTTGAGGCGTTCCTCGCGCAGGCGGGCGGCCCAGGAGTCGTCGATGGGCGGCAGGTCCTGGCCGATGGCCCAGCGCAGCAGCAGGTCGGCGAGGCCGGGGTTGCGGACCAGCGCCGGGCCGTGCATGTAGGTGCCGATGATGCGCCCGGCGTAGGCGCCCTCGTGGCCGTCGCCGTTGCCGATGCCGTGCACGACGCGCGCCAGCGGCCGGGCGTTCGGGCCCAGCCGGGTGACGCCCTGGTGGTTCTCGAACCCGGTGATGCGCGGCACGTTCAGCTCGGGCGCGACGTCGCCGACGATCTCGCCGACGGCGCGCTGCTCGCCGCGTCCGCTGCTGATGTCGAGCAGGCCGAGGCCCGGGACGGGCTGGCCCTCCTCGCCGCCGAACTGGGTGCCGAGCAGCTGGTAGCCGGCGCAGACGGCGAACACGACGGCGCCGCGCTCGGCCGCGCGGTACAGGCCGCCGTCGTTGCGCAGCCGCTGGGCGGCCAGGATCTGCGGCCGGTCCTCACCGCCGCCGAGCAGGTAGATGTGGCCGTCGACGGGCACCGGCTCGTCCGAGCGCACGTGCACGGTCTCGTAGGGGATGCCGCGCAGCGCCGAGCGGCGCTCCAGGACGATGGTGTTGCCCTGGTCGCCGTAGGTGCTCAGCAGGTCGGGATAGATCCAGACGATCTTCAGGCGGTCAGACGACACGGCCGTACCTCGCTCGGATGTTCTGGAAGGCGGTGTAGTTGGCGATCACGTCCAGGTGCCCGGGCGGCACCGCCATGACCGCCTGCTCGATGTCGTCCACGACGGTGAACGACACGTCGGCGGCCTCCAGGCGGACGGCCAGGTCGATGCGGCGCTCGCCGGTCACCCACACGGGGCGGCCGCGCAGGATGCGGTAGTCGACGTCCCACAGCCAGGAGGTGTCGCGGCCGTCCGGCCCCTGCGCGTTGATCGACAGCGCGACCGGGCCGGGCGCGGGCTGCAGCACGTCGAACGCCTCCAGCCAGCCCGCCGGGTTCTTCGACAGCAGCAGGCGGATCTGACGGCCCTGGTGCTCGACCGTGGTGTAGCGGCCGGCGACCGACCTGACCTGCGCCAGCAGCGGCAGCGCCTGCTCGGGCTGGACGCCGAACTGGGCGACGACGGCCAGCGCGACCGCGGCGTTGGACCGGTTGGCGCGGCCGGGCAGCGACAGCCCCGCCAGCGAGAAGGCGCGGCCGTCGGGGGCGGTCACCACGTCGCCCTGCAGGGTCCAGTCGGGACGCGGGCGGGCGAAGGCGCACTGGCGGCAGCGCCAGTCGTGCTCCTCGCGGTCCAGCGGCCCGCCGCACTCGGGGCAGCACCAGGAGTCCTCGCGCCAGTGCTGACCGGCGGCCACCCACGTGACGCTCTTGGCGGTGGCCGCGCCCCAGGTCACCAGGGGGTCGTCGCAGTTGGCGACGACGTGGCTCTGCGGCGAGGCCTCCAGGGCCTTACGCCACTTGCCCGCCAGCAGCCAGATCTCGGCGGCACGGTCCATCTGGTCGCGGCTGAGGTTCATCAGCGCGACGACGTTGGCGCCGGTCTCGCCGAGCACCATCGGCACGTACTTCTCGTCGCACTCCAGCACGCCGTAGCGCGCGCCCGGGGCGGAGGCCAGCGCGGACACGTGCCCGGTCGGCATGTTGGCGCCGAAGGCGTTGGTGGCGACCTCCCCCAGCGGGGTCATCGCCGAGGTGATCAGCCGGGTCGTCGTGGTCTTGCCGTTGGTGGCGCTGACGAGGACGAGCTTGCGGTCCCGGGCGAGCCTGGTGAGCAGCTCGGGGTCGAGGGCCAGCCCGACCCGTCCCCCGATCACCGATCCGTCACCCCGGCCCGCCAGCCGGGACATCCTCGCGGCCGTACGACCGAGCGCGACGGCCAGCTGCGAACGCAGCGGTAGATCGCTCATGGGCTCCGTCTTCTCTGATTGTGCATCCGGGCGCCTGGAAACCGCTCCGAGCCTAGCCGCCCCGGCGGGTGTCCCGTCGCCCGACCGGACGATCAAGGTGGGCGCGTCACCGCGGCGGCCCGGCCGGGCCGGAGCCCGGATTGCGACGAGCGTCACACGGAATCGGGTAAACCAGGCTTACTCATCTTGACTCCCATCGACATGTCGTGGTTCGGTGCGAGCCCCGGCGGCGGCGCGGCGATGCCGGCCGTACTTGCCATCCAGGCGCCGGAGAGCGCCCTCACCTAGTACTTTGTCCGGGGCCCTGCTGTTTCGCGGGGGAAAGCGGCGACAAGGCGAGGTCTGAGCCATGCAGTGTCCGACGTGCGGTACGAACACGCCCGGCACGCCGGGCACGTGTCCGAACTGCCACACGCCGTTGGGCGGCCCGGCGAACGGGCCGCTGGGCGCTCCGGTGGCCGCCGAGCCCGCCGCGGCCGGCGAGACGGTCGTGATACCGGCGCCGCCCGCCCCACCGGCCTCCCCGGCGCCGTCCGCGCCCGCCGCCGTGGACCCGGAGACGACGTCGGCGTGGGCGTTCGACGCCGCCGACGTGGCGGACGTCGCGGAGGCGCCGAAGACGCCCGCCGGGGGCGCGCCGACCGTCATCGTGCCCGCCGTCGCCCCCGCCGACGCGGCCACTCCCTCGAACGGCTTCGTCCCGCCCGCCGCGCCCGCGCCCGCTGCTGCCGAGCCCGCTCCTCCTGAGCCCGCCGCTTCCGCGCCCATGCCCTCCGCGCCCGACGCTCCGGCCGCGCCCCCTTCTCCGCCCGCGTGGACGAACGAGGCCGCCGGTGCGCAGGGCCCGGCGGAACCGCACGATCCGACGGCCCCCGAGTCGATCATCCCGGAGTCGTGGTTCGCCCAGCCCAAGCGTCCGGAGGAGCGTCCGGACGAACAGGGGCAGGCCGCCCAGACGTGGTCGGCGCAGCAGCCGCCCCCGGCCTGGGGCATGGACGCCCCGCCTCCGGCCGACACCGCGCCGCCCACGGCCGAGCCTCCCGGGCAGACCACCGTCCTGGACGCCGGCGCCCCGCAGCCGCCCATGCCGCACGCGGCCATGCCCCCCGCGTCCCCCGCGCCGCCGATGCAGCAGCCCGCGCCGCCCACCCTCATGGACCAGGGCATGTACGTGAACCAGCCGGCGGCGCCCCACCCGGGCGCCGCGCCGGGCAACGGCCCGTACTACGGCGCGCCCTACCACAACCCGGCCGACGGGCACTTCTCCCACCCCATCCAGGGGGCCGACACCGCTCCCCCGGGGTTTCCGCCCTACCCGGCGGATCCGCACGCCAAGGCCAAGAAGGGGGTGAGCAAGCCGCTGCTCATCACCGTCTCCGGGCTCGTCGTCGCGGCGCTGGTGTCGGTGGGTCTGGTCGTGTTCGCCAAGGACGACACCAAGTCGCAGCAGCCCGTGGCCAACTCCGCGTCGCCGTCCCCCACCAAGACGACGGTGGCGCAGCGGCAGACGAAGCTTCCGGCCACGATGCAGGACCAGGCCAAGGAAGTGAACGCCATCCTGGTCGCCAGCCGCGACACCCGCAACGAACTCAAGCGCGCGGTCGGCGCCGCCCGCTCCTGCAAGACCCTGCCCGCCGCCATGGCCGGTTTCCAGAACGTCAAGACCCGGCGGGAGAACCAGTTGCGCCGCACGCAGGCCCTGCAGCTCGACAAGGTGCCGAACGGTGAACGTCTGCGCGCCACCATGCGGCAGGCGTTCCAGGCGTCGCTGCAGGCCGACCAGGCGCTCATCGCGTGGGGGCAGCGCGCGGGCCGCAACTGCCGGGGCAAGCCCCGTCCCGACGTGGGCCGCGCGTCGGGACGCGTGCCCGCCGAGCGCAAGGCGATCATCGCCAAGCGCAGGCTCGTCGCGATCTGGAACCCGATCGCGAAGAAGGCCGGTCTGCCGCACCGGATCGCAGCCAATCTGTGACCGGCTGATCGCGGGATGAATTGCGGCCCATCCGGCGGTGCCGCACTATGTTGGGACGGGTCTTCCATCACGGCAAGGGACTGCGATGCGCTGTCCGGCATGCGGTAGCGACACCACGCCTGCGTTGCCACGTTGCACACGCTGCGACGCTCCGCTCGGCGGGGACGAACCGACCCTGGTCGGGGACGACCTGCGGCCGCCGAACGACGATTCGGGCACCACGCGCGTCTTCGGCGACGACTCCGCCACCGTCCCCGATCCGCACGCACGGGACCCGTACGCGCCGAACCCGTACCAGCCGGGTCCGCCGCCGTCCGTCCCCCCGCAGGACCCCCCGCCGTGGATGACGCCGCCCTCGTCCCCGGGGGAGACGGCGACCGCGTTGTCGCCGGAGCCGTGGGACGAGCCGCAGGTGTGGCAGCCGCCCCCGCCCCGCAGGCGCCGCCGCCGTGCGCTGCCGTACGTGCTGTTCCTCGCGGGCTGGGTGGTGCTGGTCGCGGTGGCGGTCGCCATCGTCCTGTGGCCGCGCGGCGACGGCGGAGGCTCCGCCGCCCCCTCGGCGAGCACGGTCGCGAGCCCGCAGGGGAACGAGTCGGCCGCGGAGGACCCCACGCCCGAGGAGTCGCCGCCGGGTGACGGCGACGCCGCCCGGGAGGCAACCGAGGTGGACGGGCTGCTGTCGGAGATGGCGAGCACCCGCTCCGAGCTCGGCGGCGTCGTCACCGGCGGATGCCAGCCGTCGGCCCTGGAACGCATCCGCCGGCAGCGGCAGGAGCAGCTCGGCAGGGCCCGCGCGCTCGACGTCGACGACCTCGACCAGGGCGCCGAGATGAAGGACGCGCTCGTCCGGGCCCTGCAGGCGTCGGTGGAGTCCAACCAGCGCTACCTGGACGCGGCGCCCGGCTGCCCGTCCGACAGCGAGGTCGCCGACGTCAACGTGCGGGCCAGCGAGGCCAAGGCCGAGTTCATGCGCTACTGGCGGCCGATCGCCGAGCGGCAGGGCCTGTCCCCGCGCTCGGCCGACACCATCTGACCCGCGCCGCGCGTTCGGTCAGGCGTCCGGGCCCGGCGCGTCCTCCTCGAAGCTGTCGACGAACCGCTCCGGCCAGGTCAGCACCGACTCCAGCCACGCGGTGACGCGCATGGTGTCGGCGATCTGGTCGAGCTGCTCGTCCTCGGGCACGCCGATCGTGACCACGGCCAGGTCGCGGCCGAACGCGGCGTGGTCGTCCTCGCCGCCCAGCGCGGTGAGCGCGACGGGACGGTTGCGTTCCAGCTCCATCGACAGCGGGTGGCGGCGCAGCGCCCGCAGCCGGTGGCCGAGCTTGGGCTCGGGCGGCTGCTTCAACCCGGGAAGCTGGTAGTCCAGCGGCGGGGCGGGCGCGTGCTTGTCGGGGGTGCCGGAGCCGTAGGGGAACAGCTTGTCCATCTCGTGCAGCCACCGCACCTGGGGAATCACCCACGCCGGCCCCGGCGCCGTACCGGCGAGTTCGTGCGCGCCGTCCAGGAGGCGCTGCGCGACCTCCGCGGCCTTGGCGGTCAGCTCGGCGGGCGGGTAGACGGTGCGCAGCGCCCAGGCGCGGCGCGTCACCGCGCGTTCCAGGACGGTCGCCAGCGCGCACTCGCGCAGTCGCGGGGCCAGCCGCGACCAGGCGCGGCCCAGGTCCGGCGGGACGGCGGGCAGCGGCCGGTTGACCACGTGCGCGAGCACCAGCACGTCCGCCCACAGCCGCAGCCACGCCCAGTCGGGGCCGGCGGCCAGCAGGTCGGCCTCGCGCAGCTCGATCAGCGTGCAGGCGCGGCCCAGCCGGCACTCGCAGCCGCAGGCGGCCGAGCGGCGCCCGTCGATCGGGGGCGGCGGACCGGGCAGCACCTCCTCGCGTCCCTCGCCCAGCGGCACCCGCACCCGCAGCGGCCGGTCCATGCCGTCGGCGAACACCGCCGCCACGCCGGGCCGCAGCGACACCACCTCGCGGGACTGGTCGTCGTCCAGGTTCATCGCCGCGCCAACCTGGTGCCGGTCGTCGAACGCCGGAAGCCGGTGCACGACCTTCAGCGCGGTGTTCTTGATGACGTCCGGCACCAGCTTGGTGGGGATCTGCTCGGCGACGATGATGCCCTCGCCGTACGCGCGGATCTCCGCCAGCATCCCGGCGAACAGCTCCACGGCGTGCGAGCTGGTGCGTTCGGGGCCGCGGTTGCGCAGCAGCCGGTGCGCCTCCTCGATCACGATGACGTGCCGCAGCCCCGGCGCGGTGCCGCCCGCGCGGGCCCGCATCCGCAGGTGCTCGACGATGCGGATGATGAGCGTGCCCATGAGGAACGCCTTGTCCTCGTCGTTGGCGACGTCCTCGATGGCCAGCACGATGTTCTCGCGCAGCATGCCGCCGACGTCGGCGGGATGCCCGCCCTCGAAGAACCGTCCGGCCGACCCGATGCGCAGGCTGCGCAGCCGCACGTCCACGAACCCCTGGACGTCGGCCATCAGCTCCCGCCCGTACCCGACCTCGCCGATGACCTGCAGCGCGGCGTTCTGCAGCTGTTCGAGCGTGGGGACGGCGGGTTCGATGAGCGAGCCGGGCACGCCGCCGCCGGTCACCACGTCCCAGCCGTTGGCCTCGTACACCCGCTGCAGCGCCTGCGCCATGATCTGCGGGAACGGCTCCTCGGCGTCGAAGGCGGCCTGGAACAGCGCGCGCACCATGTCGATGTGGGCCTGCACCGGGTAGCCGGGCTCGGGCGCCAGCGGGTTGACCGACAGCGGCACCGCCCCCGGGTCGGACGGGTTCACCACCGTGACGCCGCCGCCGAGGTCGTGGATGCGTCCCGCCATGGCCGCGTACTCGGACTTGGCCGGTTCGATCGCCAGCCACGGGATGCCCGCGCGGGTGAGCTGCTCCAGCAGGTGCCGGACGGTCTGCGACTTGCCCGCCCCGGTCGCGCCGGTGACGAACACGTGCCGGTTGATCGTCGACCGGGGCACGGTGAACCGGCCGACCTGGCGGTCCTGCCCGTCCAGGATCGCGCCGAGCTCGATGCGCGGCTCGTGGGCTGCGGTGGACGACGGTTCGTCGGTCTCGGAGGTGACGTCGAAGTAGCCCGCGTCCAGCACCCGCAGGCCGGGCACCTCGCGGCGCGGCAGCCCGGCGAGCGCGGCCAGCGCCCCGGCCGTGGCGACGAACGGGAACCGCTGCTCGCCGTCCACGCCCCCGGCGTCGGCCCGGCGGGCCTGCCCCCGGTACGCGGCGGCCTCCGCGCGGTAGCGCGCCGGCTCGGCGCCCCGGTAGCTCTCGGCGGCCCGGTACGCCTCCGCGCCCCGGTACGGGTCGACGTCCAGCATCTCGCTGAACGAGCCGCTGACCTGCCCGGACCGCAGCCGGTACGGGTGGTGCCCGAGCTCCATCGACCCGACGAGCACGGGCGCGATCTGGCCCAGCTCCGCCGGGTTGGCGGCGCCCGCCAGCACCCGCACCCGCCACAGCCCGGCCTCGCGGAACGCGTCCAGCTCGGCCAGCCGCTGGTCGGCGCGGGCGACGGCGAGCCGGGCCTGCTCGTCCTCGCCGCGCCGCAGCATGCGCAGCTCGTGGTGCAGCTCGCGCATCTCGGCGTCGACCTGCCGTTCGTCGCACGGGTCGGCGACCACGAACCAGCCGAACGGCCGTTCCATGAGGGTGACCAGCGTCGACTCGAACAGCCCGAAGCCCTCGTCGGGACGCGCCACCTGCGGGGCCAGGCGCCCGGGGCAGCGGGTCCACGTCATCCGCTCGGCCTGGCGCAGCCACGCGTCCCCGATCGCCACGCCCCGCGCGCCGCTGGGGAACAGCAGCCCGCGCGTCTCGCCGTCCCGCGCGGGCGGCCCGCCGACCGGCCCGGCGTTGGTGATCAGCTCCAGGGGCGCGCCGCCGCCGGGCGACAGCCATCCCACCACGAACGGCCGCCGGCCCCGCGCCGCCGACATCGCGGCGGGCAGCACGCTGACGAAGTCCCATTCGGCGGAGGCGGTGCGCCGCGGCGCCGGAATCGCCTGGATCCGGTACCACGGCCCCGCGAGTACGGACCTGCCCTGCGAGAGTTCGGCACCTGAGGACTGCGCATCCGGGGCTGACGTCACCCCAGCATCCTTACCGGCCCCCGGCCGCTCGCGCCAGCGCTCCTAGCGTCCCGCCGAAGGGTCGGCGGCGTGCCTCCCGCTGGACCGCAGCGACGGAACGATCCGCGTCCCCCTCCGGGCGCCGCCATGCCTGCCGCGCCTCGCCGCCCCGTCCGCGTCACCGTTCCCGTCGCCACTCGCTTCGCCATCCCTGGCGCCGCTCGCGTCACCATTCGTGGCGCCGCCCCTGGCGCCGTCCCTGGCGCCGCTCGTGTCGCCGTCCCGGGCGCCCGTCGCGTCGCGGTTCGTGGTGCGGTTCGTGTCGTCCTCGCCGGGCGTCGCGTCCTGAGGGCTCACGTGCGGCGCCGCATGCGGCGGCGCGGACGACGCGCGCGGGGGCGGCGGGCCGTGCGAGCCGTTGGACGTCTCGGAGGTGTGCGCGCCGGACGCGTCGTCCGGCGGCGGGGCGTCGCCGCTGTCGCGTTCCAGCTCGGCCTGGCCGCCGAGCTTCTCCTGCTCGCGCAGATACTCCTCGAACTGCATCGAGTGCGTGGTCGGCAGCGTGATGATGCCGGGGTTGGCGTCGACCAGCAGGATGCGGCGGCCGCTGCCGCCCGCGTGGGTGAAGACCATCGCGGTGGGCGGGAGCTCCTGCAGCTGGTGCGGCTCGATGAGCAGCTCGCGGAAGCGCTGCTTGCCCGCGCCGCCGGCGCCGATGGTGCGGCCCCAGGTGGTGGCCGAGCCGATGACCTGGGCGAGCGCCGCGTCGTCGGCGGCCGGGGCGGGCAGCGGCGACCACACCGGGTCGGTCAGCTCGTCGCCGCGGACGCGGGCGTAGGCGACCGTGCTGGCGTAGCCCTCCCCGGCGACGTCGTCCGACAGCGTCTCGCCCGCCGAGTCGGTGATCTCGGCGACGAGCAGCCGCTGCCCCGCGCCGATGTGGTCGGCGGCGACGCGGGCGTCCTCGGGGTTGCCCACCCGCATGAACCCGACGGCGGCGTGCCCGCGGCGGCCGAGCCGCTCGCGCACGTGCGGCGGGATCGACCGGTACATCAGCACCAGCCCGGTGCCGGTGGCCTCGCAGGCGTCGACCAGCCGGTCGAGCACGTCGCCGCGCAGCTTCTCCGCCCCGCACAGGAACAGGGTGTGGTCCCAGCGCCCGCCGGGCGGCGACTGCCGGATGCGGTGGGTGAGCGCGGTGGTGACGTACGTCCCGAGGATCCGGTTGGTGAGCACCCCGGCGCGGCGGTCCATGGACAGCACGTGCAGGCGCGACGGCGGCAGCCGCACCGGCTCGGTGGCCAGCTTCTCCAGCTTGCGCAGCTGCGCCTCCAGCGCCCAGGCGCGGCGCACCACGATCCGGTCGGTGGCGTCCCGGCCGAACATCGTGGCGATGCGTTCCAGCTGGTCGTCGGTGAGCAGGCCGCGGCGCAGGTCGTCGCGCGGGTCGCCGACCTGGGCCAGCACCCGCAGCGCGGCGGTGATCTGCGGGATGGTGGGCTCGGCGGCGCCGCCCCTCGGGTCGACGGGCCGCAGCACCTCGATGATGCGCTCCAGGATGGAGTTGTCGAACGACAGGTCGCGGGTGCTGCCGTGCTCGTCTCCGGCGCCGACCACCAGCGACAGCACGTCGGCGAGCGCCTCGGGGCCGAGACCCCGGGTGGCGTCGAGCCGGGGCAGGTCGGCGGGCAGCACCCACACCAGCGGGTCGTCGCCGCGGTCGGCGGCCAACCGCAGCAGGTCGTGGGCGACCGCGCCCTCCGACAGGTCGATGACGGTGACGCGCGCGCCGACCGCCAGCCGGGACGCGCCTATCGTGGTGACGGTTGCCGACCAGCCCGCCAGCGTGCCGCCGACGACGTCGACGCGGTCGACGCCGGGCGGGACGGCCACCGGGTACCACTCGCGCTGGCTGTCGTAGGCGTGCCGCCGCCGCTCCCAGTCGCGGTACGCGGCGTCGTGCGCCCGGGCCGCGGCCTCCTCGCGGCGGCGGCGTTCGGCGCGCAGTCGTTCGAGCCGGTCGTGTTCGGCGGCCAGGCGGGCCCGGATGACCCGCTCCTCCCGCCACAGCGCGGACCCGGTGATGCCGAGGATGATCGCGCAGGCCAGCAGCGCCACACCGGCGAACGCCCAGGGCAGCACCCCGGCCAGCCCGCAGCCGACGAACAGCGCGACGCCGACCCCGGTGCCGCCCGCGGCCATGCGCAGCGGGCGCCCGGCCATGTGCTCGACGCGCCGCGGCGCCGGAACGGCGGGCGGCGGCTCGGGCCGCGCGGGCTCGGGCGGGGCCGGCGGCGGCCCCGGGTCCGGGTGGACCTGCGCGTAGCGCCAGCCGACGTAGACGCGGTCGGCCTGGATCAGCCGCGTCATCGCGGACCCGCGGGCGCTGTCGGTCACGTCGTGAGACCCCTGGGAGTTGCGGGATGCCTGGGGGCATGGCGTCCTCTTCCGCCCAGATTAAAGACGTTCGCCGGGTCCCGCGCCACGTTCCCCCGAACAGCGCCTGGAGAACGATATTTCACGTCGAATTCGGTCAGCAGGTTCACCTGCGGTAAACATCGGACACCCGGACGGCGCGCCGGTGGCCGGATCCGGCCACCGGAACATCGTCATTCGCCCCACGCGGGCTCAGCCGAGCCGGTACAAGGTGCCGCCGGACCCGCCCCCGGACGGACCGCCGTACGCCGAGCCGTCCACCACGGTTCCGTTCCGCTTCACCCAGTCCGTGACGACCGAGGATGCGGCACCCGGCCGCGCGGCCACCATCGCGCCCGCAGGTGCAGCGGCCGTCGTTCCGGCGATGGTCGACGGGCGCCGCGTACCAGCTACGGTTTGCGGGCGATTCCGCCGTACATGAGGCGCTGGCCGACCGACAGTTCGTCCTCGGGCGGCACGGGGCCCTCCGGACGCCACAGCGGGAGCGGCACCACGCCGGGCTCCAGCAGTTCGTGGCCGTCGAAGTACGCGGTGATCTCCTCGGGGGTGCGGAACCGGCCGGTGCCCAGCAGCGCGAGGTACTGCTTCTCCGCGTCGCGCGCGGCCTGGCTGGAGGCGCAGAAGTGGGTGACGAACAGGTAGCTGCCGGACGGCACCGCGTCCATGTACGTCTCGACGATTCGCTGCGGGTCCTCGTCGTCGTGCAGGTGGTGCAGGATGCCCACCAGCATGATCGCCGTCGGCCGGGTGAAGTCGATGAGCCGGGTGACCTCCGGGTCGCCCATCACGGCGGCGGGGTCGCGCAGGTCGGCGGTGACGACGGTGGTGCGGTCGTTCTCGGCCAGCAGCGCCCGGCCGTGCGCCAGGACGATGGGGTCGTTGTCGACGTACACGACGTTGGCGTCGGCGGCCACGCGCTGGGCGACCTGGTGGGTGTTCTCCACGGTGGGCAGGCCGGAGCCCAGGTCGAGGAACTGCCGGATGCCCTGCTCGGCCAGGAACCGCACGCCGCGTCCGAGAATTTCCCGGTTGTACCGTGCGACGTCGTAGATCTCCGGAACGACCTTGGTGATCTCGCCGACGAACGCCCGGTCGGCCTCGAAGTTGTCCTTGCCGTTGAGGACGACGTCGTACGCCCGCGCGATGCTCGGCTTGCTGATGTCGATGCCCCTGGAGGCCCAGTCCTCCGCCTGTTCGGACACGTCCGCCATCGCGTCGCCCTTTCTCCCGCGTACACCCTCCACCGATTTTTGATCTTAAGTGCCGACACGACCGAACGTCCTTCGATTCTTCTTTTCTCTCGGCCGCGGCATGACAATCCGCTCGGATCAGGACGCGGTCGCGGAGCCGCGGCCCGACGACCAGGCGCCCCAGGAACGGACGCTCCACGCGGTCTCGGCGGTGACCTCGGAGCGGCGCAGCACGAGCACCCTCCCGCGCTCGTGCACGACGGCTCCGACCACCGGATCGCCGGTGCCGTCACGGTCGGCATCGTCCCGCAGGCGCCGCATGTCGACTTCTGACAGGCCGCTCACGCCGGTGAACGTGCGCGCGATCCGCGTTCCACCCCTCGCGAGCACGGATGATTGCCCGTCTACCTGCGAAAACACCGTGCAGCCGAGATGACCGTTCCCCGGCGCGTGAACTGCGGGAGATCGGGGCGTTGCCTCGTGTGCAACGATCTCCGTCGCGCCGATGGACACGCACCGAAAGCTGTGTGATCGGAGTTGTTCACCCGGTTTTTGGCAATTTGTGTGCCTTGTGAGGTTTGCTTACCGCCGTCAAGATCAAGGGCGGGAGGCAAGATGACTTCGCAAGTCGGTTCGGTGCCACGGCGCCGATTCCTCGGCCTGGGCGGTGCCGGCGCCGCGGCCGTCGTCCTCGGCACGGGTGTGCTCGGCGGGGAGAGCGCGAACGCGTTCACGCTCAGGAAGGACAACCCGTTCACGCTCGGGGTGGCGTCGGGCGACCCGTCGTCGGACGGCTTCGTGCTGTGGACGAGGCTGGCGCCGGAGCCGTTCGCGGCCGACGGCAAGGGCGGCATGCCCGACAGGAGCGTGCGGGTCGAGTACGAGGTGGCCCGGGACGAGCGCTTCCGGCAGGTCGTGCGACGCGGCGCCGCGGTGGCCACGCCGGAACTGGGGCACTCGGTGCACCCCGAGATCCACGGCCTCGCCCCCGACCGGGAGTACTTCTACCGGTTCCGCGCGGGCGGTGAGATCTCCCCGGTCGGCCGGACCAGGACGTTCCCCGTGGCCGCGGCCAACCCGCGTGAACTCGACTTCGCGTTCGCCTCCTGCCAGGCCTGGCAGGACGGCTACTACACCGCGTACGACCACATGGCTGCCGAGGACCTCGACCTGGTCGTGCACCTGGGCGACTACATCTACGAGTACGAGATCAAGAACAACAACAAGCGGGGCGTGACGGTGCCGGAGCAGTTCGGCACCGAGACGTTCGACCTGGCCCGCTACCGGCTGCAGTACTCCCTCTACAAGGCCGAGGCGCCGCTGCAGAAGGCGCACGCCCGCTTCCCGTTCATCCACACCCTGGACGACCACGAGGTCGTCAACGACTGGGCCAAGGACACGGTCCTCATGGGCCGCAACCCCAACCCCGACCCGGCCGCGTTCGCCCGGCGCAAGGCGGCGGCGTTCCAGGCCTTCTACGAGAACCTGCCGCTGCGGCGGGCCCAGCTGCCCTCCGGCCCGCACATCCGCGTGCACCGCAGGCTGGCCTACGGACGGCTCGCCGACATCACGATGATCGACACGCGCGGCTCCCGCGACATCCAGGCGTGCTCGTACGGCAACGGCACCGGCCGGACCAAGGCGTGCCAGGAGCGCTTCGACACCGACCGCACCATCCTCGGCGCCGACCAGAAGCGATGGCTGCTGGACGGCCTCAGCTCCTCCCGCGCCCGCTGGCAGATCCTGGGCAACCAGGTGCCGATGCTGGAGACCGACTGGGACCCGGGCACCGGCAAGGACGTGTGGGTCGACCCGTGGGACGGCTACGTGGCCGACCGCAACGAGATCCTGGCGGCCGTCCAGGAGCGGGACGTCCGCAACCTGGTCGTCATCACCGGCGACCGCCACCAGAACTACGCCGCCGACCTCAAGCGCGACTTCGACGACCCCGACTCGCCCACGGTGGCCAGCGAGTTCGTCGGCACCTCGATCACCAGCGGCGGCGACGGCGCCGACGTCGACGCGCTCGGCCAGACCTTCCTGGCGGCCAACCCGCACATGAAGTTCTACAACGCCCAGCGCGGCTATGTCCGGGTCAACGTCAACCGCGAGCGCTGGCTCGGCGAGTTCCGCGTCCTCCCGTACGTCACCCGGCCGAACGCCCCGATCTCGACCCGCGCCGCGTTCGTCGTCGAAGACCGCAGGCCCGGCGTGCAGTCCGCCTGACCCGCTCCCCCCGCGAGCCCTCGATCCCGGACGGATCGGGGGCTCGTCACGTACCGGAACGTCCGGGCGGGCGGATGCCCGGCGCCCCGTATCGCGGCTAGGACGCGGGCGTCGCGGTGTCGGCGTCGGCGGCGGCGGCCCGCTTCCGCGTGACGTGGACGCGGGCCACGGCGGTCATGATGGCGGCGATGGGGAGCCAGACGGCCGCCGTCAGCCAGAAGTTCTCTTCTCTGCTGCCGGCGGTCAGGAGCGGGGTGAAGAGCCCGCCGAAGAACAGGCCGAAGGACAGGCCCAGGGTGGCGACCATGCCCGGCGTCGGGTCGGAGGCGCGGCGAGCCAGCCGCCACAGGCACGCGGCCGCCATGAGAAGGCCGCTGGGAACGGTGATCAGCGCGAGGATGAGGAACCGTGCGCGGAGGTCGGCCGGGGCCTCGTGCGTCCGCTGGGACTCGCCGTCGGCCGCGATCTCGGTCAGCCGGCCGCGCCAGATGGTGCCGGTGACCCGGTCGCCCTCGTCGAGGCTGTCCACGATGGGGACCCGGGACGAGTAGTACGTCTCCCACCTGGCGCCGTCCGCGTCGGTCAGCACCACACGGTCCGACTCGCCCCTCTTGTTGGTCAGGCGGACGCCGGACACGGTGAACTCCTTCGTCCAGCGGCATTCGGCGGGCCCGGACGGGGCGGCCGGGCAGCGCTGCGCCGCCTCGTAGGCGCGCAGGTCGCGGACGCCGTCCGGCGCCTGGGTCACGGCGAAGAAGATGCCGAGGGTCGCCAGGCCGACGCCGACCAGCAGGGTGACGACGGTCCCGATGACGCTGCGCAGGATCCCGGCGATGGAGAGGTTGGCCACGTCCGCATTGTCCCATTCAGTGGATCTTGCAGGCGACCCGTTAACAGCGTCCGACCAGCCGCGCCGCCCTTCGGTACGGCGATCCCGGTGGCGCCCGCGCGCACCGCGTCACCGACCGCGGCGCCCCGGCCGGCCGTCCGTCTCCTACCAGCGCGGGAGCCGAACGCCTCGCACGGGGGAGCCGGGCCGCCCGCTCCGGAAAGCAGGATCGGGGACGTCGGGTCACCGAGGACCCGGCGCCCTGACCGGACGAGGAGCCCCACATGCCCAGCGCGAAGATCAAGGCCGTCACTCTCACGGTGGCGGCGGCCGCCGCCGTCACCGCGTGCGCGACCTCCGCGTCCGCCGCGCAACCGCGGGCCGCCGCCAAGCCGAAGACGGCGAGCGTCACGGGCGCGGGCTCGTTCCGCCTCACCTACTCGCCCGACGCCGACGTCCGCAGCTTCGCCATCGACGCGCACGCCGTCCCCTACTCCCGGCCGATGCCGGAGATCGGCGCCCCCGGCGGACTGCCCACGGACGCCCGCGGCACGGTGAGGATCTCTCACTACGTGGCCGCCCAGCGGACGACTCTCCGGGCCGAGGCGGAGGTGGACTGCCTGGCGACCAGCCCGGGCAACGCCACCCTGACGGCGAAGGTCGTCCGCGCCGACGACCCCCTGGCCGACTGGGTCGGACGACGCCTCGGCTTCAGCGTCAACGACCGCGGCCACGACTGGGTGGGCCTCTCTTGGGCCGTCGGCAACGTCACCCAGAACGAGCACGGCGCGTGGGAGGAGTCGCCGGTCGGCACCTGCATGGCCCCCGCGGCCTTCGCCCCCGTCACCCAGGGGAACTTCACCGTCCGCCACGTCGACCTGCCCCCAGCGCCACAGGGGTGAAGGGAATCGGGGCGGTCCGTCCGAACTCCGCGCACGGACTCGTCGCGATCTTGACTCTCCCACAATGGGAGCGTCCATGCTTGTGGGCGTGACCGAGGGACTTCTGCCGATAGGGCGGTTCGCCCGGCTGTGCCGGCTCAGCGTCAAGCAGCTCCGGCATTACGACGACATGGGCCTGCTGGCGCCGGCCCATGTCGATCCGGACACCGGGTACCGCTACTACCGGCCCGAGCAGGCCCGTGACGCGCTCGTCATCGGCCTGCTGCGCTCCCTCGACGTGCCGCTTCCGGCGATCGGGCAGGTGCTGGCGGGGACGACCGACGTGCTGGGCGACGTCCGCGACCGGATGGAGGCCGACCTGGCGCGGCGCCGCCGCAACCTCGCCGCGCTCGAACGCATCCTCGCCGCGGGCCTGCCCCTGCCGGAGGTGCGGCTCGCGCGCGAACCGGCCCGGCGGGTGGCGCTCGTCCGCGACGTCGCCTCGGAGGAACGGATCGGAGAGGTCACGTCGGCGTGCGTGGCCCGGCTGATCGGTGCGGTGCTCGGCGGGAACGCGGCGCCGCACACTCGCCCGCCGGGCCACGGCGCCGACGACGACCCTTCGGCCCCGGACGGCGGACCGCTCGGAACACTGATCGGCCTGTTCCCTCTCGACCTCGCTCCGGAGATCGCCATTTCCGTCGCGGTGGAGACGTCCGTGGCCGTCCCCGGTACGGTTCCGGACGTCCTGCCCGGCGGGTTGTTCGCGGCGGCGACCCACGTCGGGCCGTACGAGCAGATAGGGCTCACCGCGTACGCGCTGCTGGCCTGGGTCGGCGACCACGGGCACCTGCCCGCCGGGCCGCTCCGGGAGGTCTACGTCTCCGACCCCGCACGCACGCCGCCGGACCAGCTCCGGACCCGCCTGATGATCCGACTGGACGACGCGGAATGAACGCGCGTCCGGAAACGAACCCGCGAAAGACGAATTCGCGCCCGCCCACGCATCAGATCCCCGAAGGAACCCGAGTGATGTCGCCCTACGACGTCAAACGAGAACGCAAAGAACTG
Organism: Actinomadura miaoliensis; assembly: GCF_039536785.1. NCBI lineage: Bacteria > Bacillati > Actinomycetota > Actinomycetes > Streptosporangiales > Thermomonosporaceae > Actinomadura > Actinomadura miaoliensis. The sequence goes on from NZ_BAAAZG010000059.1 coordinate 101,127, forward strand.
TACGCGCCGAAGAACACCGCGTGGGCGCTGATCGAGGTGCCCGAGCAGCAGTTCATCGCGATCGACGGCCAGGGCGACCCCAACACCTCGCCCGCCTACGCGGCCGCCGTCGAGGCCCTCTACACCGTGGCCTATACGCTCAAGTTCGCCGCCAAACGCGACGGCCGGGATTTCGTCGTGGCGCCCTTGGAAGGCCTGTGGTGGGCGGATGACTACGAGGCGTTCACCGTCAGGGCGAAGGCGTCCTGGAAATGGACGATGCTCATCAGCCTGCCCGACTGGATCACCAAGGAGACGATCGAGGAGGCCCGCGCCGCCGCGGCGGCCAAGAAGAAACTCCCCGCCATCGCCGACATCCGCCACCACACCCTGCACGAGGGCCTGTGCGCCCAGGTCCTGCACGTCGGCTCCTACGACGACGAGGCTCCCCTGCTGGCCCACCTCCACAACGACTACGTCAAGGCCAACGGCCTGCGCCTCCACGGCCTGCACCACGAGATCTACCTCAGCGACCCGCGCCGGACCCGGCCGGAGAAGCTCAAGACGATCCTCCGCCAGCCCGTCCGCCCGTCCGAGTGACGCCTCGCGGCATAGGGACCGCCCGTTGCCCGCACACGCCCGTGCCATGGACGCGGGACGTTCAGGGGGCGCGCTCCCCCTCGACGAGCGCGGCGAGGTTCGCCAGCGCCATCCGGCTGCCGGTCTCGTTGTCGGCGGCGGGAATGGCGTCGGGAATCCCCTCGTGCACGATGACGACTTCGGTGCCGCCGTCGGCGTCGGTGAGCGTCGTCGTCATCGTCATGGTCCCGCGCATTTCCGGTTCCGCGGTCTCGAACTCGAACACCTCGACCACCCGTTCGTCCGGGACCAGCTCGGCGAAGTGGCCGTGGTAGGTGTCGGTGTGCGACGACGACTTTCCGGTCGGCCCCGGCACGTCATAGGTGAGCGAAATACGGAACGATCCGCCTTCCCGGGCGTCGAACTCGTGAACGTGGCTGCTCATGCCCGCCGGAACCCGCCATTTCGCGATCGCGTCCGCGTTCACGAGCGCCTGGTAGACGACAGAGCGCGGCGCGTTCACACGCTGAGAGACCCGCGTCGAATACATGTCGCCGACATTACCGGCGGACTGCGCGCCTGTCCCGGCACATATGCGCGCCGCGCCCCTCGCTGAGCCGTCGCAGGCGACGTCCCGGGGTTGGGCGCCCGGCACCTGCGGGCCAGCCTCCACGGCCCAGCGACAGGCACCCGAACTGGGTCCCAAAGCAGGTCTCAGGACCCTGGGGAGCACCCGCAGCCCAACACGATCATCTCGATCGTGCAACGTCCCGACAGCGGCGCCGGAGCTCTCGAGTACATCGCCGTCACCCTGCTGATCGCCGGAATCGTCACCGCCGTGTCCATGTCCGGTGTGGGTGCCACCGTGGCGCATGCCTGCACCAGCGCGGTCTGCCGCGTTCTCGGCGACTCCTGCCCCCTGGCTCAACGGGACCGCGGAGAGACGCCGCCCGGCACACTCGCCCATCAGACCGTGCGTCCGACCAAGCCGCCGCTGCCGAAGCCGGTCTGCCGGCCGAACCCGGACGTGCCCTGGTTCGACCGGCTCAACGCGCACAACGACTACCAGAACCGGAGGCCGCTGACCGACTCCCTCAACGCGGGGGCGACCAGCGTGGAGGCCGACGTGTGGTGGGAGGACGGCGAGCTCAAGCTCAAGCACGACAAGGGCACCGCCAAGGTCGGCACCCTGCGCGACAAGTACATCGACCCGCTGATCGAACGCGCCCGGCAGCAGGGCGCCGTCTACCCGGGCCGCCGGGAGCCGTTCCAGATCTTCATCGAGGTCAAGAGCAAGCCCAAGGCGCTCGCCTACAAGCAGATCCTCAAGGAGATCAAGGATCTGCCCCCGGACGTGCAGGTCGTCCTGCCGCTCAGTGCCGCCGACCCGTACGAGGCCGACCGGCAGGCGGTCATCGGCGCACCGTCGAACGTCACCTTCCTGACCGATTTCGACGAGTGCAGGATCCCGGCCAACCTCGATCCGAGGAACCCCGCCTACGATCACGAGTACGCCCAGCGGGTCTCCATCCTCAACGGTGACTTCAAGAAGTGCGTCTCGTCGGACGCCGCACTCAGCGAGGACGAGAAGGAGGAGTTCACCCGGCTGGTGCAGAAGGCCCACGACGCCGGCCTCAAGGTCCGCATGTGGCACGGCCCCGACGGCCAGTACCGTTCCGACTGGTTCGCCAGCGGCAAGGGCTTCGGCGGCGACAACCCGCTCATGGGCGACAACGAGGCCAACGGCGCCTTCACCAAGTGCCTGCCCGGCATGCACGACTGCCGCAGGTTCCGCCAGATCGACTGGATGGACCTCGAACTCGCCGCCGGGGTCGACTACCTGCCCACCAACCACCTCGGCGCCGGTGCCGCCCACCTCAAGTACTGCGGCCTCCCACCCCGCACCAGCTACCCCACCCCGCCCCCGCCCACGAAGAAGCCCGCGCCCCCGACCACCCTCCCCAGCCCCTCCGCCGGCCCCGCCCCCGCCCACTGACTCCTGTGGCCCCGCCGTCGATCACGGTGAGCCCTTCCTGATCGCCCTGGTGCGGAGGCCGAGTGTTGAGCGCGAAGTGACGGAGCCTCTGTCAGTATGCGGCGAGGTTCATTCGCGGGTCTTGGACGTCGCGACAGAGCTTCTTCCCGATTTCGGGCGTTGGAGGTACAGGGATGAGTTTCCGGCTGGCGGCGTACGCCGTGTGCATCGAGGACGGACGCGTCCTGCTCGCCCGTCACATGCCACCGAAGGGCCAGCCCGTCTGGACCCTTCCGGGCGGCAGGGTCGAACACGCGGAGGATCCGTTCGATGCGGTCATCCGGGAGGTCGCCGAGGAAACCGGCTGCGACGCGGTGGTCGAACGCCTGCTGGGCGTGGACTCAAGGGTCATCCCTGCGGCCGAACGCACCGTCCCCGGCGGCCCCGAGCACCACAACGTCGGCATCTTCTACCAGGTCCGCATCACCGGCGGCCGACTCCGGCCCGAGCCCAACGGCGAAACCACTGAGCCGACCTGGACTCCCATCCCCGACGTCACTGGCCTGCGCCGGTCGTCCCTGGTCGACATCGGCATCACCCTGTCACAAACCCTCCCGCCCACCGGCCACGTCGCCCCCGTTGAAGTCGGCGGCCTGATCCAGCACTGAGGTCGATTGCGATTCGCCTGGTACACCGGCGGAGCTGGCTGGTTGGCCATACCGTCGACGTGTGGCCGAGCCGCACACGGTGGACGCTGAGGAAGCGAGGCCGATGGGTGAGCGAACCGACTGGAACGCGCTGCGCGAGCGCCGCATGACCGAGCCCGGCGCGGCCGAGGCGTACGCGGCCACCAAACTCGCCTACGAGCTGGGACGATCCGTCCGCGTCTTGCCGAAAGAGGCTGGAGCCAGACCCGCCGCGCCGAGGCCGCCGGAATGACCGCCGTGGCCAGGTTCGAGCCAGGCGGCATCGTCCCGATCCTGGTCGTCCTCCACCGCCTGGCCAACGCCCTCGGCACCGAACTCGTCGTCCAACTACGCAACCCGGCTGCGTAAAACCCTCCCAGAAAGCGAGAGCCCTCAACCCGCGCGGATCGAGGCCCCGTCGCGCGCACGAGGCAGACGAGGGCGCGGTGCACCGCGCCCGCCGCCCCAAGATCTCGACCCGCGCCACCAGGCGGCCCGAACTCGACAGGGCCGTCTCCGTGGCGAGGGAGCTGCGGGCCTCCGGCGTCGCGGTCACCGTGGTGGTGCACGAGCACGAACGGCTCGGCCGCGGCATTGAACTGGCGGCGCCGGCCGAACAGCTGAAGGCGGCCGGCGTCGGCTTGGAGTTCCTCACCGGCGAATTGCAGGGGTCGCACGACCCGTCCGGGATCGCACTTCACCGCCCGTGTGATCGCCCGCCACTCGTCGGCCCGTGGGTCGACTTCGGCCCGTCGGGGTTCTCGGAGTCCCGCACGGCGACACCGGCTGCGAGGTCCGCCACCTCAACGCAGGCACCAGCGCCGCTGCACGTGAGGCCGGGCCATGGGCGGCCCAGACGGCTGCGGTGCATCCGCACTGGGTAGCCGGGCGGCGCTGGCGTACCACCGGTCCCCCCGCCTGCACCGGCCACCTCCCTTGCTGACGACCCGGCGGGCCTTGGTCGCGACCCCGGGCAGGTCACCCGCCATGCAGCGACGCGGTCCGCCCTCAGCGTGTGCACGGAGCGCTCTGGGCGCCTTCGCTGTACGTGGACCACGGTGACGTAGCCACCAGCGCCGACCGGTCCCCAGTACCAGACCCACAAGATCACATGTACTGAGCTATATGCTGACCTGCGCAGACTTCGATCAGGATGACGGGACAGCGATGCCGACTCACGAGTGGACCATGGCCAATGATGAATACGGCTCGCGTCCGCGCCCCAGGTGGAAGACCTACTTGACCGTCGCCTTGGGATTGTCGGGGTTCCTGGGACTACTCGCCGTGTTGTACTTGATCAGTACGCCAGGAGGGAGCACCCCGTCCCTTGGCCCGAAGAGCTACAGCACCAACGTCGAGTGCCAGGTGAACACGACCGGATCGCAGGGCACGGTAACGATCAACGGCACGATCACAGGCGACGCGACAAGCTATTCGGTCACCGTCGAGGTCCTGGATGCAGCCTCTCACCAGCGGATCGGCCTTCAGACCTTCGAGGTTCGAGGCACGAACACCTTCGGAGGAACCACCGCGGCGCAAGCTCCGATTGGACCCGCAGGCATTGAATGCAAGATCACCAAGGTCGCCTAATTAGGCCAGCGGCCGTCAGCCGAGGTCATACTCACTGCATCTCACCGCCAGCATGAACGCACGCCACTCCCCGGCGGCGAACGCCAGCTTGGGGCCGTCCGGGTCCTTGGAGTCCCGCACGACGACACCAGCCGCGAGGTCCGCAACCTCGACGCACTCGCCGCCTTCGTGCCCGCTGCGGCTGCCCTTGCGCCAGCGGACGTCAGCCGAGGCCATACTCACTGTTCTTCACCACCCGCACGAAGGCGCGCCACTCGTCGACGGCAAAGGTCAGCTTCGGTCCGTCGGGGTTCTTGGAATCTCGGAAAGCGATCACTGGGGCCAGGCTGGCGACCTCGACACACTCGCCCCCCTGGTGGGCGCTGTGACTGCTCTTGCGCCAGGGGGTCTCACCCGAGGTCATACTCACTGCACTTCACCGCCAGCATGAACGCACGCCACTCCCCGGCGGCGAACGCCAACTTGGGGCCGTCCGGATCCTTGGAGTCCCGCACGGCGATTGCGGTGGAGGCGTTCGCGACTTCTACACACTGGCCACCGTCATGCCCGCTGCGGCTGCTCTTGCGCCAGCGGAGGTCAGCCGACGTCGTACTCACTACACTTCACCGCCTCGGTGAACGCCCGCCACTCATCGGCGCGGAAGGTCAGCTTCGGCCCGTCGGGGTTCTTGGAGTCCCGGACGGCCACCGCCGGAGCGAATTTCGCCACCTCGACGCACTCCCCGCCCTCATGGTCGCTGTGGCTGCTCTTACGCCACCGCACGTCAGCCGAGGTCATACTCACTACACTTCACCGCCCGCGTGAACGCCCGCCACTCGTCGGCCCGAAAGGTCAACTTCGGCCCCTCCGGGGTTCTTGGAGTCCCGCATGGCGACACCGGGGCCGAGGTTCGCGACCTCGACGCACTCGCCGCCTTCGTGCCCGCTGCGGCTGCTCTTGCGCCAGCGGACGTCAGCCGAGGTCGTACTCACTACCCTTCACCGCCCGTGTGAACGCCCGCCACTCATCGGCAGCGAACGTCAACCTGGGGCCGTCCGGGTTCTTGGAGTCCCGCACGGCGACACCGGCTGCGAGGTCCGCAACCTCGACGCACTCGCCGCCTTCGTGAGAACTGCGAGTGCTCTTGCGCCACCTGGCGTTTGACAGGTCCATCGTGCTCATAGCTCCTCCATCACGGCCCTGATCAGAGTCCGTGAATCCTCCGCTGGAAGCGCGTAGCCCCGGATCAAGTCATACCGTACGACGTATTCCGCCGCACGGACAGGCTGTTCGATGAGCATCCCCGCACCTGGGGCTTCGGTGTAGGCGGCCAGTGAACCGTCGTCGAACCCGAGCACCGTGAAGCTTCCGGCAAGCCCTGGGTAGTACCCCGCGCTGAGGGGGACAACGTCAAGCATGATGTTGGGGCGCTCGCTCACCTCAAGCAGCGCCTGTAGCTGCGCGCGCTGGATCTCCCGGCTGCCGATGACGCGGCGGAGAACGAATTCGTCGAATGTAAGGAACACTTGCGGCGGGTCGTCTCCCGCGAGGATGGCCTGCTCTTCCAATCGCCGGGCAACATACTCCTCGGCCGTCTGGGCATCCATGACGCCCATGATCGCGCGGACGTAGTCCTTGGTTTGAAAGAGTCCGTTGATGAGCAGCGCACCATAACTCTTGACGCATATCGCCTCTTCTCGACGCTCCGCGAACTGCGGGTAGCCGGGAGGCGGGGTCAGGATGTGCCGCGAGTCCTTGATCCGCCTCCAGAGTCGATGGAAGACGCCGTTGGTGTTGAAGAAGGTGTCGAGGGCCTGGGCGAACTCTTCTGATGGCGTGTTCTTGCGGAGCTCGATCTGTCCGACATACGAGTCGGCGTAGCCAAGGCGGTCGGCCAGCTCCTTCTTGGTGAGGCCGGCAGCACTGCGCCAGGCCGCCAGCTCCGTGGCGAACGTGACGATGGCGGGACTGTCGTAGGGCTCGGATCGCGCGGGCATCGGGCCTCCCTGAAGGCTGCACCTCACCGTGGTGTGGATGATCTATCTGAGGGTGCACTACTGGTAGCACATGGGCGATTTCAGAGAGTAGTCGAACGTGTGAGGCTGGTCACAGCATTTCCTCGAGAAATCCAGACCGAAGGTTCATCGACATGCAGATCGACGACCCCGCTATGGAGCGGCTGCGTAGGGACTTCCCTGGGCACCACATCTGGCGGTCCAAGAGGTGGGACGGGGCGCCGGGCGAATACGTCGCCACGCTGATCGACCCCACCGCCGGAGTGGACGCCACGGTTATGCAGCCGAACCCCACCGCGTTGCGTAAGGCGCTGAACGCCGAGGCCAAGCGCGCGCGGGCCAAGGACAACGGTCGCTGACCAGGGGGGAGAAAGCGGCGCGGCCGGTGGGTGTCCCCCCGGGCACACCGGCCGCGCCGCCCATACACGAAGGGAGACCCAATTCCCATGGGCTTCGACAAAGGACGGCACGCGGCGACCCCCGAACAGCTCCTGCCGCGTAATCAGCGAAGGGAACACCTGGGCACGCTCAAGGCGTCCCTGGAAACGCAGAACATCCGCGGCTCCGTAGTGGAGCGGCGCGGCTTCCCTCTCTTGAGGATCGCCCGGGAGGGAACGCCCGCCTGGACGAGGGAGATCGGGTGTGACTACGTCCAGGGCGTGTGGTGGTTCGTCTGGGCCGACAGCGGCAAGGTGATCACTTCCGCCGAGCGCGTGGACGTGGCCGTGCGAAAGATCGTCCAGGAAATGAACGCCTCATGATGACGCTGGTGGTCTTCGTGTACGGAACGGCGTGCCTGGTCGCGGGCGTGGTGTTCGGGTACGGGTGCGGGAGCCGGTGACGGGAACCGGTGCGGGCGGCGTTCGACATGGTGGTCGCGCATCGTAGGCCATGCACACCGGGCTTGCTGCCGGAGGCCTTCAAGGCGATCGGGGCGAACGCCGTCCGCAAGCCTGAACAACTCGACGTGACACACCAGCCGATGCTCACGAGATATGCCCCCGCTTGCCGGGCAGGCGCTCCAAGACGCTCGCTGGACAGACAGTCGCCAGGTAAGCGCGCCTTGCGCTGGGAAGCAGGACAGCGCGCGTGAACAGGACGAGCCCGTCTCGTACAAGGGAGAGATCGGGTTCGTGCCTGGGGTGAGAAGCAAGTCGAACTCGTCAGGTGCGACGAGCGAGGCGGCGGGTGGCCGTTGTCAGTCCCACCAGAACCACCAGGACTCGGCGCCGACCAGGAACTTCGCGTACTCCTCGAAGTCGCCGACGCCCTGCCAGATGTTGTCGGGGCAGAGCGCGTGGTGTTCGACGGCGATCTGGCGGGCGTGCTCGATCGTCGTCGGCGGCGCGGCCACGGAGAGCCGGAGGATGTCGAAGCCCACCGAGATCACGCGGACGCCGAACCGGTCCTCCCAGGTGCGGATGACGGCCGAGATCTTGTCCGTGCTGATGTGGTTGCACGGCCCGTCCCAGCCCACCACGGTCAGCGCGTCCGCGCCGCGGTCGGCCGGGACCAGGCCGAGCAGGCTGGAGTCGCTTCCCTGGGCGTGGCGTCGCGCGACGGTGTCGGCGTCCACATCCGTCTTGCCGGGAGGGGCCAGGCCTGGCCACGGGCCTGAAAGCGGGCCGGCCTGCGAGTCCTCCGTCACCGAGTTCCACTTCTTCTCCAGGACGTCCCCGGCGTCGAGTGCGTCGATGGCGCCGACGGGCTCCGGCCACAGCTCGCCGTCATGCCAGGGACGGCTTGGGTCGTTGGCCATCCCGTCCAGCAGCAAGGGGTAGAGGCCGGTCTCGTGACGAAGGTCGTAGAGCCTCAGCCAGTGCCGGCCCGCGTCGGGGAGCCGTTCGTCCGACACCCAGAGGGCCGGACGGTCGGCGTCCTCGGGCGTGATCAGCTTGCCCGCGGGCAGTCCGTCCGGCAGCTCGTTCAGGGATCCTCGCGACATGCGGGGCAATCTAACCGGCCCCACCGACACGCTGACCACGCCACGAACGCGGCCCCGTTGCCAACAAGGCTCAATGAGGACACGCACCTCCAGCGCGCAAGCGTCCACGGACGCGGACGCCGGTGCGTGAAACCGCACCCGACCGTCACCACATGTCGCGATGCGTCATGGGGGTGGCGTCGGCTCCCGATCCGCGACGCGCCGCACAGAGGGCCGGCACCGCACCGCGTACCAGGGTGAGGCCCAGCGGGACGAACGCGGTCGCGAGGGCCAGGACGAAGGCGATGCCGTGCGGTTCGCCCGCCTTGAGCACTCCAGTGGCATGCAGGGCCATCGGGGCGAGGCAGAGTGACCGCCACGGGCCAAGGGTGCGGGAGAGGTAGGCGCCGATCGCCAGGACGATCCAGCCGAGGTTGTACGCGGCGGTCAGCGCGTACGCGAGGTTCGGGGAGGCGTAGACGTCACCGACGGTCGCGGTGGCGGCCGTCAGGCCTTGGTGGTCCACAAGCCGGAAGGCGAGGTGGTTGATGCCCTCGTAGAAGGCCAGGGCGATGAGCCCAGTGAGGGCGGACGCGCCTGCCAGCAGTCCCCAACCGGGCCTCGTCCTGCCGATCAGGGCGGCGAGCGAAAGGAACGCCGGCCACAGGGCGAACCAGCCGAGCGCGAACACGACGTACGACGCCGTCATGAGCGCCGGGTGGTCCTGGTAGGCGGCCAACTGCCCGGGGTAGTCGAACCCGGTGGACGGCCCGTCGGGCGAGAGGAGGTCGGCCGAGATCCGCAACGACTCCCCGACCAGCAGCAGCAGCGGCGAGATGAGCATGGAAGCCCCGCCCAGCCGGTGCGTCAAGGAGAGGAAACGGCCGTCGTCGGCATTGTCAGAGGAGGACTTGGTGAGGACATGCGGCACAGTGATCACCATGCGGGCGAAGCCCCGGTCTGCGCACTGGCCGAACGTCAATGCCTCACCCCCACTTTGGTGGGCCCTTGAAGGGCGTCGTCGGTGACACTCCGCCGGCGGCCGGATTCCCGGGGGGCGGCAGGGATGAGCGGCCGCCCCCGGGACGTCGTCAGCGGAAGCGGCGGAAGAAGCCGCGCAGGTCGTCGACCAGCAGGTCGGCGGCGTCGTGGGCGGCCCAGTGGCTGCCGCGGTCGTACTCGTTCCAGGACACGATGTTCTTGTGGTCGCGTTCGGCGAAGCGCCGCAGCGGCCGGAAGTCGTAGGCGAACGAGGCCAGCCCCAGCGGGAAGGTGGTCGGCTCGGTCGTCCGGTCGGCGTGGTGGTTCTCGTAGTAGAAGCGCGCCGAGGACGCCGCGGTGTTGGTGAGCCAGTAGATCGTCGCGTTGGTCAGGATGACGTCGGGGTCGGGCACGCCGGCCAGGAGCTGGCCGATCCAGGCGAGCTGCCCGGCCGGGGAGTCGGCCAGGGCGTGCGCGAGGGTCTGCGGCTGCGCCTGCTGGGCGCGGTCGTGGATCGCGTGCTCGACGAAGTTGCCGAGGAACCGCAGGTAGCCCTGCTCCTCGGGGGTGAGGTCGATCAGTTCGGCCGGGTCGCCGGAGGGGAACGAGAAGATCTGGTTGACGTGGACGCCCAGCACGCGGTCGGCGTGACGGCGGCCGAGTTCGGGGCTCACGATCGCACCCGCGTCGTTGCCGTGCGCGCCGAACCGCTCGTACCCGAGCCGCCGCATCAGCTCGGCCCACGCGTCGGCGGTACGGGCCGCGTCCCAGCCCTTGGTGCGGGTGTGTCCGGAGAAGCCGAACCCGGGCAGGGACGGGATGACCACGTGGAAGGCGTCGGCCGGGTCGCCGCCGTGCGCGGCCGGGTCGGTGAGGGGGCCGACCAGGTCCAGGTACTCCACGAAGGTGTTGGGCCAACCGTGGGTGAGGATCAGCGGGGTGGCGTCCGGTTCGGCGGAGCGGACGTGCACGAAGTGGATGGTCTGGCCGTCGATCTCGGTCGTGAACTGCGGGAAGGAGTTGAGCCTGGCCTCCTGAGCCCGCCAGTCGAAGCCGTCCCGCCAGCGCGCCACCAGGTCGCGGACGAAGGAGCCCGGCACGCCGTACTCCCAGCCGGGCTGGATCGGGCCGCGCTGCACGCCGTCGGTGACCTCCTCGGTGGGCAGTTCCTCGGCGAAGCGGGTGCGGGCCAGCCGGTCGGCCAGGTCGTCGAGGTCGGCCTGCGGGATGTCGATGCGGAACTCGCGGATGTCGCTCATGGGGACGACTCTGCACGGCCATTAGGAGAGGTTCGTTCCTAATGGTCCGGCAGTCTTGGATTCATGCTGGAAACCTCGGCGCGCCTGCTGCGCCTCCTCGCCCTCCTGCAGACGCCCCGCGACTGGACGGGCGCCGAACTGGCCGAACGTCTCGGCGTCAGCGGCCGGACGGTCCGCGCCGACGTCGAGCGGCTGCGCTCGCTGGGCTACCCCGTGCACGCGACGCGCGGCTCGGCCGGCGGCTACCGGCTCAGCGCGGGCGCTTCGTTGCCGCCGCTGCTGCTGGACGACGACGAGGCCGTCGCGGTCGCGGTCGGGCTCCGCACCGCCGCCGGCAGCGTTGCCGGGAACGCCGAGGCTTCGCTGCGCGCCCTGGCCAAGCTGGAACAGGTCATGCCGTCCCGCCTGCGGCACCGCGTCAACACGCTGCAGACCTACACGGTGCCGGTGCCGCACGACCGGCCCGGCCCGTCCGTGGACCCCGACGTCCTGACCGCCCTCGCCGCCGCGTGCCGCGCGCACGAACGGCTGCGTTTCGACTACACCACCCACGCGGGCGGCGCCACCCGCCGCGAGGTCGAGCCGTACCGGCTGGTCACCTGGGGACGCCGCTGGTACCTGCTGGCCTACGACCTGGACCGCGCCGACTGGCGCACCTTCCGCGTGGACCGCCTCATCCCGCGCATCCCCACCGGCCCCCGCTTCACGCCCCGCGCCCTGCCCGACGACGACGTCGCGGCCTACGTCTCAGGACGCGTCTCCGCCGCCGCCTGGCGCTACCGGGCCCGCGTCACCGTCCACGCCCCCGCCGACGTCATAGCCGACCGCATCAACCCAGCCGTAGGCACCGTCGAAGCCGTCGACCCCGAGAGCTGCATCCTGCACACGGGAGCCGACACCATCGAAACCCTCGCCGTCTACCTGGGCCTGCTGAACGCCGACTTCACCGTCACCGAACCCCCCGAACTCGTCACCCACCTACGCACCCTCGCCACCCGCTACACCAACGCCACCCCTTGACCCCGCCGGCCAGGCGTGCCCCGTGGTAGGGACGGCCACACGACTCGTCGCCACCGTCCGGCTGTGTGTCTCGTCCTGGTGAGCCCCGGGTGTGCCGTCCGACGCGAGTTCCCTATCTTCCGCTATGCTCCGCCTATTAAGGGAGTGATAGGGAAGGTTGAGGTAGTTGAGACCGGGCGATCAGTGGTACTCCGTCGAGCAGGTGGCCGACTTGCTCGGGCTGCATGTGAAGACGGTGCGCGGCTATGTGCGCGATGGCCGCCTCCAGGCCACCCGCATCGGCAAGCAGTACCGGATCGCGCGCGCGGACCTGGAGTCCTTCACCGGGCGGCCGCTGGACGAGCCGCACCACGCGCGACCTCGCGCGGAAGTGACCAGCGTCGTGCAGGTGGAGGCGGTCGGCCGCGAACTGATGGACCGCCTCAGCACCTACCTCACGGCCACGGTCAGCGCCTCGCACGACGGCCGCCAGCCGCGCGTCGAGATCGTCTACGACGAGGAGCGCGCCGCCATGAAGATCATCATCCTGGCCGATCTGGACCGCGCCGCCGACATCCTCAGACTCGTCGACGCCTACCTGAACGGGAACTCATGACCGTCCCTCGGTGAGGACACAGCACACGACGACCACGTCCGCCACCCCGCCTGCCACCGAGACGTCCCCCCTCTGAGAACCGACGACCGGCACACCCTCCGGACTGCCGTCAGCACCACGCGGCGCAACCCCATGAAGGACCCTGGATGTCACACACCACCCAGCACATCGGCGACACGACGGTGCTCATCTGCACCCCGGACGGGAATGTTCTTAAGGCCGAGCAGGACGCCCTGGACCTCATCGGAGACACCGCCGCGAACGGAGCCGACATGGTCGTCCTCCCCGTGGAACGGCTTGACGACGCCTTTTTCGACCTCTCGACCCGTATCGCCGGAGAGTTCCTCCAGAAATTCGTGAACTACGGGGTGCGCGTCGCCATCGTCGGCGACATATCAACGCACCTCCAGGCGAGCAGCGCCCTGCGCGCCTTCGTCGCCGAGAGCAACCGCGGCAGACACGTCTGGTTCGCCACCACACTGGACGACCTCACCACCCGACTCGGGTGACGGCCGCGCCGGGGCCGGCATGGCGCCCTCGAACAGTGAACTCTGGGCCCGACGCCGGGGTGTCACGTGTCGCCGTTCGGCTGGATGCAGTCGGACTCCACCGAGATACGCAGGTCCCTCGGCTTGTAGAGGGTCACACGAACCGTCAGAGTGAAGTCCTTGTATCGCATCGTGACCCAGGGCTCATTCTTGTCGAAGCCCTTCGACTCTTCGCTGTGGGCGCCGATCTCCTCGTCCCAGAACTTCTCGACGCGGCGGGCCACCTCGTTCACCCTCTGCTCGCTCAGCCCGGAGACGGCGTAGTTGCGCCCGACCCGGACCTTCCCCTGGTCTCCTGTCAGCAGGTTGCGGCACGACTCGACTTCCCGAACATCGGGCTGCGGCCCTTTCGGCAAGGCACGGTAATCGGGATGCAGGGCCTGGACGGTGCGATTCATCACGCGTTCCGACTCGGCGGCCGCCATTGCCGTGTCCATGTCGGATCCGCAGGCCGCCAGGACGGTAGCCAGCATGATCACCTGAACCGCGGCCGACCATTTCGGCATGGCAGCTCCTTTCGAATCCGGTGAGGTCGCCGGTCGGCCGGTCCGGCGCGCACAACCTGGTCGCCGAGTTCTTCTCGGTCGAGTCCTAGAGACGCGACGTACATGGCAACGGCTTGCGGACGATCGCACCTCTGGCCGACCTGAGTACAGGTGCGGCAGCGTGAGGATCCGTCAACGGCCGCTGCCGGGACGCACCGCACAAGGATGGCCGCTCTCGCTTTCATCTCGGTGACAAACCGGTCACGCCACCAGGGTTCAGCCGAGGTCATGGACGCACGTTCCACCGCCGCTCAGCGAACGCACACCACTTCCTCGGCGAACGCGGGCGTAGGTCATGGGCTTCTACGGCGTGCAGCCGGGATGGCGGGCCCGCCCCCGCTGCGGCACGTGGTCCGACTTCCCGGTCGGCGTGAGACGCGGACTTCCAGTCCGGCCGTCGCGGGTTGCCGGTCATGAGAGATCCTCCTCGACGACCCGACGCCGCCAGTGGTCAACATGGGCGCAGCCCGGCGCGGCGGGCGGTCAGCATGGGCACGGGCCCGGCACGGCCGGTCGTCAGCACGGAACGGACCGAAGCGGCCGGTGCTCAACACGGAACGAACCGAAGCGGCCGCTGGTCAGCGCGGCGCGAGTCGGCGCGGCCGGTGGTCAGCGCAGTGCGGGCCATCCGGGTGGTCGTCGGCGCGGCGCACAGCACGGCGCGGGCTGGCGCGGTGGGTGGTCAGCGCGGCGGCGGGGGGCGGCGCGGTGGATTTCTGGCACCGGCCGTGGCCTGTTCTCAGGTGGGGTGTGGATTCGAGCGGACGGTGTCCAGGTCGGCGGCTTCAATGACGGTCGCGGCGGCGGCGCGTACCGCCGGGTCCGGGTCGTCCAGCAGGGCGAGCAGGGTCGGCCGCCGGGACGCGGCCGCCGCGCGGGCCTGCGCCGCACTGCGGTCGGCGGTCGGGGCGCCCACGATCCGGGCGAGGAGTTCCAGCAGGCCGGCGCGGGCCTCGCAGCCTGGGGCGGCGGCCACGTCCAGCAGCAAGGGCGCCGCCGGTCCGGCGGCCGAGCAGGGCGCGTCCTTCTCCAGGAGCCGTGACGCCAGGGCCTCTACCGTGCGCTCGGCATAGTCGGCGTTCGCCGTGGCCGCGCGCAGGATCAGGTCGGGGATACCGGAGGCGTCGCGATCGCGGGAGGTAGCGAGGGACTCCCAGTCGACCTTGCCCAGTCGCACCGTCAGTTCGTGCGTCGGCCACAGCCGTTCGGGGTGCAACTGCAACGTGACCGTCCCGTGGTCGCCGCCGACGACGAGCGTGGCGTCGGGCCGCAGGACGAGATGGTCGATGCCGCTGCCGAGTTCCAGATCGGCGGCGAGCAGGGTGAACACGTCCCAGATCCGAACCAGTCCGTCGGACCAGGCGATGGCGACGGCCGGGCCTGTGGGCAGCGACTCCGCGTGCAGGGCGGTGACCCGGTTCCGCCGCCTGACGTCGTACGGCGTGTCCCGTGGGTCGACGTTCGATCCCCAGATCCGGACGACGCCCTTGTCGTCTCCGCTCCACATCACCGGGGCCCCGGTCAGGGTCCGCATGCTGGTCACGGCCGTTATCGCGCCCTTGTGCAGGGCGTGGTGGAGGGCATGCGGCGGGTCGGCGTCCAGGAGGCGGGCGTGCACTCCGCCGTCGCGGTCCCCGGCGACGAGGGTGACGGCCTCGGAGTCGAGGGCCGTCACCGTCAGCCCAGGCGGCTCGGCGTCGCCGGTCAGCCGCCCGAACGAGATTTCGGCGTGTTCAGGCCGCTCGGGGCTCACCTGGCGCGCCGTCCACCTGCCGCGGTCGTCGGTGTCGCCAGCAGAGATCGATACGGGCCCGATGTCCAGCCGGGCGTCCTCGGAGTCGGGCGCCGCGATCCGCTCTTCTCGCAGGTCGATCCCGAGCGTGTCCGCGACGCGGCGCAGGGCAGCGCGTGTCCGCGCGTGGATGTGGAGGGGGGCGTCGTGGTACTCCCCGGCGTTGTACCGGATGATCGCGTCGGGCGCGCCGTAGGCGTAGGTCCGGGCGCCCAGCTCCCGCCACGGCAGCAGGCCCAGCTCAGGGAACCGCTCCCGGACCCGCCGGGCCATCTCCGCTTCGTCCGCGCCGAAGTCCTCCTCCCCCAGCGGCAGCGTCCATCCGAAGTGCTCGGGCAACCGCTCCACCGCGAGCTGGAGGAAGAACTCCGACACCGACCGGCTCTGCTCGACCCAGCCCTTCTCAACGCTCACGAACACCCGCGGATCGGCCATCCCAGCCTCAGCGGCCAGATAGCCCCACTCGTTGCAGTACTGGTTCTCCGCCATGAGGACGCAGACGCGCCGATCTCCGCCGGGGCCGACGTACGGGTTGTCCTCCGGCAGCCCGTCGCTCGCGCCGTACCCGGTCGGGTCGGGACGCACGGTCGGCGGCCACAGCGGGTTCGTCCAGTAGAGGCGGGGACGGTGGGTGAAGGAGTTGAACGGCAGATCCCACCACTCGTCCAGTGCCTTGGGGATCGGCAGCGTCAGGTCGACGTCGGCGAACCGGTCGTCGTCGCCCGTCCGGCCGGACAGCCGGCGTACGTACGCCTTGTGCTCATCCTCCGACCAGCGCGGCCAGACGGTGTCATCTTCGAGCGGAACGTACCCCCACTCCTCCTGGAATTGGCGCAGCAGCTCCCAGCGCGGTCCGGTGTCGGCGAGGTGCTCGGCGAACTCCTCCTCGGACATCCGCGTCCGCTCGTCCCAGCGCGGCATCACCTGCCGGAGCCGCTCCGCAAACCGCCCATAGTCCACGATCCCCGTCACACGGCCCGACCCTACCGATGGCGAAGCAACACGCTGGGGCGGCCAGGGTCCCGGGGCGGCGTGGCGTGACGGTGACGACGTCCAAGGGAGGCGTCTTCGGCCACAGGCGGCGGAGAGCCGGTGTTCACTGACCGTTTACGCGAATGTCACCAATTCCTAAGCCATTCGTCTCGAATCTGTTCCACATAGGCATATTTGAGCCCGGCAGTCCTTCATCGACGCCCACAGACACCCGCCCGATCCTCTCGTTTTTAGCGCGGCGAGCGTACCGGCCAAAGTAAGCTGCATTCGGTGCCGATCGCGGGTTTTGCCCGCTTGGCGATGACCAGTACTGTCTCTCCCGACGCTGAGGGAGTTCCCCGTCCGTGGTGACTGTACGGCGAGCGGCACACACCGCCTGAGCATGCGATCGAGCCGGTCGTGGACGACCGCGCTCGTGCCGTGGCGTACACCGATGAACGAATACGAGGGTCACCTTTGAACATTCTGGAAGCGGTTTTCCTCGGTGCCGTGGAGGGGCTGACCGAGTTCCTGCCGATATCCAGCACCGGGCACCTGACGATTCTGGAGAGCCTGCTCGGATATTCTCCCGACGATTCTGACATCACGGCGTTCACCGCGATCATTCAGGTCGGTGCGGTTCTGGCGACGCTGCTGTACTTCCGTGCCGACTTCGCACGGCTGATCGGCGCGTGGCTGCGCGGCCTGTTCCGCCGCGAGTACCGGGACGATCTGGACTACCGCCAGGCATGGGCCGTGGGGCTCGGCGCGATTCCGATCGGCATCGTCGGCCTGCTGTTCAAGGAGCAGATCGAGACGACGCTGCGGAACCTGTGGTTCGTCGGCTCAGCGCTGATCCTGTGGAGCGGGGTGATGTACTTCGCCGACAGGACCGCCACGCAGGCCCGGAACGAGAAGGACGTGACCTGGAAGGACACCTTGATCATCGGGATCGTTCAGTGCCTGGCGCTGATCCCGGGGGTGTCCCGTTCGGGCGCGACGATGTCCGCGGGCCTGCTGCGCGGCCTCGATCGGGTCACGGTCACCAAGCTGTCGTTCTTCCTGTCAGTGCCCGCGCTGACCGCCGCCGGGGGGCTGCAGATCGTCGACGAGTACGACGCGATCTCCCGGGGTGTCGGCTGGCCCGCGACGCTCACCGCCACGGCGGTGAGCTTCATCGTGGCCTACATCGCCGTGGCCTGGCTGCTGAAGTTCGTCGCCAAGCACACCTACACCGTCTTCATCGGCTACCGGGTAATCCTCGGCCTCATCGTCCTCACCCTGGTCGCCACCGGCACACTCTCCGCCTCCTGACCCCCCGCCGCGCGACTTCACCACAACGGACCGGGAGTCGCCGCCGACCTGAGACCCGGCCACCAATGACGTCGAGACCCGCGCCCGGCGCGCTGGTGCCCGACCGGACGGCACCGACGCCGTCCCGCAGGCACCAGCGCCGATGCCGAGCAAGGCGGCGGACATTCCGCCGACGCGGCTGCTGTGGGGTGGGCGGCAGCCTCTTGGGAGTGGGAGAGGCCACGCGGTGACGCAAAGGCTCAGGCTTTTGTGGGGAGGAAGGTTTCCAGGTCCATGGAGGGGTGGGGGTACTTCCATTCGAGGTCGGCGAAGGGGATGTACATGCCTTCGGACTGGCCGGCGAGGAAGTAGTTGCCGTTCCACTGGTTGGGGTGGGTGACCGGGTCGCCGGCCGGGAAGTTGGCGCCGAGCGGTTCGTAGTGGACGCCGACGCCGAACATGGCGTACACGGCGGCGTCCACGAAGTTGTTGTGCTCGATGGAGCCGCGCAGGTGGGTGTCCTGGATGGCCAGGCCGTGCACGCGGTCGCGGACGAAGTACAGCGAGCTGAGGTCCTTGACGACCTGGTTGAAGTCGTGGGCGCCGTCGTGGTGGACGAACGCGCGGGTCTGCGGCTCCGACGTCAGCACGGTGCTGACGTAGGTCGGCAGGTCGCCGTGGAACATCCGGACGCGCGACATCGCGTTCGGGAACAGGCGGCGCAGGCGCTCGCGCGTGAACTGCAGGTAGGCGTGGTTGACGTCCACGAGGTCGAGTTCCAGCCCCATCGGCTCCACGCAGCCGGCGAGGACGCTGGACGAGCCGCC
Organism: Actinomadura miaoliensis; assembly: GCF_039536785.1. NCBI lineage: Bacteria > Bacillati > Actinomycetota > Actinomycetes > Streptosporangiales > Thermomonosporaceae > Actinomadura > Actinomadura miaoliensis. Next base: position 119,686 of record NZ_BAAAZG010000059.1, read on the forward strand.
CATGAAGACGCCGACGTCGACGAGCCGGGTCAGCTCCAGGTGGGTGCGCTCGACGCGGGAGAAGATGTCGAAGTAGTGGTTGGCGCTGCACTGGTCCTCGTAGGCCACCTGCGACGACTCGATCCGCGTGGTGATGCGGTCGAAGATCGTGTTGTGTCCCGCGAACGCCTTCAGCGGGGCGTGGTGACCGCTGTAGATGGGAATGCCCAGCGCCTCGTGCAGGTCTTCGACGTCGGCCAGGGACGGGTCGGGTTCGAGGAAGGTCCCCCAGGTTTCCTGGTGCATGGCGATGGTCGCGACGTAGTCGGTCATTCACGGCTCCTTTCCCTGGGAATTACGGGCCCCGATCGCCGACTGCTCAGAGCGCGGCGGTCGGTGTTCGACGTGGCGGCAGGACGGCGGTCTCCCGGGTGGCGCGGGTGCACAGCCAGATCATCGTGCCGAGGGCGATCAGGCCGGCCGTCGCCGTCAGGAGGGCTGTGGCCGAGCCCAGCGGGGGATGCCACTCGCCGGTGAGCGGGTTCAGGGTGGGGACGTCGGGGCGCAGGCCGTGCTGGTACCTGATCATGGTGTACGCCAGTCCCACGAGGTGCGCGGGGAGCACGGCCGCCGCGAGCCAGCGGGTCACCGAGGGGGCGAACGGCCGGGTGAGCAGGCCGCGTTCGTCGATGGTGTACGCGGCCAGCAGGGCGGCGCCGACCGCGGCGGGCAGGATGTAGCGGCCCTGCGCCACCATGCCGTCGGACTCGGCGCCGAGGATGTCCATTTCCAGGGGCAGGGCGAACGCGCCGGTCACGGCGAGCAGGAGGCGGAGCCGGTCGCCGCGGGTGCCCGCGGCCAGTGCGGCGACCAGGAGGAAGCCGGCCGCGGCGAACCAGACGGCGTAGAAGGCGCCCGGCATGTTGAAGTCCAGCCAGCCGAACTGGCCCACCATGGATTTCAGGTAGAAGTACGTGCGTTCCACGGCGACGACGCGCAGCGCGTCGGCGGGGCCGAGCCCGGCGCCGCCGGAGACCGGCACCAGCTCGGTGGCCTTCATGGCGAGCGTCCAGATGCCCGAGGTCAGGCCCGCCACGGCGACGACCAGGGCGAACAGCCGGGCGCCGCGGTCGCGGGCCAGCCGGGCGACGCGGACGCGTCCGGCGGTGCCGACCAGGACGGCGAGGGCCAGCGCGACGGCCAGGGGGCCGGAGGGACGGGTCCAGGTCACGACGGCGGCGGCGACGCCGGCCAGGACCAGCAGCCGCCGGTCGACGGGCCCGTCGCCGAGGACGAGGGGGATCAGGGCCGTCCACATCGCGATCGCCGCGGAGACCTCCAGCCCGTTCGGGTTGATCACACCGGTCAGGTGCAGCGCGATGGGGGTGGCGGCGACCAGCAGCCCGGCGAGCAGGAACGGCCGCCGTGACCAGGCCAGGACGCTGTACGTCGCGGCGGCGAGGAACGCCGCCGACAGGGCCGCGCTGAGCAGCCGGGCGAGCAGCAGGCCGGTGTCGTCGGGCCACAGCCTGAGCGGCCAGCCGACCACCGCGTGGTAGGTGGGGTGGTAGCGGCCCGTGGCGGAGAACCCGTCCGCGGGCGCGTGCGGACGCGGCGACGGGGCGGTCTCGTCCAGGCAGCTCGCGGACTGTTCGGGTTTGAACGCGAAGCAGGCGGGTGACTGCCGCAGGACGCCGGACGGGACGGTCTGGTGGGTGCCCGGCAGCGGCCGCGGGAAGCCGGGCACGGTGAGGTACTCCGGCGATGCGGCGACGTCTCCGCCGACCACGCCGGCCGCGCGGGTGATGTGCGCCTGCTCGTCCGGCCCCCCGTCCCAGGGCATGGCGATCGCCCAGCCGCCGCCGACCGCGAAGAAGCCGACGAAGGCCAGGATCGCGATCAACCGGGACGGCGGCGCCGGGTTCATCGTGAGTCCGGGTCCCTGCGCACGCGGGCGGATATGGCCCTCCCCAGTTGGGTGACGGCGGTGCCGAGCTCGGGCGGCGCGGCGCGGCTGGGAGCCGACCGCCGGGCCAGTTCGTCGCGCAGCCCCTGCAGCTCGTGCCGCCGGGTCGCGATCTCGGCGTTGGCCCGGTCGAGTTCGCCGCGCAGCCGTTCGATCTCCCGCTGCTGCGCGGCGATGGTCTCGGCGAGCCGGTTGGCGTCGTCGGCGTGGGTCCGCGCCTCGTACTGCAGTTGCAGCACCCGGGTGTAGAGCCCGATCCGGTTGTTCTCCATGGCGGCGAGCAGGGCGGAGGACGTGTACGGCCGCAGCGCCGCGAACAGTTCCGCGGTGCCGGGGACGCCGTCGCGGGCGAGCACGCCGAACCCGAAAACCGCCGGGACGATCTCGAAACGCCAGCCCGCGCCGTCGTCGGCGAGCGCGTCCTCGACGGCGGTGAGCACGCCGTTGCGTTCGCCGCCCGCGTGCGTCGCGACGGTGTACGCGCCGTCGCCGACGAATCCGGCCGGGGTGACCTCGTCGTGCCAGACGGTCGGCCCGTCGCGGGTCGAGTCGTGCACGTCCGAGGGCGGCAGGGGGGACGGCTGGTAGTAGAAGTCCCGGCGGCCGCACGGCCACAGCACGTCGTGCAGCACCACGACGGCGTCCGGGGCGTGCTCCATGATCCAGGCGAGCTCGCGGCGGACGACGGCGTAGTTGTGGTCGCCGTCCAGCACGTACAGGTCGGCGGCGGGCAGCTCGCCCAGGATCTCCGGGGACGTCCCCTCGACCAGGTTGAGCCGGGGGTGCGCCGACAGGAACTCGCGCAGCCGCTCGTCCGGATTCGGCTCGACGCAGTACACGGTGGCGCCGAGGTCGGCGTAGACGGCGCTGACCTGGCCGGACTCCACGCCGACCTCGACGACGGCGGCCACCTGGCGGTGCGCGAAGACCAGCTCGAACAGCTCGCGGAACACCGACATCGAGTGCAGCAGCGGCGACTGCTCGCGGGCGGCGCGGGCCTGCCGGTGCGGGTCGTCGCGCGAGCCGGCGATCTCGGCCGGGTTCAGGACGCACCTCCCAGCTTGCGCTTGGCGACGCGGCTCGCCCCGGCCGCCACGCCCTTGACGCCCGCGCTGCGGTACTCCTGGCGCAGCCGGTCCGACAGGCGGGCCGCGCGGGCCGACATCTCCGCGCGCCTGTCGACGGGCATGCGCGGGGCCATCCCGCTCATCGACTGCGGCAGCATGGCGAAGGCGACGCTGACCTGGCCGGACGACACGACGGGTTCCCCGGCGCGGCGGGCGATCGGCAGCCACACGGCGGCGTGCGGGGCGAAGAACTCCATCAGGTTGCCGCCGAGGTAGCGGCAGTCGGCGTAGTGCAGGCCGACGAAGTCCTCCGGCTTGTCCCAGCGCAGCACCTGCTCGCGGCGGCGGCCGCCCGCGATGACCCTGGCCTCGATCCAGTCCACCCGCACTATCGCGGGACGGCCGGGGATGGCCAGCGAGATGTCGACGGTGTCGTGGTGCTCGAAGCGCAGCCGGGCGAACGACAGCCCGTTGTGGTTGACGCGGACGCGGCAGCGGATCGTCTCGTGCCAGCGGTCGTCCACCGTGCGGTAGCGCAGCCGGGTGTCGACGGGCTCCCCGGCCGGTTCCAGCGCCCGGCGGTCGAGGTGGCCGTCGGCGATGACGCGGGTGAGCGCGCCGAGCTGCGGGTCGGACGCGGCGATCAGGCCGGGCCAGAACGAGTCGCGCATGTGCAGGTCGGCCAGGTCGTTGGCGGACAGGTACGGCACGGCGGCGCGCAGGTCGTCCGGCAGCAGCGTGGTGACCAGGTCGGAGCCGAAGTTGTCCTCGTGCGCCCAGTTGCCGAAGACGGCGGCCTCGGCGGGGGTCGGCGCCTCCAGGGCCGCCACCAGGATCCGGGCGAGGCGGTCGCGGGCGGCTTGCGGCTCGGCCAGGTCGGGCCAGTGGCCCTCGGCGGCCGTCGCGTACCGGTTCCAGTTGCGCTGGAAGGCCAGGATGCCGTCCTGGACGGCGCGTCGCTCGGCGTTCTGCGACGGCGCATCGAACGTCTCGCCGAGGATCGGGGAGCCGTCCTCCTCGAACCCGACCAGCGACCCGCACAGCGCGTTGACGCACTGCTCGACGATCTCGGGGCTGCGGGTGACGGTCGTGGCGACGCGTTCGGGGTGCCCGGCCTGCGCCAGGTAGCCCTCGGCGCGCAGCCCGGCCAGGTAGACGCGTTCGGACCGGTTGTCGGTGGCCAGGTACAGCCCGGCGGGGGCGACGTCGATCCCGGCGATGCGCAGCGCCCGGGCCAGCTGGAGCTGGATGGTGCCGCCCCAGCCGAGGTCCACCAGGGTCAGCTCGGCGCCGTCGTCGAGGGCGCCCGCCTCGCGCAGCGACCTGATCATCCGTTCCCGGGCGGCGGTGACGGTGACGGCGAGCCGGTTGCGCAGGTGCGGCGTCTCGGTCAGCGCGCGGGCGACGCGTTCGGCGATGTCGCCGTTGTCGATGACGGTGTCGAGCTCGGTGGCCAGGCCGGGCACCTCGCCCGCCTGCAGCTCCAGCACCGACAGCACCTGCCGGACGGTCATCTGGTAGCCGCTGCGCACGAACGCGTGGACCGCGCCGGTGTCGAACGGGTCGAGCCCGGCCAGCGAGGTGACGAACCGGGACAGCCAGACGGGGCGCGCCTCGACGTCCCAGCCGCGGGTCCGCGCCGCGTTGTTGATCATCTGGGAGAGCAGCTCGCCCTCGCGCATGGGGCACCACAGCAGGCGGGTGCCGGACGCGTGCGCGCGGGCGGCGACCCACTCGGCGAACCCGGTGAGCACCGGGCCGAGCACGCCCGCGCCGTAGCGCCAGGCGGTGTCCAGGGCGGAGGTGGCGTGCGGGCCGCCGGCGTGGATCGTCTTGGCGCGCAGGCTGGTCAGGCCGAAGTCGCCGTGGACCTCGTCCAGGTCGGGGGCGTGCGTGTCGAGGTCGTCCACCGGTTCGCGCTCGCGCCGCAGCACCTCCTCGTAGGCCTCGTCGAGCCTGCGGTAGTGGACGGTGCGCACGCCCAGCTCGGCCGGGACCTCGTCGTCGGCGGTCTCGTTGTCGCCGATGTGCACGATCTGCCGGGGGCTGCGGTCCAGCTCGCGCAGCACGATCTCCCACAGGCCGGACGCCTTGTCGGTGCCGTGCTGGTTGGAGCGGAAGATGGTGACGTCCTGCATCGGGCCGAGCTCGGGCCGGTCGAGCAGGAGCGACAGGTGGTCCTCGGTGAAGTAGGTGTCGGACACCAGCACGATCTGGATGTCCTGCTTGCGGGCGGCGCGCACGACCGCGGCGATGTCCAGGTCGACGACGGTGACGTCGCGTTCCAGCCGCACCTCGGCCTCGACGAGCTGGTCGAGCACGGCGCCCGGGAACACGTCGGTGGGCATGGCGCGCCAGATGTCGGCCAGCGACACCTCGCTGCCCATGGCGTCGCGGCCGCGGCGGGCGGCGCGCTCGGCGGCGATCCGCATGCGGCGGAACGTGGCGTCGGTGACCCAGGGCGGGCACAGGCCCTCGGCGCGCAGCCGGGCCGCCAGCAGCGCGAACGCGTCGGTGGGCCGCGGTACCCGCCGCCACAGCAGGGTGTCGAAGATGTCCAGGGACAGCACCGCGCACTGCTTGTCGGCGACGATGCGATGGACCTCCTCCAGCAGCGGGCACCCGATCTCGTGCTCAGCCAACGCCGTCCCCTCCTGCTGCCGTACCTGCCGTGCCCCCGGCGTGCCGATGATGGTGCGGACACCCTATCGACGCGTTATGCATCGACGCGTTCCGTCATCGCGGGAAATTCAGGGAGCCGCCCCATTATGTCCGGCGGCGCCGCCGGGTCCGGGCGTCCCGCCATGGCCGACCGTGGCCGCCACGCGGCGGGCCTGCCGGTCCTCGCGCCACAGCGAACCGGCCTCCGCCACGTCCCCGTCGAAGATCTTGCGTCCGTCCCGCATCATCACGCCGCGGTCGCACAGCTCCGTCAGCATCCGGATGTCGTGCGCGACGATCACCATGGTGCGGCCCTCGCCGCGCAGCTCGCGGATGCGCGCCAGGCACTTCTCCCGGAACGGCGGGTCGCCGACGGCCAGCACCTCGTCGATGAGGAAGATGTCCGGCTCGGTGTGCGCGGCGATGGCGAACGCCAGCCGCATGAACATGCCGGACGAGTAGAACTTCACCTGGTTGTCGAGGAAGCGCTGCACGCCGGAGAACTCGACGATCTGGTCGAACTTGGCGCGGATCTCGCGTTCGCCCATGCCGAGGATGGCCGCGTTGAGGTACACGTTCTCCCGGCCGGTCAGCTCGGGATGCAGGCCCGCCCCGACGTCGATCAGCCCGGCGATCCGGCCGCGCACCAGCACCCGGCCCCGGTCCGGCCGCATCACCCCGGAGATCAGCTTGAGCAGGGTGCTCTTGCCCGAGCCGTTCAGCCCCATCAGCGCCACGGTCTCGCCGGGACGCACGGTCAGGCTGACGTCGTCCAGCGCGTTGAAGCTCTCCGACAGCTTCTCCCGCCGCATCGCCCGCACCGTCATCTCCTTGATGGAGCGGGCGTGCCGCAGCGTGAACCGCTTGCTGACCCGGTCGATGACGATCGACGGAGGGGACTCCACGGCGTCACTGCTCAAGGCGTCACTGCCCACGAAGTCACTGCTCACGGCTACAGCTCCTCGGCGAAGCGGCGCTGGGCGCGGGCGAACAGCAGCTTCCCGGCCACCAGCACGACCAGCGCCACGGCCAGCGACACGGCGGCCCGCGCGTACAGGTCGGGCGGGAAGGCGAAGTCCTGCCGGGTGCCGGGGAACCAGAACGCCCGCTGGAACAGGCTGACCGCCGAGACGAGCGGGTTGGCCAGGTAGGCGTCCAGCACCCAGTCCGGGGCCTGGTCGCGCACGTGCGTCCAGGGGTAGATCATCGGCACCGTCCAGGTGATGACGATCATCAGGATGTCGACGACCTGCTCCAGGTCCCGGAAGTACACGTTGATCGCGGCGCACATCAGCCCGAGGCCCAGGCCCAGCGTGCCCACGATCGCGAAGCCCAGCACGGCGGCGCCCAGGGCGGCCGGCGACGGCCGCCACCCGTACGACGTCGACGCGGCGAGCAGGATGACGAAGCCGGGCAGGAAGTGCACCAGCGACACCAGCAGCGACGCCGCCGGGAACAGCTCGCGCGGCAGGAACACCTTCTTGACCAGCGGCGCGTTGCCGGTGACCGAGCGGGTGCACGAGTGCAGCGTCTCGGTGAACAGGTTGACCAGCACCATCCCGGAGAACAGGTAGACGGGGAAGTGCTGGACCGCCCGGTCCATGCCCATGAACACGCCGATGATGTAGAAGTAGACCGCGAAATGCACGGCGGGCCGCACGTAGGACCAGCCGAGCCCCAGCAGCGACCCCTTGTAGCGGGCCTTCAGCTCCCGGCGCACCAGCAGCCGCAGCAGGTAGCGGCGCCGGAACACCTGCGCCAGCCCGCCGTCGGCCTCGGGCGGGCGCAGCCGGTCGTCGGCCCGTGCCGGAGCCGCCGTCATCGGTCCCCGGCGTCCGCGGCGTCGAAGGTGCGGCGCCAGGTCTCGGGGGCGGCCAGGTCGTGCATGGCGGCGCGGTAGCGGCGGCTCAGGTCGGACCACTCGCGGGTGAGCCGGGCGTGCAGCAGCGACGTGCGCTTCATGATCTGCTTGAACCGCTCGGGGTCGCGCTGGTACCAGGCCACCTTCGTGCCGTCGGCCGAGGACACCAGGGCGCTGTCGAACTTCGACAGCACGCCCCAGTGCCGGTCGATGTGCGGGATGACGGTCTGCGGGTTGTCGCGCGTGGCGGCGTCCACCGGGCGCAGCTGCTTGAGGGTGCCGAACGCGGCGCTGGCCAGCAGCGCGGCGCGGCCGCGCGGGGGCCGCGGGTCGCGTCCGCGCTTGGGCGGCCGCCGCCGTTTGACCTGCGGGAACTCCTCGTGGCTGGACCGGTTCTGGGCGTCGGGGAACGCGGCCCGGAACGCCAGGATCTGCGGCAGCTTCCCGGCGATCTCGGCGTGCATGTGGTCCGGTCCGCGCAGCACGTCCTCGATCGCCTGCAGCATCAGCTCGGCGGTGGAGTACTGCATGGCCAGCGCGTGCTTGACCGAGATGATCAGGCTCTCCTTGAGCAGGTTGCCGCCCCGCTCGTACGGCGAGTGCAGCAGCGCGGTCACCAGCCGGTTGCGCTCGTGGAAGTAGGCCTGCCAGTCGATGCCGTCGTCCTTGTCCTGCCACGGGACGTGCCAGGCGGCCATGCCGGGCAGCGAGACGGTCGGGAAGCCCGCGGCGCCGGCGCGCACGCAGTACTCGGCGTCGTCCCACTTGATGAACATCGGCATGGACAGGCCGACCTTGCGCATGACGTCGACCGGGATCAGGCACATCCACCAGCCGTTGTAGTCGACGTCGACGCGGCGGTGCAGCCACGGCGTCTCCAGCAGGCTGCCGGTGCTGGTCTGCTTGGCCGTCAGCGGGTTGGCGGGACGGGCGAAGTCGTGCTCGCGCCGGGTGTGCGGCGCCTCCTCCCACCACCACCGGTACCGCTGGATGCTCTCGCCGTAGGCGTGCAGCTGCGACCGGACGAACAGGTTGAACATGTGCCCGCCGACGATCGTGGGCGTGCGGGCGTGGTCGCCGAACGCCACCGCGCGCAGGATGCCCTCGGTCTCGGTGACCACGTCGTCGTCGAGCAGGAGCACGTAGTCGCTTTTGCCGGCGCGCAGCGTCTCGTCCATGGCGCGGGCGAACCCGCCCGAACCGCCCAGGTTGGCCTGCTCGATGACGCGCAGCCGCGGGCCGAGCAGCGCGGCGGCGCGCGGGTAGTTCTCGTGGTCGCGGACCTTCTGCGTGCCCTGGTCGACGACGTAGATCTCGTCGAGGATCTCCAGGACCTCGGGCGCGCCACCGAGCGCGATCAGCTGGTCGACGCAGAACGAGGGCCGGTTGAACGTGGTGATGCCCAGGCTGACCCGGCCCTGCCGGACCGGCTGCTCCCCGTCCGGCTCGGCGCACCAGTCGGCCCGCTCCAGCACGGCGGTGCGCTCCCCGGCCAGCACGTCCAGCCAGTACCAGCCGCCGTCGATGAACGGCTGCAGCGACAGCCGGAACGTCTCCTCGCGCGGCTCCTCGGAGTCGATCCGCACCGAGGCCACCCGCTGGATGTGGCCCTTGGCGGACGACCGGTAGACGATCACGGTGGCCTGGCCGCGCACCCGGACCCGCAGGAGCACGTCCTCGATGCTCGTCCAGCGCCGCCAGTAGCTGGCCGGGAAGGCGTTGAAGTAGGTGGCGAACGACACGCGCCGTCCGATCGGGACGACGACGGTGCGGCGCCCCACGTCCTCGGCGGCGACGTCGACCGGGAGTTCGGCGGCCCTGGCGATGTCGTTCTCCGCGGCGCGTTCGGCCTCCAGCGCCTCGGCGCCCCGGGCGATGCGGCCCTCCACGTACAGCTTGAGCACGTCCAGGTCGCGGTCCACTGGCATGACCACGCGCTGGAGCACGCGCAGGTTACTGGGCGCGCCGGTCACCTCGGTCACTCGTCCACTCCTCCGGTCACGAGACGCGCTCCCTCCGTGAAGTGGGGGCGCAGTTTGTTGTCGACCATGCTGAGCGCGCCGGCGATGGCCATGTGCATGTCGAGGTACTTGTAGGTGCCCAGCCGCCCGCCGAACAGCACGCCGTCCTGGCCCCGCGCCAGCCGCCGGTAGGCCAGCAGCCGGTCTCGGTCGGCCGGGGTGTTGATCGGGTAGTACGGCTCGTCGTCACGGGCGGCGAACCGCGAGTACTCCCGCATGATCACCGTCCGGTCGGACGGATACCAGTCGCGCTCGGGATGGAAGTGCCGGAACTCGTGAATCCGCGTGTACGGCACGTCCTCGTCGGCGTAGTTCATCACCGCCGTGCCCTGGAAATCGCCGGTCTCCTTGACCTCGGTCTCGAAGTCCAGCGTGCGCCACCCCAGCTCACCGTGCACGTAACCGAAGTAGCGGTCCAGCGGCCCGGTGAACACCACCGGCACGTTGCCGACCACCTCGTCGCGCACGTCGAAGAAGTCGGCGTTCAGCCGCACCTCGATGCGCGGATGGTCGGCCATCCGCTCCAGCCACGCGGTGTACCCGTCGACCGGCAGGCCCTCATAGGTGTCGTTGAAGTAGCGGTTGTCGAAGGTGTACCGGACCGGCAGCCGGGCGATGACCTCCGCCGGCAGCTCCCGCGGGTCGGTCTGCCACTGCTTGGCGGTGTAACCGCGGATGAACGCCTCGTACAGCGGCCGCCCGATCAGCGAGATCGCCTTCTCCTCCAGGTTGGCCGGGTCGCTCACCTCGGCCGCCTGCTCGGCGATCAGCGCCCGCGCCTCGTCCGGGGAGAACACCCGGCCGAAGTAGGCGCAGATCGTGCCCAGATTGATCGGCATCGGGTACACCCGGCCCTTGAAGGTCGAGTACACCTGGTGCCGGTACCCGGTGAACGCGGTGAACCGGCGGGCGTACTCCCACACCCGCTCGTTGGAGGTGTGGAACAGGTGCGCGCCGTAACGGTGGACCTCGATGCCGGTCTCCGGCTCGGGCTCGCTGTAGGCGTTGCCGCCGATGTGCCCGCGACGCTCCAGCACCAGCACCCGCAGGCCCAGCTCGGCAGCGCAGCGTTCGGCCACCGTGAGCCCGAAGAACCCGGACCCGGCGACTACAAGATCAACATTCACAGGACGACGTCCGTCTCCGCGGGGGGATTCGGGGGAGTCTGGCAAGGGCCTGGTATCGGCCAATCGGTACTGATTCGGGGCTAAGATACCCGGGGTTCCATTGGTACAGGTGCAAGTCCGTGAGGATCCGCCCGTCGACGGGCGTGAGGATTCGCACGTCGACGCGTACGTCAACGAGGATCTCCGTGGCCCCGACCCCTTCCGGCAGCGTGCGCTCGGGCGACCGTCCCGTGGTCTTCCTGCACGTGGGGGCGGCCAAGAGCGGCACCACATACTTGCAGACGGTGCTGTGGCACAACCGTGAGCGGCTGCGCGCCGAGGGCGTGCTGTACCCGGGCCGCGACTTCGCCGCCCACGTCAGGGCCGCCTTCGACCTGCGCCGCACGTTCTTCCGCGGCGCCACCGACCCGACGGTGCGGGGCGCGTGGCGCGAACTGGTGGACGCCGCGCGCGACTGGCCCGGGACGACGATCATCTCCCAGGAGCTGTTCGCCCCCACCCATCCGCGATGGGTGGCGCAGGCGCTGGCCGACCTGGAGTTCGCCGAGGTGCACGTCCTGTTCACCGCGCGTGACCTGGGCCGCCAGATCCCGGCGCACTGGCAGGAGGACGTCAAGAACCGCTTCACCTGGTCGTTCGACGAGTTCGTCGACGCGCTGTCGCGGCCCGACTGGGAGAACTTCGAGGCCGCGCGGCTGTTCTGGGGGCTGCAGGACCCGGTGGCGGTGCTCGCCCGGTGGGGCGCGCGGCTGCCGCCCGAGCGGGTCCACGTCGTCACGCTGCCGCGGCCCGGCGCGCCCCGCGACCTGCTGTGGCTGCGGTTCTGCGAGGCCGTCGGCCTGAACCCCGCCGCCTGCGACCTGTCCGCCACGTTCGCCAACCCGTCGCTGGGCCTGGCGGAGACGCAGTTCCTGCGGCTGCTGAACGAGGGGCTGGAGGACCGGGTCGGCTGGCACGTCTTCAACGACGAGGTCAAGCTGTTCCTGGCGCAGGAGGTGCTCACCCGGCGGCCCTCCCCCATCAAGATCAAGCTGCCCGGGGAGCACCTGCCCTGGGCGGTGGAACGGGCCGTGGAGACCGTCGAGGCGCTGCGCGCGGCCCGCTACCGCGTCGTCGGCGACCTGTACGAGCTGATCCCCGGGTACGAGACCCCGCCCGGCGCCCCGCCCGCGCCGCACCCGGACGCCCCGCGCTGGGCCGAGGCCGCCGACGTGGGCACCGACGCGGTCGCCGCGCTGCTGGGGCGGCTCCTGGACCGCGAGCGGCAGGCGGCGGCGACGCCCGGCGGCGACGCGACCGTCCGCGAGCGGCTCGACGAGCTGTCCGCCGACACGGCCGCGCTGGGCGACCTGACCGCGCGGATGGTCCGGGACGCGGCCCCGCTCACCACGCGCGCCGCCCGCGGCATGCGGCGCTACCCTGCGGTCCGGCGGCTGGGCGGCGCCTACCGCCGCATCCAGGCCCGGACCGGCGCCCGCCCGGACGCCACCGCGGCCCCGGACGCCCCCGCGGCCCCGGACGACCGCGCCGACAGCGAGTGAAGGTGAGCGCGCACATGGCCGAAGATCGATCCGCCAAGTCCGTCTTCCTGCACGTCGGCGCGCCCAGCGCCGGCGCGGACTTCCTGCAGCGGGCGCTGTGGAAGAACCGGGCGCGGCTCGGCGACGCCGGGGCCTGCTACCCGCTCGGGGGGCCGGGCGAGCACTTCGGCGCGGTCATGGACCTGCGCGAGATGTCGTGGGGAGGCCGCCGCGACCCCGCCTGGGACGGCGCGTGGGAACGCGTGGCCCGCCGCGCCCGCGACTGGGACGGGCCCACCGTGCTGTTCTCCCAGGAGCTGCTCGGCGGCGCCACCGAGCAGCAGGTCAAACGGGCCGTGGCCGCGCTGGAACCGGCCGAGGTGCACGTGGTGTTCATCACCCGCGACCTGGGCTGGCAGCTGATCCTCGACTGGCAGGCCCAGCTTCGGCACGCCCACACCATCACCTTCGAGCGGTTCGTCGACGACCTGGTCGAGCTGGGCATCGACGCGCCCGAACCGTACGGGCCGATGTTCTGGGGCCTGCACGACCCGGTGCGGGTGCTGCGGACGTGGGAGTCGGCCGTGCCGCGCGAACGGATCCACGTCATCACGCTGCCGCCGCCGGGGGCGCGTCCCGAGCAGCTGTGGAAGCGGTACTGCCGGCTCACCGGGCTCGACCCGGCCGCCTACGACGTGGCGGGCATCCCCGCCGAGGAGCCGCTGTCGGTGGTCGAGGCCGAGCTGCTGCGCCGCCTCAACGTCAAGATCGGGCCCGCGCTGGGCGCCGACTACGAACGGGCCGTGCGCGACCACCTCGTCGGCGCCGGGCTGGCCGACGCCGCCGAGGACGCCGGCCGCACCCCCATGGGCCTGCCCGACCGGCACGCCGCCTGGGCCGCCGACCGCACCCGCGCGCTCGCCGGCTCGCTGCGCGCGTCCGGCTACCGGATCGTCGGCGACCTGGACGAGCTGACCACCTCGCGTTCCCCGCAGGCCACGCTGCTGCCCGGGGACGTGCCGGACGAGCTGATCGCCACCGGGTCCGTCGCCGTCGCCGCCTACCTGCTGGAACGCGTCGCCGAGGCCAACGAACGCATCGGCCTGGCCCACCTGCACAGCGAGCTGGCGAACGTGCGGCGCAACCTGGACCAGCTCATCGAGACGGCCGCGTCGCCGTCGCCCGGCCTGCAACGGGCGGCCCGCCGCGCCGCCGGAAGGCGCACCCCGTGAGCGTCGCGGCCGTGACGGCCGTCGTCGTCACCTTCAACCGGCGTGACCTGCTGGCCGAGTCGCTGACCGCGCTGCTCGCCCAGACCCGCGTCCCGGACCGGATCGTCGTGGTGGACAACGCCTCGTCGGACGGCACCGCGGCGATGGTCCGCGACCGTTTCCCGGACGTCGACCTGCTGGAGCTGCCCCGCAACGTCGGCGGCGCGGGCGGGTTCGGCGCGGGCATGGCGCGGGCGCTGGACAGGCGCGCCGACCTGCTGTGGCTGCTGGACGACGACACCGTCCCCGAGCCCGGCGCCCTGCGGGCGCTGCTGGACGCGCGCGGGCGCGCCACCGCCGACGACGGCGCGCCCACGCTGGTCGCCAGCCGGGTCGTGTGGACCGACGGCCGCGACCATCCGATGAACACGCCGCGCGCCAAGCCCCGCGTCCCGGCCGCGGAACGGGAGGTCGCGCAGGCGGCGGGGTGCGTGCCGATCCGTTCCGCGTCGTTCGTGTCGGTGCTGGTGGACGCGGCCGTCGTGCGGGAACGCGGGCTGCCGGTCGCCGACTACTTCCTGTGGAACGACGACTTCGAGTTCACCACCCGGCTGCTGCGCGGCCGCCGCGGGCTGCTGTGCCCGGACAGCGTGGTCGTCCACAAGACCCGGGCGTTCGGCGGGACCGAGACCGACCCCGGCGACCGCTTCTTCTACGAGGTCCGCAACAAGATCTGGCTGTTCACCGGCAGTCCCGGGCTGTCGCCGCCGGAGCGCGTCCTGTACGCCGGGTCGACGCTGCGGCGCTGGTCGCGCACGTTCGCCGCGTCCTCGGACCGGACGGTTCTGCGCCGTGCCCTGCTCCGGGGGATCAGGGACGGGGTGCTGTCCCGGCCCCGGCCGACGGCGGCGCTGCTGCGCGACGTGGGGGTGAACGCGGAAGTGGACGTCGTGAATGATGCGTCGCGCTCCGTGGACGAACCGCCGCGTTCTTAGGCATCATCCCCAGATGTCCCTCGCGACGTCTGATCATCACGTGCGTGCCGTGGACCATCGCACGCCGTCCCGGGCGGTCCGGCTGATGCCGCTGCTGCCCGCGTTGGTCGCGCTGGCGGTGACGCTGGCCGGCATCGGCGGGCCGTCGTTCTGGCTGGACGAGTCCGCCACGGTCAGCCTGGCCGGCCGTCCCGTCGCGGACATGCTGCGGGTCTTCGACGACCTGGACCTCGTCCACGCCCCCTACTACCTGATCATGCGGCCGTGGGCGGCGGTGTTCGGCACGGGCGAGGTGTCGCTGCGGCTGCCCAGCGCGCTGGCCACGGCCGCGGCGGCCGCCGGGGTCGCGGTGCTGGGGCGGCGCTGCCACGGCCCGCTCGCCGGGCTGCTGGCCGGGCTGGCGTACGCGGGCGGCGTCACGGTGTCGCGGTACGGGCAGGAGGCGCGCTCGTACGCGATGGTGGCCGCGGCCGCCGTCCTCGCCTCGTACCTGCTCGTGCGGGCCGTGCAGCGGGACGCGCGGCGTCCGTGGCTCTGGTTCGCCGGTTACGCGCCGGCCGTCGTGCTGCTGGGGCTGCTGAACCTGGACGCCGTGCTGCTGGTGCCCGCGCATGCCGTCACGCTGCTGGCGGCGCGTCCGGGGCTCGCGCGTCCCGGACGGGTGTGGGCGGGCTGGTCGGCGGCCGTGGGCGTCGCGGCGCTGCCGCTCGTGCCGTTCGGGCTGGCCGCTTCCGGCCAGAAGGTCCAGATCGACTGGCTGCGCACCCCGACGTGGCACACCGTCCAGAAGCTGCCGGAGTTCCTGGCCAGCGGGCGGTGGCTGGTCGCGCCGGTCCTGGCGCTGGCGGTGGCCGGCGCGGTCGCGGGCCGGCGGTCGCGCGGCACCGCCTCGCTCACCGCCCTGGCCATGCCGTGGCTGGTGCTGCCCCCGGCGGTGCTGGTGCTCGTCTCGCTGGTGTCCGACCCGATGTACACCGAGCGCTACGTCTTCTTCTGCGTCCCCGCCCTGGCGTTGCTGACCGGTGCGGGGCTGGCCCGCCTGGGCACGCTGGCGCGTCCGGCGGCCGGCGCGGCGGCCGTGACGGCGGCGGTCGCCGTCGTGGCGGCCGTCTCGGTGCCCGAGCACGTGGCGATCCGGAAGCAGGACAGCCGTCTCGACGACTTCCGGGCCGCCGCGCAGGCCGTGCGGGACCACGGACGCGACGGCGACGCCATCGTCTACCTGGCGGGCATCGCCCGGTGGGGCGCGGCGGCCTATCCGGGCACCTTCGGACGGCTGCGCGACATCGGGCAGGCGCAGTCCCCGGTGCGGGCCGAGAACCTCAAGGGACGCGACCTGCTCCCCCGCGAGATACGCGGCTCCCTCATCCGTTCCCAACGCGTCTGGGTGATGCGCACCAGGTCGATCGTCACGCACCAGGGCGACGTGGTGTGGCGGCGCGAGCAGATGGTCCTCACCACGGGGCCGTGGCGCGTCGCCGGGGAGTGGCGGTTCCGGGGCGGCATGCTCACCCTGCTGGAGCGGACCGGCCCCTACCGCACCTCCACGTAGTCCACCTGACCGCTGCCGTCCAGGCGCCGCAGGCTCAGCGTGTTCCACCCCGCGCTCATGTCGCGCTGCACGGTCGCCGACGTCCAGGAGCCCTTCTTCGTCCTGCGCAGGCCCACCGGCCCCGGCGCCGCCCCGTTCACCGTCACCTCCAGGCGCGCCTTCTTGCCCGACCAGTTGGCGTACTGGATCCGCACCGAGTACCGCCCGGCGACCGGCACGAACACCGAGACGTCGACCGGGCAGCCCGGACGGTCGAACGGCCCGACGGCCTTGCCGCCGGACGCCCGGGGCCGGGCGAGCGGCGTCGCGCACCCGTTCAGCCGCGCCCGCTCGGCCTCGTAGCGGACCGGCGCGCCGCGCACCACGGGCCGGGCGCCGTCCCAGCCGAGCGCGGCCACGTACATGCCCCGGTTCACCTTCGAGCCGCCCAGGTACCGCTGGATGCCGTGGAAGACCAGGTAGTCGCCGCCGGCGTCGGCGAGCACGTCGGCGCTGCCCGGACCCCGCACCCTGCCGCCGTACCCGCCGGTCGACAGCAGTGGCCCCCGGGCCTTCTCGTACGGGCCCTCGATCGACGACGCGACCGCGTACCGGGTCTGGTAGTTCGACTTGAAGTACCAGCCGGCCGAGTAGAACAGCACGTACTTGCCGCCGCGTCGCACGAGATCGGGGGCCTCCACCAGGACGGGTTCGTCCGCCCCGCGGCCGAGGATGCGCTTGGGCGGGCCCGCCAGGCGCAGCCCGTCGGCGGTCAGCCGGACGAGGTAGACGGCGGCCTTGCTGCGGGCGTCGGTCTTGTAGAGCAGGTAGCGGGTGCCGTCCTCCTCGATGTAGGAGGCGGGGTCGATGGCGCCGCCGAGGCCGAGCGGGCAGACCAGCGGCTCACCGTCCAGCGGTACGAACGGGCCTGCGGGTGAGGTGGATGTGGCCACACCGATGCACTGCATGTCGCGGTCGTTGCGGCGTGCGGAGAAGTAGAGGACGTGGGTGCGGCCGCCCGGACGGGGCGGCACGACCTCCGGCGCCCACGTCCACCCGGGAGCGGCCCACGCCGGCAGCCGCGCCAGGCCGTCGCCCGGCCTGCGGGTCCACGGCCCGGTCGGCGACGGGGCCGTGGCCACCGGCATCACCGCGTCGGGGCTGTTGGTGCCGTAGGCGTAGTACGTGCCCGCCACCTTGACGACGGTCGGGTCGGCGAAGTACTGGTCGATCACCGGCTTGACGGGCGAGTACCCGGGCGCGGTGAACGGCGTCGCCGTCTGCGCGGGGCTCGGCACCGGCGGCGCGGGCGCCCGCGACGGCTTCGCCGCAGGCGACGGCCGCGCGGACGGCCGTCCGGCCCGGGGTTCCTTCCGTTCGCCCGCCTCGGCCATGCCCGGCTCCGGGGCGTGCATGCCCGCGAGCCCGGCCAGCACCACGAGCGCCACCAGCGCGCTGACCGGCGCGCCGGGCCTGCCGTGGGGCCCGCCGAACGACGACAGCGGTCCGCGTGCTCGCAGGTCCACGATCAACTCCCTCGCCACCCGCATGATGCCAAACACCCGGCCCGCGCGCCCGGTTCGGCCTCCTTCGTCACTGAATACGCATCCGGACCACTCCGGAGGAACCTAATACGCTTACTGGTCGATCCCCGCCGGAGAGGAGACTCGGGACTTGTACCGGCACAGGCGTCTCGGCACCGCCCGTCCTCCTCTCGTCATCGCGCTGCTGCTGGCGCTCACGCTCGGCCTGGCCGGGTGCCTGGGCGTCAACCTGTCCCCCTTCGGCGGCGGCGCAAGCCCCTCGGTCACGCCCGTGCCGAAGAAGCCGAACATCGTCTTCGTCCTCACCGACGACCTGTCCTGGGACCTGGTGCCGCACATGCGGCGCGTGCAGGACATGCGGGGCAAGGGCACCACGTTCGACAGGTTCGTCGTCGCCGACTCGCTGTGCTGCACGTCCCGCGCGACCATCTTCACCGGGCGGTATCCGCACAACACCGGCGTGCGCACCAACTTCCCGCCCGACGGCGGGTACGGGGTGTTCAAGGCGCGCGGCGGCGAGCAGGCGTCCTTCGCCCCGGCCCTGCGCGGCGCCGGCTACCGCACCGCCCTCATGGGCAAGTACATGAACGGCTACCTTCCCGCCGACACGCAGGGCGGGCCGCGCCCGTACGTGCCGCCCGGCTGGGACGAGTGGGCCGTCACCGGCAACGGCTACCCCGAGTACGACTACAACCTGAACGAGAACGGCAGGCTCGTCCACTACGGCAGCCGCCCGCAGGACTACCTCACCGACGTGCTGGCGAACAAGAGCGTGGACTTCATCCAGCGCGCCGCGGCCGACCGCAAGCCGTTCTTCCTGCAGGTCGCCACGTTCGCGCCGCACGGCCCGTTCGTGCCCGCGCCCCGCCACGCCGCGGCCTTCCCGCAGCTGACGGCGCCCCGGCCGCCGTCGTTCAACGAGGCCGACAACGCCGACAAGCCGTCGTGGCTGCGGTCGCGGCCCCGGCTGCGCAAGCCCGGCATCGGCCGCATCGACGCCGGTTTCCGCGACCGGGTCCGCATGGTGCAGTCGGTGGACGAACTCATCGGGCGCATCCAGCAGACGCTCGCCAACACCGGCCACGACCGCGACACCTACCTGGTCTTCGGCTCCGACAACGGATTCCACCTCGGCCAGTACCGGCTGGCGGGCGGCAAGATGACGGCCTACGACACCGACATCAGGGTGCCGTTCGTCGTCACCGGCCCGGGCGTCCCGGCGGGCCGCACGACCGACGCCCTCACCCAGAACACCGACATCGCCCCGACGTTCCTGGAACTGGCGGGCGTGCCCGTGCCGCCCGCGACCGACGGACGCTCCCTCGTGCCGTTCCTGCGCGGCAAGGACCCGGACGACTGGCGGAACGTGGCGCTGATCGAGCACGTCAAGCCTCCGCCCAGCCGCGAGGACCCCGACCGGCAGGACTCCGGCCCCGGCGCGCCCCCCACCTACAACGCGCTGCGCACCACGAACGAGCTGTACGTCGAGTACGTCAACGGCGAGCGCGAGTACTACGACCTCGCACGCCACCCGCACGCGCTCGACAACCGCGCGAAAGCGATCCCGCCGCAGCGCGCGCGGGAACTGTCCGGCCTGATGTACGCGCTGACCCGCTGTGCGGGCGCCAAGTGCCACACCGCGGGACGCACCCGCTGAACCACCTGGTCCCGTGGTCCGCAACAGGCCACCTTTACGAAGATCGCAAGCCCGGCCGGCACACGTTCACGCGAGTCACTCGCCATTTACGGCAACAGATGTGCGGCCGGGCACCGCTTTACAAGACCGTTTCACGCGGCGCCGCCGATATGATCCGTGGCGAACCTTTGATGGGCCATCGAACGCGCATACTTTGAGGCGCGCACAGTCGGGCGTCACACGATCACTGGAGACGGGCGTGACCGCACCCAGGACCCCGGACGACGAGCCGGGCCGCGACCAGCAGCAGGCGTCGACCCCGCAGGACGCGGCGGTCCCGCCCCCGCCGCGGTGGCTTACCGAGGCCGATTCGCAGGCCGACGCGCCCCTGCTGCCGGAGGCGCCCCCGCCACCGTTCGACACCGGCGACAACGACACCGACGGCAACGACGCGGAGACCACGCGTTTCGACAGCGAGGTCACCCGGGTCGACCGCGGCGCCGGGCAGGACGGCGGCGACGAGAACGACGCCGACGCCACCCGTACCGACGTGTACCCCGCCAAGGCCGCCGCCGCGTCGCCGCCGGCTCCCCAGCCGTCGCCCGATGAGACCGTCACCGACCTGTCCCCGTGGCTTCCGTCCAAGAGCGAGGCCGCCGACCAGGCCACCGACGAGGACGAGGACGACGACGACCTGGAGCGCACCCGCGTCGACCACGGCCCGCGGCTGTCGAAGGAGGAGCCGACCGAGCAGCTTCCGCTCCCGCGGCAGCCCGCGCCCGGGCCGCAGCAGGAGGCGCCGGACGAGGCCGCGGCCGCGCCGTTCCCCTACGCGCAGCAGATCCCGGGAACCCCGCTGGCCGCGCCGACCGCCACGCCCCAGCCACCGGCCCCGCCCGCACCCGAACCGTTCCCCTACGCCCAGCAGATCCCGGACGCGTCGTCCGCGCTGCCCGCCCCCGGACCGGCACCGGCACCGGCGCCGTACCAGCCTCCGGCGCCGCCGTCCGACCACCGGCAGCCCCCGGCGCCGTTCCCGTTTCCGCAGGACATCCCCGACAACAAGCCGCAGCCGACGCCGTTCCCCTACGCGCAGGAGATCCCCGGCCACGACCCGAACCCGCCCGGCCTGTCGGACACCCGGTTCGACATGGGGCCCGCGCCCCAACCCGTGGCGCCGCCGCCGCAGATCGACGAGCCGTGGCGCACCGCGCCCAGCGGCAAGAAGAAGCGCGGTTCCGGCAAGCTCGGCAAGCGCATCGCGCTCATCGCCGGCGCCGGGCTCGCCGCCGCCGCGCTGGTCGCCGGGGGCTTCGTGGTCGTGTCCAACCTCGGCGGGGACGACGAGGGCGGCGGCCCCGGAGCCCAGCTCGCCCGTTCGGTGTTCCCGGTGGACGCCACCGCCCGCACCGACGGGTACGACCAGGACATCACCGGTGTCGCGGCGTCCGGCTCCACCGTGGTCGCGGTGGGCGGCGAGACCGGCCCGCGCGGCTCGCGCGGCATGTTCCTGGTCTCCACCGACGGCGGCCGCACGTTCGGGCCCGCCGCGGTGCGCGGCGCCGACGACACCGCCCCCCGCGTCGGCGACGTCCCGGCCGCTGTGGGCGGCTCGTCGCGCGGCTGGGTGGCCATCGGCTCGCGCGTGGGCGGCGGCGCGGTGTGGACCAGCGAGAACGGGCGGGACTGGCAGCGCCAGCCCGACGCGGTCGGCGACGTGTTCGGCGGCAACACCCGGGTCAACCGGATCGTGGCGGCGGGCGACCGCTTCCTGGCCGTCGGCGAGACCTCCGCCAAGGGCGACTTCAGCGACTCGGTCCCGGCCGTCTGGCTGTCGGGCGACGGCCGCCGCTGGGAGCCGCGCTCGGGCGACCAGATCGGCCTGCAGGTCCGCGACGCCAGGCTGCAGCTCGTCACGGCCGCCGCCAGCGGCGACGTCATCCTCATGGAGGCCCTGGTCACCCCGCAGAAGGGCCGCCAGGGCGCGTACCGGAGGGTGTGGCGCTCGCAGGACGGCGGCCGCACCTGGACCAACTCGGAGGTCCCGGTGCCCAAGGGCTCGCGCGGCCTGATCATCGGCGGCGGCCCCGCCGGGTTCGTCGCGGTGCGCGAGCTCGGCGCCGGCGGTTCCGCCCACGGCCAGGCGTTCGTCTCCAAGGACGGCGGTTCGTGGACCCAGGCGGGCACGCTGAAGACGTCCGGCTACCGGGTGACCACGCAGCTGCTCGGCGACGACAAGGGCTTCGCCGCCGTCGTCACGCGCGGCCGCGACGTGCTGCTGTCGCGCAGCGCCGACGGCCGCAGCTGGCGCGACACCGGGGTGCTGGCCGCCCAGCCGGGCCGTGAGATCAACGACGCGGCGCTGGCCGGGGAGCAGACCGTCCTCGTCGGCACCGAGCCGGGCGGCGGCGACGCCGACCCGCTGCTGGGCGTGTGGGACGGCGGCGGCCGCCAGCTCCCCGTCGACCTGGCCAAGGTGCCCGGCGCGGTCCGCTCCGACCACTCGGTCATCGCGGTCGGCGCGACCGGCGACCGCGCGGTCGCCGTGGGCAGCGCGGCGGGCGACGCGGCCGTGTGGACGTCCCAGGACGGCGGCACCTGGCAGCCCGCCCAGGGGCTCGGCGCCGCCTTCACCCGTCCGGGCTCGCAGCAGCTCCTGGACGTGACCTCGGGCGGGTCCGGCTGGCTGGCCGTGGGCTACGACCAGGTCGCGCCGCGGCGGCCGCTGGTCGTCACCTCCGCCGACGGGACCACCTGGCAGGCCGTCGACACCGCCGCCGCGTTCCGCGGCAGCTCCCGGGCGGTGCCGACGACCAGCGCGGCGGCGTCCGGCCAGGCCGGCTACGTGGTCGTCGGCACCGACGGCACGTCGGCCGCCGCCTGGTTCTCCGCCGACCTGAAGAACTGGGAGCGCGGGCGCGACGCGGGCGCCAACGCCGGCCCGAACGGCGCGCTGAACAGCCGAAACGGCGACACCCGGTGGATCCTGGACGTGACCGGCGGCTCGTTCGGGTACGCCGCCGTCGGCGGTGTCCGCGACCCGAAGGCGGGCAACCGTCCCGGCGTGTGGTCGTCGACGGACGGCAAGCAGTGGACGCTCCAGCTGCTGTCGCTGCCGGGCGGCACGAAGGAGGGGCACCTCACGCACGTCGCGTCCAACGGCAACACGCTGGTGGCCGCCGGGATCGCCGCGACGGGGCAGGGCCTGGTGTGGCTGGGGTACGTCTCGTCCGACGGCGGCAAGACCTGGCAGCCGCTGCAGGCGCCGGGCGGCGACGCCAAGGTCACCATGACCTCGCTGTCGTCGGCCGGCAAGGGCTTCGCCGCCACCGGCACCACCGGCGACCCGGGGGCCGCGGACGTGGTGTCGTGGACGTCGGCGAACGGCTCGTCCTGGACGTCGCAGAAGCCCGGCGGCAAGGGCCTGGCGGGCGACGGCGAGCAGCAGGTCACCGGGCTCGCCGCGTTCAAGGGCAAGCTGCTGGGAGTGGGCCGCACCGCCGACCAGAACGACGACCAGCCGATCCTGTGGACGCGCCCGGTCCCCTGACGGCCGGTCAGCCCTCGCTTCCGCCGCCCGCGACCGCGTCGCGCTGGTCGCGGGCGTGGCGCGGGACGTATCGGGAAGCCGGCTTCGGCCGCACGGCCGCGCCCCGCGGCTGCGGAGCCGGAGCCGGAACCTGCTGCGGCTCAGAGGCCGGAGCGGGAGCCGGAACCTGCTGCGGCTCAGGGACCGGGGCGGGGGCCGGGACCTGCGGCTGCGGGGCCGCGGGCTCCGGTTGCGCGACCGGGGCCTGCTGCTGCGGGGCCGGCAGCGTATCGGGCGCGTCGCGGTTGCGGTTGCGGCGGGCGCCGTAGGGGGCGACGATCAGCCGGTAGACGGGGCGGCGGATCAGTGTGGGCGTCAGGCGGTAGCCGCCTCGGATGATGACGTTGCGCCAGTACTGCATGCGGGTGATGAAGCCCTCGCGGTACATCTCGCGCTGCAGGCGAAGTTCCGAGCGCAGCAGTTCACGGCCGCCGCGCCGCTCGTACGCGCCGTCGCCGACGCGGTAGTACACCAGGGGTTCGGCGATGTTCACCGCGCGCGCGCCGTTGGCGATCATGCGGACGAACAGCCAGTAGTCCTCCATCAGCGGCAGGTCGCCGTAGCCGCCGACGGCGATGACCGCGCTGCGCCGGTACACGACGGTCGGATGGTTGAACGGGTCGTGCAGGCGCGAGTAGCGGGCGATGTCGTAGGGGTCGCTCGGCGGGATGCGGCGGCCCACCACGTCGTCGATGCCGGAGCCGAACTCCAGCAGCCCGGCGCCCACCAGGTCGGCCCCGGCGCGCACCAGCGGCACCTGCATCTGGAAGCGGTGCGGCATGGCCACGTCGTCGGCGTCCATGCGCGCCACGATGTCGAACCGGCTGGCCTGCAGCCCGGCGTCCAGTGCGGGGCCGAGGCCGCGGTTGCGCTGGAGCTGCACGAACGTCACCTCGACCGGGCTGGCGGCGATCAGCCCGCGCAGGCAGAACTCCAGTTCGGGCGAGACGGGGCCGTCCTGGACGAGGACGACCTGGTCGGGCCGGACGGTCTGGTCGTGCACGGCGCTGCGGAAGGCGTCCCGGACATACTCCTCCCGGTCACCGCCGTAGACGGTCATCAGGAGGGCGAAGGGTTCGGGGGGGATGTCGGCCTTCAAGAACTGTCCATTCCCGGGAGCGGGCCGTTGTGCGGTGGGGCCGCACGCGGCCCCGCGGTCGTCACGGGCGGGGAGCCGTCACGTCCAGCTGGTTCATTGCCAAAGGTAGGTGAAAGGTTCGTGAGCGTCGCCAAGATACAGCGGAGCCGGACGGACCATCGACCGGTTGTTCGCGTTCCTCGCTGTATTCACCCCCTTGTAACATTTCCCGCGCCTGCCCCGCGAGCTGCGCGCGCGGTCATGTCTGGGCGCAAACGTCCTGGTCGGCGCGGATCTCCCCGGCCACCTTGGGCACCTGGCGGGCCGCCCCCGCGACGTTCGCCCCGTCCCGTCCGATTACCAGGTACACCTGGCCAGGTCTGGCCGTCGCGGACGGGCGCGGCTGACGTCCGGGCAGCACGGCGGCGAGCGCGGCGGCGTGCCGTTCGGCGCCGGCGCCGTAGAGGATCTGCGTGCGGGCGGTGGACTTGGCCTTGGTGTTGCCGACGCTGACGACCTGGAAGTTCTTCTCGGCGAGCTGGTCGGCGACGCGCTGGCCGAGCCCGTCGGTGGGCGTCCCGTTGTAGACGGCGACCTTCACCTGGTTCGGGGGGACGGGCGGCTGCGCGGGGCCCGGCCGGGCCCCGCCGGGCCGTCCGCCCGCCTGACCCGCGGCCGGGGGCTTGGGCCCGGGGTTGTTCTGGGGGACCTCGTTGTCCTGGCGGATCGCCTTGAACAGCGGCCGGGCCAGCGCGTTGTTGAACTGCACGCGGTTGGGGTCGGCCGGATACGCCTGCACCGGGACGGTGACGAACCGCACCTTGCCGGCGCTGAGGCCCTGCATGCTGCCCGCCAGCCGCTGCATCACCGACAGCGTCAGCCGGTTGTCGGTCTTCATCGACTTGGTGACGGCCGACAGGAACCCGTACACCTTGCCCGGGTCGGTGAGCATGCCCTGGCTGGTGGCCTTGTTGACGACCGAGGCCATGAACTGCTGCTGGCGCTTGATGCGCGACAGGTCCGAGCCGTCGCCGAGGCCGCCGGTGCGGGTGCGCACGTAGCCGAGGGCCTGGTCGCCGTTGACGGTCTGCTTGCCCGCGCGCAGGTACAGCTCGGCCTTGGGGTCGTTGACGGCCTTGGGCACGCAGATCTCCACGCCGTCCAGGGCGTCCACCACCCGCTTGAAGCCGGTGAAGTCGACCTCGACGTAGTGGTCGATGCGGATGTCGGTGATGGCCTCGATGGTCTTCCAGGTGCAGGACGGGCCGCCGATCGAGTACGCCGCGTTCAGCATGCTGAGGCCGCCGGGCTGCGTGCCGCCGTTGCGCGTCTTGCACGAGGGGCGCTGCACCATCGTGTCGCGCGGGAAGCTGAGGCCGATGGCCCGGTCGCCGCCCGGGGAGATGTGCAGCAGGATCGTGGTGTCGGAGCGCTCGCCCTCCTCGGTGCCGTACCGGGCGTTCTCGCCCTGGCGGCTGTCCGAGCCCATCAGCAGGATGTTGATGGAGTTGTTGAGCTTGGCCGGACGGTTCTCGCCCAGCTTGTCGTCGACGTTCTCGCGGGTGATCTGCCCGTCCAGCCGGCGCCAGAAGCCGTAGGCGGTCAGGCTGCCGACCACCAGCAGCGCCGACAGCGCGATGGAGACCCAGCCCAGCACGCGCCAACGGCGGCTCCGCCCCGGTTCCGGGGGCGGGGCCGCGCCGTTGTCGAAGTACACGCGCGGGGGCGCCGCCAATCGCTGCATCCGTAACATTTCAGCACACAGGGGACAGCCGCCACCCGGTTCACGGCAAAGTCGCGGCCCGCCGGCTCCGGCCACTACCGGGCGCTACGGGACGACTAGACTCCGGTGAGGATGAGCATCGTGGACGCCCTGACCGACCAGGCGATGGTCGTACTGCAGGACCGTCCCCTCGTGGCGCTGCACGCCTGGCTGGCCGAATCCCTGGACGACTGCGCCGCCTCCGGGCGCACGCTGCAGCTCGTCACCCCGATCGACACGCGGCTGTCGCTGCCGCTGCGCTCGGTCGTGGCCGGCCGGACGGCGCAGTGGGTGGTGCGCGACGGCGACGGCTACTACGAGGGCCTGACCGGACGGCCGCTGCAGTGGGACGGCGCGACGTTCGTCCCCGTGCCCGAGGCCCGCGACTACGCGCCGGGCTTCACCACCCGTCCCACCGCCCCGATCGGCGCGCAGCTCGCGCTGGTCTACCGTTCGCAGCACGGCCCCGGCGACGAGACCCTCGGCGGCGCCGCCGACCATCTCCTGCGGCTGCTGACCGGCCGGCCACCGGCCGGGTGGGGCGCCGCCGAACCCCTGGCGCACTCCTGGGAGCCCGACCGGTTCACCGAGTACGCCCGCGGCCGCGCCTCGGCCCGGCTCGTCGTCATCGGCGACGGCCCGCGTCCGGCCCAGGCGGTGTGCGAGTTCACCGCGGCGGGCACGGGCGCGACGACCGAGGTGACCACCGTGACCGTCGGCTACACCGCCGACGACCCGCCGCCGCTGCGGCACCTGCCGTCCCTGATCGGCGCGCTGGCCGCCGAGCAGCCGGTGACCTCCCTGCTGGCCCAGCTCGTCCCGGGCCGCGCCGACCTGACCGCCGAACCGCGCTGGACGGGCAGCCCCGCTCCGGTCGCGCTGGCCGTCACCGGCACCGTGACGGGCCCGCCAGGCATCCCCGGCCGGCAGATCGGCCCGCCGGGCGCCCCGGTCACCCTCTTCCCGCTCGGTGACGGCCGCTCCCCCGACGGCTGGCGACGCCACCGCGAGGTCATGCGGCACCTGCGGTCCGCCCAGCCGTCATGACGCGTCAGCTCTCCGGCTGCTGCGACTGCCCCTGCTGCTGGGACTGCTGCGGCGACTGCCCCTGCTGCGGCGACGGCTGCTGGTACTGAGCCTGCGGGGCGTGCTGGGCCTGCGCCTGCGGAACGGCGGCTCCCTGCTGCGGGTAATACTGCGGCTGCTGCTGGGCGTACTGCTGCTGCTGCGGGAACTGCGGGTAGGCCGCCGCCCGCCCCGGCGCGGCGGCGTGCTCCGGGCCCTTGGCGAGGCCGCCCAGCTGGAGCCCGACACCGGCGAGGATCATGCCGACCCCGGTGATCGCGCACACGATGGTGAAGTTCCCCAGCTCGGCCATCTGCCGGGGATCACGCGAGTCGTCCCCGGCGGTGACGATGTTCAGGAACTGGACGCCCACGGCGGTGATGAGCGCGAGCACGCCGAGGATGAGACAGGCGACGAATCCGCCATTCATCTTTTTCTCTGGCATGCCCCGGCATGCTACTGCCGCCCGGTGCACACGTCATCACCCTCCGCTCACGCCCTGACCAGGCCGGACGCGCCGTCCGGCCACGTCCGGCCACGAACGGGCCGGGCCGTTTCAGTGGAGCCCGCGGAAGAACGCGCGGACGTCTTCGACGTACGGGCCGGGGACCTCCATGGCCGGGAAGTGGCCGCCGCGGTCGAACTCCGTCCAGTGGACGACGTCGTACCTGCGCTCGGCGAACCGGCGAGAAATCGTGGGGATGACCAACGACTGGGTAGACTGACGGCATGAACGCCACGGCCGACGACGGCACCCCCGCCCGCCTGAAGGACGCGCCGAGCTGGCTGATCAACCAGGTCTCGCTGCACTCCCACCGGCTGGTCGCCGAGAGCATGGCCGCCGCCGGCGCCCGCGGCTACCACTACCGGCTGCTGGCCGCCCTGGAGGAGTTCGGCCCCGCCAGCCAGGCGGCACTCGGCCGCCGCACCGGCATCGACCGCAGCGACGTCGTCGCCATGCTGAACGAGCTGTCCGACCAGGACCTGGTGCGCCGCTCCCCCGACCCCGCCGACCGGCGCCGCAACGTCATCACCATCACCCCCGAGGGGACGCGCCACCTGCACCGCCTCGACCAGGTCCTCGCCCAGATACAGGACGACCTGCTCGCCCCGCTCTCCCCCGCCGAACGCGGCGAACTGGTACGGCTGCTGTCGGCGCTGCTGGCCCACCACTCCGGCCGCTGACCGGCGCGAACGACGTCCCCGCGTTTCTTCCGGCACGAGGGAACGGCCGCGGACGACGATGCGTCACATGAACATCGGCCGCCTCGACGGCATCGAAAGAGATGGCCGAAACAGCGACAATCAGGACCGAACGGGCCGTCTGATGACCACCGCGCCGTCCACGTCTCGCTGAAACCTCACCGTTCGACCTGTTCGGAGGGACCATGCAGCCGCCTCAATGGCCCGGGCAGCCGGGCTACCCGCCGGGGCCCCAGCAGGGGCCGCCGTTCGGTCCCGGAGTGCCCGGAAACCCGCTTCCGCCGCCCAAGAGCGACGGTGGCGGCGGTGTCATCATCGCCCTGCTTCTCGGCGGCGGGCTCCTGGTACTCGTTCTGATCGTCGGCGTCGTCGTCGTGCTCGCGAACGGCGGAGACGACGATGACGACCCCACGCCCCCGCTCGCCGTGTCCCGAACGGCGACGCCGTCGTACTCGCCCTACAGCACCCCGACGACCGGCACCGGCGGAATCGACCCGCAGGGCGTGCTCAAGTCGACGATCCGCACCGCGCGCGGCAACACGTTCACGCAGGTCGGGACGCGTGTCGACTCGTGCACCGCGCGGGCCAACTCCACCATGCTGGAGCGGCTGCGCCTCTACCCGTGCACGGGCCAGATGTACTCGGCGGTGTACGCGAACCCGTCGCGCAGCATCGTCACCGTCATCTCGGTCGTGAACGTGGGCAGCTCGTCCGACGCCAACGGCCTCAGCCGGGCCGTCTACTCCGAGGGCTGGCCCCGCCTGCTCAAGCCGTCCAACACCAGCGGAATGCCGCAGCTCTCCCAGGAGCCCAGCCAGTGGACCCGCGCCTGGACGCTGAACTCCTCGATCATCTACGCCCAGTCGTACTGGGCACGCGGCGGCGCCGTCGGCGACCGGACCGGCTCCGTCTACAACACGGCGGGCGAACTCGGCGTCGAAGTGACCAACGCCCTGCGCTTCAGCAGCTGACGAGACCCCCACAGGGCCGTACCGCCCCCGGTACGGCCCTTCGCCATAACAGCCCCACGAGCTGAGGCCCTGTGCGCCCCCTGGGCCCGCCCACACTTCAACGCCGCCGTTTCTCTACACGGCTGCGGCTCAACTGCGCCACCACTCGAACCCGCCAGGGAAACCGATCGTTGCGCGTCCGTCGTCCGAACCCGAGCCGCATGCTGACGCCACCAGTCCGGGCGGCGGGCCGGTGACGCCGGCCTCAGCCGGTAGCGGCGGACCCGCCGGCGCCTGCCGCCTCGGCCGCCGCCTCGGTCGCGCGCCAGCTCAGCGGCGGACCGTCGGACTCGCCGTCGGGGTGGACCGCGCCGCCGAGCCAGCGCACCAGGGCGTCGGCGAAGCGGCGGGCCACCTGCGGGCCCTCCGGCACGTCGGCGGCCGCGCGGACGTCCACCCACCAGACCTGGTCCGAGGACGCCAGCCGTTCGGTGAACTCCGCGCCCAGCAGCCGCCGGATCTCCCCGGGAACGGCCACCGGCACCGGCGCCTCAATGGACACGAGCAGCTGACCCGCGAGGTCGTACAGCCGGGTGGCCGCGGGCTCGCCGCCACGGACCTCCAGCGGCAACCCCATGGCGATCAGCCCGTCGACGACCGCCCGCACGTCCGGCGGACGGCGCACCACGGCGACCAGGTCGCAGCTCATCCGCCCACCCCCGGCGCGCCGATCGAACGGGCGAACACCTCGTAGGCGATGCGGCCGACGGCCGTCCCGGTGTCCCCGGCCAGCTTGCCCGCGTCGAACGCGCCGCCGACCGCCAGATGCCGGTCGTACGGCACGTGCACCACGGGCAGCTGCCACTGGCTGAGCATCTGCTCGGCGCGCTCCAGGTCGGCGCTCGCCTGCGGCGCGTGCGTCACCGTCGCCACGACGGTGCGTTGCAGCAGCTCGCGCCGGCCGTTGTTACGGAACCACTCCAGCGCGCCACGGGCGCTCAGTGCGCCGTCCACCGTGCCCGGCGTGACCAGGACGAGGCCGTGCGTGCCCGCGAGGATGCCCTGGTGCAGGTCGGTGAGGATGCCCGCGCCGCAGTCGACGACCGCGGCGGCGAAATGACCGCCGACGGTGCCGAGCGCGGTCTCGAAGGCGTCGAGGGTGAACTGCTCCGCGATGCGCCCGCCACGGGTGGCCGACAGCACCCACAGCCGTTCGCCTGCGCGCGTGAGGTACGGCGCGGCTTCCTCGAACGAACGGGGCCGACGTTCGACCAGGTCGAAAAGCGAGCGTTCGGCCTGCACTCCGAGCCGCAGCGGCAGCGAGCCCAGCTCGGCGTCGGCGTCCACGGCCAGCACGCGGTCGGCGCGATACCACGACAGCTCGGTCGCCAGCAGCGCCGCCATGGTGGTCTTCCCCGCCCCGCCGCGCACACTGACCACCGTGAGCCGCCGGAGACCGGGCACCGGACGCCGCAGCATCTCCGCGATCGCGACCTGAGCCTGACCGTCGGACGCTCCGGAGCCGCCGACGACCTTGCGCACACCCCGCCCCATCCGCACGAGCAGCGGGTCACCATGATGCGATTTACGCCCCAGCTCATCGCCGATCCCCCCGTCACCATGCCGCAGCAACCCCCGCTCGCCAGCAGCGGGCTTGGCCACCGCCCCCTGCGAAGCACTGTCCGATTCCGGCGGCCGCGCCGACGTCGGCTGCGCCATCGGCGGCGCCGAACGCACCGGCTGGCCCGGCTGCGCCACTGGAGCGGGATTGACGGCCGATCCCTGCGAAGCACCGCTCGCTTCGCGGTTCGGCGTCGGCGCAGTCTGCGGCACCTTCGAGGGCGGACGCACCGACTCCCCAGACTGCGCCACCGCAGTGGGATGGGGCGCTGGCCCATGCGGAGCACTGTCCGGGGCGGGCGGGCGCGCTGGTGCGGGCTGCCCCTTCGGGGACGCGTGCACCTGCTCGCTCGGCTGCGCCACCGGCGAGGGGTGGGGCGCTGGCCTCTGTGGAGCACTGTCCGGGGCGGGCGGCTGCGCCGACGTCGGCTGCGGTGCCTTTGGGGTCGGACGCACCGGCTCACCCGGCTGCGCCACCGGAGTGGAGGGGGGCACTGGCCCCTGTGGAGCACTATCCGGCTCGGACGGTTGCGCCGACGTCGGTTGTGCCTTTGAGGCCAGGTGGCCCGGCTGCGCCATCTTTGGGGACGGAGGCACCGGCTCCCCAGGCTTCGCCACCGAAGTGGGATGGGGCGCTGGCCCATGCGGTGCGCTGTCCGGGGCGGGCGGCTGCGCTGGTGCGGGCTGGCCCTTCGGGGGCGCGGGCGCCTGCTCGTTCGGCTGCGCCATCGGCGAGGGGTGGGGCGCTGGCCTCTGTGGAGCACTGTCTGGGGCGGCCGGCTGTGGTGCCTTTGGGGTCGGGTGGGCGGGCTTGTTCGGCTTTGCCGTCGGGGTGGGGTGGGGTTTTGATCCTTGCGGGGGGTTGTCCGGCTCTGGGGCGAGGGTCGCGAGTCCGCGCCGGGGCATTCCCAATTCGCGCAGGACGATCTGCTGCCAGCTCGAGTCGGACACCTGCCTCCCCTTCGTCACCGCAAGCCTACGAAACTCCGACTGCCGTCGTGGTGCCCTGCGGCGTTCGGAGCGGCGCGGACGGTACGGTCGGCCCGCGTGGCGTGCACCTCCACTAATCGTCCAATGAATGCCCCCGTATCCGACCATGCGGCGTCATATGCTCCTTTGGCGGACGGGATTCGATCTTGGAGGGTGACAAGGGTGGCGGAGTTCTCGGGCGCGGAGCTCGAACGGATGCTGACCGAGGCGCGCAAGACCCTGGAGTCGATGCGGCAGGGTGACACGGCGCCCCGTCCCGCGAAGAGCGCCAAGGCCGCGGACGGCGACACGCTGGAGGGGGTCGGCGAGGCGGCCGACGGCAGGATCAAGGTGACCGCCGAGGCAGGGGGCCGCGTCAAGAGCGTGGACCTGGATCAGAAGGCCATGCGGATGTCCCCCCAGGAGCTGGGTGAGCAGCTGGTGGTGGCGGTCAACGCCGCGCTGGAGGACCTGCGCGCCAAGGCGGCGACCGCCGGGGCGGCCCAGCGGGAGGCGGACCCGGGTGAGCAGGCCGAGGACATCCAGAACCAGAGCCTCCGGCAGATGGAGCTGATCACTCAGGCCATCAACGACACCCTGGCCAAGATCGGCGGCAACCGCTGAGCACGGC
Organism: Actinomadura miaoliensis; assembly: GCF_039536785.1. Taxonomy (NCBI): domain Bacteria; kingdom Bacillati; phylum Actinomycetota; class Actinomycetes; order Streptosporangiales; family Thermomonosporaceae; genus Actinomadura; species Actinomadura miaoliensis. The sequence continues at coordinate 151,672 of NZ_BAAAZG010000059.1, forward strand.
GGTGCGCGAGGCCGCCTAGGACCGGGCGGTGACGGGCCGCGGCCTGTCGGTTGTCGGAAGCCGGGATTAGCATCTGGCGCGTGCGAGCCTCCACGTCGACAACGCCGCCCACGCGGCCGAGATGGCTCGTGCCCTTGTCGGCGGCGGGTGCGGCGGCGGTCCTGGTGTCGGTGTTGTGGCTGACCGGCGGGCTCCGGGAGACGCCGCAGGAACCGGTCAAGGCACCGGGGAGGCCGATCGACCAGGGGTGGTTCGACGTCACCGTGCGGGACGCGCGGATCGTGAACGTCAGGCCGCCGTTCGGGAACGCGCCGCAGCGGCGCCTGGAAGTGCGGCTGCGGGTGGTGAACAAGGGCAAGGAGACGGCTTCCCTGGGGCTCAGCGGGTTCGGCCAGGGCGTGGCGGCCCGTGCGGCGAACGGCAAGTGGGTGAAGCCCGAGGACGTGGAGGGCACCGCCGCGGGCTCGGCCACCGCCGTCGTCCAGCCGGGCCTGCCCGTGGAGGCGGCGGCGCGGTGGCCGCTCGGACCGCGCGAGGCGCCCGCCGCGTTCACCGTGGGCCTGCGCAAATGGGAGTTCGGCACCGGGTTCACCGACACCTCGTTCCGGTGGCGGGTGGAGCTGGAGGACGACGCGGGGCTGGCCGGACGGCTCACCCTGCCGGTGGCGCCGTCATGAACGCGGGCAGGCTGTTCGTCCAGGGCGGCGCCGCGCTCGTGGGCACCGCCCTGCTCGCCGCGGCGATGTGGTTGTACGACCTGACGCCGGAGGTGGAGTCGCGGCAACTGGCCCCGATTCGCGACACCGGCCGGATCGGCCAGGTCGTCACCAACCCGGAGTTCAGCGTGCAGGTGCAGCGGGTGGCCGCCGCCCGTTCGCTGGCGTCCTCCTCGCCCAGCAGGCCGCCGGTGCGCACCGAGGGAGTGTTCCTGATCGTCCACGCGCGGGTGATGAGCCGGCGGGAGCCGCTGAGGCTGCAGACGGCGCAGCTGGAGACGCCCGGCGGCTACATCTTCCGGAAGGACCCGCGACCGTCGGTGTCGCTGGGGCTCGACCCGGAGTTCCAGCCGCTGATCTGGGACAGGACCGCGTTCGTCTTCGAGCTCCCGTCGCGGCGGCTGGAAGGTGCGCGGCTGGTGGTCGGGGAGGGCGGGCTACTGCCGCAGCTGTCCGCGGCCGCCGAGATCGACCTGGGGCTGACCCGGGCACGCGCCACCGACCTCGTCCGCCGCGCCTCCGAAGGCTACGACGTGCGAACGGCGGCATCATGACCCACCGGGCACCCTCCCAAGATCCCGGCGACCAGCCTCGGCGCACTCCGGGCGAACACGATGCTCACGGGTCGGCCGGCTCCAATCCCTGGTTCGAGCGGCCGGACAGGGCCTCGCCTGGGGTGCCTGCCGTGGGGCGCTATAGCAGGACGGCGCGTAACGAGAGGGCGCAGTCGGCGGCTCAGCCGCTCGCGCGCGAGACGGAGCAGCGGGACGAGGGCGGCACGCAGCCGTCCGGCGGCCGGGAACGAGGCGAGCACCAAACGTCCGGCGATTCGACGCGCCAGGAGGGCGAAGCCGCGGGTGGCTCCGAGGACGCGGAGGAGCCGCGGCGGCGGGTGCGGCCCGGGGATCGGCGGTTCCTTGAGGCGATGGCACTGGTGACGTTGCTGCCGGCCCTGGTCGGGCTGCACTGGCTGGACGACACCCGCAACATCCAGCAGCGGCTGGAGCGGCCCGAGAAGCCGACCGTGGTGGCCAAGGGCGGTGTCGGCACGCTCGCCGGCACCCGCTGGCTGTTCGTCCGGCGGACGGTCGCCAAGGCGCCGCTCAACCCGGACCCGGACGTGGCGGAGGTACGGATGGTGGTGGCGATCAGGCCGCTCACCCCGGCGGGCGCCAAGGCCGTCACCTCGTACGGGATGACCTACCGGCTGCGCGACGCCGAAGGACGGTTCTGGAGCGCGACGGCGCTGCCGTCGTCCCCGCCGCGCGCGGGCGCCACCGCGTTGCTCACCGTCAGGGGCGTCCTGCCCCGCGCCAAGGCGGGGACGGTCACGCTTGAGGTGCGGCCGTCGGCGACGTCCCAGCCGAAGGGGCCGCTGCCTTCGCTGCGGTTCGCGTCGTGACCCTGGCCACGACCAGGTTGAACGCGGCCGCCAGCAGGCAGATCCGCAGGATCTGGAAGACCAGGGCCGTGCCGAAGCCGATCAGCGTGAGCCGGGGCACCCACCAGGCCGCCGAGTGCGGGCCCAGCAGTTCGTAGATCTGCCGCCGGGCCAGCCGCTCGGCGACGTCCAGGCCCGCGAACAGCACGCAGAACAGGCCGAACGGCACCACGCCCGACCGGCGCACCAGCCGCAGCCCGTACCAGGCGGGCAGCCACATCTCCCGGATGCCGCGGGTGGCGATCTCCCGGGGGCTGCCGGTCCGGTCGAGGTCGCCGGCGCGGGCCAGCCGCCGGGCCGTGCCGCCGCGGCCGAGCACGACCCGCTCGTCCCCGGTGTCCAGGCCCAGCACCACCCCGGCGATCACCAGCCAGATCAGCGAGCCGAGCACGGCGTGCTTGAACGAGGGCCACAGGTCCAGGCCGCCCCCGGCGGCCTGCTCGACCCAGCCCCACACCCGCCGGTCGGTGATCCACTCGCCCGCCTCGCCGCGCAGGTGGTCGACGGTGAAAATGCCGAAAAGCGCGAAATTGATCTCCAGGAAGGCCAGCAGAACGGCGCCGGAGCCGGCCAGCCGGTCCTGGGCCAGCCATTCGAACGCCACCTTCAGTACGAAGAACCCGGCCGTGAGGCCCACCGCCAGCGTCAGGTGCCGTTCGAGGCTGATGAGCATGCCGAGGCCCTCGATCTGCCCGGTGATGCCGCCCTCGGCGAAGCCGCGGCTCTGCGCCATGTCGACGAACTCGCGGGCGTCCTGGCTGTGCAGGCCCCAGCCCAGGTAGAACACCATGAACGGCAGGACGGCGCGGCCCAGCGCCTCCATCGCCGTCTCGCGGTTGCCCACGGCCCACGGGGTCAGGTCGCCGCCGGGTTCGCGGGCGTGCACCACGTCCAGGCCCTCCCGGACGCAGTGGACCATCGCCACCGTGACCGCCAGGGAGATCATGACCAGCAGGCTGACCGTCACCAGCGGCGCGACCGTGGCCGCGGCGCCCTTCAGGTGACCCAGGCGGTAGCCGCCGTACATCACCCCGTACCGCAGCAGCTCCCCCATGGTGAACCACAGCGCCAGCGGCAGCGCGAACCGCCCGGCGAGCCTGAGCGTCGCCCACGGCAGCACGAGCGGCGAACGCGCCGACAGTCCAGGCATTCCGCGAATGTTACACAAAGGCCTGGTGAGCAGCCGGGCGGCAGCAGGACGTGAGACGCGAAGGACCCCGGCGCCCGCGTGACGGGGTGCCGGGGTCCTTGTCGTCGTTCGCGACCGGCGTCGGGTCAGATGGAGACCTCGACGGCGGCGACCTCGCCGGTCTTGGCGGTGACGGCGGTGTCGACGCTCACGCCGCCCGCGGCCAGCACGCGGACGGTCCAGTCGCCGTCGGCGGCGAAGAAGCGGAACACGCCCTCGTCGCCGGTGACGACCTCGGCGGTGAACTCGCCCGTCGAGTCCAGCAGCCGGGCGTAGGCGCTGGTCACGGGGGCGCCGTCACGGGTCACCTTGCCCTGGATGACGGCCTCGTTGGACAGGTCGACGGTAGCGGGCAGATGCGCCGTCTGCGCGGGCGCTGCGCAGCCCTGGGTGGTCATATGTTCCTCCACATCTCCGGGACACGGCGGGCACGGCCGCCGGGCGGCTTGGCGGGTCTCGGCCGTCGGTCGCGGCCTCGGTCTCGACCGGTCGGGTGTTACTTGGCCTCGCCGAGCTCGATCGGCACGCCGACCAGCGAGCCGTACTCGGTCCAGGACCCGTCGTAGTTCTTCACGTCCGACAGGCCCAGCAGCTCGTGCAGGGCGAACCAGGTGTGCGACGAGCGCTCACCGATGCGGCAGTAGGCGATGGTGGGCTTGGACAGGTCCACCCCGGCCTCGGTGTAGAGCTCGCGCAGCTCCTCGTCGGACTTGAAGGTGCCGTCGTCGTTGGCCGCCTTCGACCAGGGGATGTTGCGCGCGGTCGGCACGTGGCCGGCCCGCTGCGCCTGCTCCTGCGGCAGGTGCGCCGGGGCCAGCAGCTTGCCGCTGAACTCGTCGGGCGAACGGACGTCGATGAGGTTCTTGCTGCCGATGGCGTCGACGACCTCGTCGCGGAACGCGCGGATGTCGAGGTCCTGGTCCTTGGCCTTGTACTCGGTGGCCGGACGCGACGGCACGTCGGTGACCAGCTCGCGGGAGTCCAGCTCCCACTTCTTGCGGCCGCCGTCCAGCAGCCGGACCTTCTGGTGGCCGTACAGCTTGAAGTACCAGTACGCGTAGGCGGCGAACCAGTTGTTGTTGCCGCCGTACAGGATCACCAGGTCGTCGTTGGCGATGCCCTTGGCCGACAGCAGCTGCTCGAAGCCGGTCTTGTCCACGAAGTCGCGGCGGACCGGGTCCTGCAGCTCGGTCTTCCAGTCGATCTTCACGGCGCCGCGGATGTGGCCCTTGTCGTAGGCGGACACGTCCTCGTCGACCTCGACCAGAACCAGGCCGGGGTCGTCGAGGTGGGCCTCCACCCAGTCGGCGTCCACGAGGACGTCGGAGCGGCTCATGCGGGAACCTCCCTGTCGGAGCGGATCTTGCTAGTGGAACGGCGGATCAGCATGTACATCTCGCAGCCGAGGCAGAACCCGAACGCCGCGTTCAGGAACGCCGTACCCGGCGCGAAGTCGGCGGCACCGTTGCCGAGCCATCCCGTCCCCGTGGCGTACCCGGCGGTCGCGACCAGGGCGAGGACCAGACCTACGCCCTGCGCGAACCCAGGCGGACCGGCGGACTCCAGTTCCCGTGGCGCACCCGGCCGGGGCCGTGCCGGCACCTGGAAGAGCGGCGCGTACCGGGCGCGACGCGGGCCGAGGACCCTCGCGATCGCGGACACCGCGGCCTGGGCGGCCAGCAGCCACCGGCCTGCGGTCGCCGGTGTCACGCCGGGGACCACCGTCGTGACGGCCGCGGCCCAACGCTGCCCACGCGGGTGTACCTGCATCGGGGTGCTCCTGGCGGAGAGGAGGCGTGCGTACGGCGAGTTCGACGAGATCGAGTGGAGCTCGGGGCGGAAAGCGGGCTCGATGCCTCAGGCCATACGACAGAGCGCGGTGGTCACGCGGCAGAAGTCGACCGCGCGACGCTTCGTGAGCAGCTGCTCCGTCCGGTAACGCACGAACCGATGGTAAGCCGACGATCGGCGCCCTGTCACATCCGTCTCGGCTTTCGAGACAGTGACAGTCGCCTCGCCGCAGGTCAGCGCCGCCCCCACGACAGCCGGAGTGGCGGACGGAGCGGCGGACGCGGCGGCGTTCACGAGACGGCGGCGCCGAGGGCGGCGATCACGTCGGCCTTGCGGGGCTGCCCGGCGGCCGAGCGCACGACCCGTCCGGAGGCGTTCAGGACGAACACCGTGGGCGTGCGGACGACGCCCAGGCGGCGCACCAGGTCGAGATTCTTCTCGGCGTCGATCTCGACATGGGCGACGCCGTCGACCATCGCCGCGACCTCGCCCAGGATCCGCCGGGTGGCCCGGCAGGGGGCGCAGAACGCCGACGAGAACTGCACCAGCGTGGCGCGTTCGCCCAGCTCGGCCCCCAGATCACCGGCTCCGAGACGCTCGTCCACCCGCCGTCCCCTTTCCGTCCGCGCAGGACGCCGCCGCGCCGCCGCCGGGCACACCGCCGCGGCGCCTTCGATCGACATCGCCTGGCACAACGGCTGCGCGGCCCCGGTTCTTCCGTTCCGCGACGGCACCGGACGACGATCACCCGGGACGGTCAGCCCCGGACGGTCAGCAGCGGCCGTCCCTGCACCGTGACGATCTCGAACGAGAAGATCTGGTCGCGCTGGAACATCGTGGACGCGTCGTACCGGCCGTAGCCCCTGCCGTAGGCGACGTACCAGCTGCCCAAGGGGTCGCGTTGCCCGTCCCGGGCCACCGCGTACCACTTGCAACGTTCCCCGCGCGGAGCCCCGGACAGGTACAGCTCGACCTTGGTGCCCCACTTCCTCTTGTAGAGCATCACGTAGGCGTCGATGCGTGTACGCGGGTCGGAGGCGGTCAGCCGTTCCGCGGCGGTCACCTGCGGCTGGGGGGCGGCCGTGACCGTCCGCTCGGCCGTGGGACGCCCGCCGTCCCCGAAGGGCCGCACCAGGCCGCCGAACAGCATCCCCACCAGGAGCAGCACGCACGCGGCCGCCGCCAGCGGCACCCACCGCAGCCTCCCCACCCCGCCCCCGAACCAGCGGGTGCGCCGTCGTTCGGCGGCGCGGGCCAGCAGCGAGTCGAGCAGTTCGGGAGGCGGGCCCGCGACCTGCCGGATCTGCGCCTCGTCGACCCGTCCGAGCAGCGCGGGCAGCCCGGCCAGCCCGGCGAGCTCGTCACGGCAGGCCGGGCAGGCGTCCAGATGCTCCTCCAGCCGGCTGCGTTCGGCGGCGTCGATCGCGCCGACGACGTACACGCCGAGCGCCGTGCGCACCTGCGCGCACTCGTTCATGGCGCCAACCCCCGCTCCTCCAATGCGAGTTTGAGCGCCCGCAACGCGTAATAGGTACGGGACTTGACGGTGCCGGGCGGGACGCCGAGCGCCTTGGCCGCCTCGGCGACCGACCGGCCCCGGTAGTAGGTCTCCACGAGCACGGCCCGGTGCGACGGGCTGAGGTCGGCCAGGGCCTCGGCCACCGTCCACGACTCCAGCGCCCGGTCGATGTCGTCCGACCCCGGGGTGGACGTGACCTGCTCGTCGATGCCGGTCTCGGGCGGGCGCGCGCGGCGGGCGCGGTGGGCGTCCACCACCAGGTTCCGCGCGACCGTGAACAGCCAGGGCCGCACGGGACGTCCCGCCAGCGCCTCCGGATGCCGCCAGGCGCGCAGCAGCGTCTCCTGGACGACGTCCTCCGCCTGGGGACGGTCCCCGCCGGTCAGCCGCATCACGTAGCCGAGGAGGGGACCACCGTGCTCGCTGTAAAGGGCGCGCAGCAACCCCTCATCCGCCGTGGGACCCACACCCGCATCACGTTCGGGCTCCCCCATCGGTTCAACCGGGCCGGAGATCGGCCGCGATCAGGTGTTCGGCAGGTCGTTGAGGCGCACGTTCTCGGCGGTCGCGGCCACGCGCAGGCCGCCCGGCGTCGGCTCGACCCGGCTGATCCGAGACCCGACGGGCAGGTCGGTGACGGGCACGGTCCAGGTGAGCTGCCGCCGCATCAGGGCCAGCGGCACCTGCACGCCGCCGTCGGCGCCGACCGACACCGGCGTGATGGCGATCCCCCGGGAGGTGGGCTTGACCTCGACCACGGCGCTGCCCGACAGCGGGATGCCCGCGACCGAACCCGCGAGGTCCACCTCGAGGTCGTCGCCACGCTGGCCGATGCGCCGCACCTCCCGGGGCGCCCGCTGCTTGATCACGTCGTAGGGCACCACGGCCGAGGCCGTCGCGGTCCGCGCGGTGACGTTGGCGCTCGACCCCTTGGCGATCTCGGACAGCGGCGCGTCCACCCCGCGCATCTCGACCTTGACGTCGTGCACGGTGACGCCCTGCTCGGTCCAGCGGCCGAGGTCGACGTCGATGCCCTCGTACTCGCCCTGGAGGGCCTGCAGCAGGAACGAGAAGCCGTGGAAGGTGACCTCGGGCTGCGTGGACAGGTTGTACTGCGCCGCCACCTGCCTGCCGATCTCGTCCTCGGCGCGGTTGCGGGCGATCGGGTCGGCGATGACGCCGAGCACGCCCACCACCACGGCCAGGAAGATCAACACCACCAGTAGCTTGCGCATGCCTCTCCTCGGGTCCTCGCAGGTACGGGCCGCACGGTCGCCTCACGATAGTGCCGTTCGCCCATGTTCCGCCGGGTCGCCCTGCGGGATGACATCGCGGAACTCTCCGTACGAACCCGGCGCTATGCGTCAGCCGCCCGCGAAGGGCGGGAGGACCTCGACGACACCGCCCTCGGGCAGCGCCACCGCGTCGTGGGGGCGGGTGCCGACGGGGTCGCCGTCGATGAGGAACGAGCTGCGGGCGAGCACGCGCCGGAAGTCCGCGCCGCGTGCGTCCCGTCCGGCCGCCGCGTCGAGCGCCTCGGCCAGGGTCGCCGCGTCGTAGGGCTCCTGCTCCACCCCGGCCGCCGCCTTCGCCGCCGCCCAGTACCTGATCGTTCCCTTGGCCATCGTCACCAGCCGCTGAGAGTCCGCAGAGGAAAGAGGAACGCGTCCCCAGACGATGTTCCCACTGCGGCGGCCGGATGTGGTCCGGCGGGGTGGGCGGACGTCCGGCCGTTGCCCCGAAAGTCGGCTCGGCTATGCTCGGGGGATAGGGATCCGGGCGATGGGGCCGTGGAGTTCGTGCGAACACCCTTCATGGCAACCCCGCCTTCGGTTCGGCGACCGGTGCCGGACGGAGGACGCAAGCCTGGATCCTTCATCGTTTTTATGGGCGAGGAGGCGGCACTTGAGCAACCTGCTCCTGCTGACCAACGCGTTGGAACCCTCCGACGAGGTCCTGCCCGCACTGGGGCTGCTGTTGCACTCGGTGCGCGTCGCCCCCGCGGAGGGGTCCGCGCTGATCGACGCTCCACCGGCCGACGTGGTGCTCGTGGACGCCCGCCGCGACCTCGTGCAGGCCAAGAGCCTGTGCCGGCTGCTGCGGACGACCGGGCTCGACTGCCCCCTGCTGGCGGTCGTCACCGAGGGCGGCCTGGCCGCCCTGAGCCCCGAGTGGGGGCTGGACGACGTGCTGCTGCAGTCGGCGGGCCCCGCCGAGGTGGAGGCGCGGCTGCGGCTGGCGGTGGGCCGGGCGTCGGCGGCGGCCGAGGCCGACGACGTGCCCGGGGAGATCCGCAGCGGGGAACTGACCATCGACGAGGCCACCTACACCGCGCGCCTGCGCGGCCGGGTCCTCGACCTGACCTTCAAGGAGTTCGAGCTGCTGAAGTACCTCGCCCAGCATCCTGGGCGGGTCTTCACGCGCGCCCAGCTCCTGCAGGAGGTGTGGGGGTACGACTACTTCGGCGGCACGCGGACGGTGGACGTGCACGTCCGGCGGCTGCGCGCCAAGCTCGGCGCCGAGTACGAGTCCCTGATCGGAACGGTCCGGAACGTCGGATACCGCTTCGTCCCCGACCACCGCCCGGGCGAGCAGGAAGAGGCCGCCCCGGTCCCCTCCTGAGACTCACACCCAAGCTCACTCCCTCACTGGAGCGAACCAAAAACCCTTCACGTGGTGGGGTGCCTTGCCTGACGGCAAGGCACCCCACCACGTGGTCAAGCCACCGCGCGATGTCAGCCGAAGCGGCCGGTGATGTATTCCTCGGTGGCCTTCTGTTCGGGGTTGGTGAAGATCTTGCTGGTGTCGCCGATCTCGATGAGCTTGCCGGGCTGGCCGATGCCGGCGATGTTGAAGAAGGCGGTGCGGTCGCTGACCCGGGCGGCCTGCTGCATGTTGTGCGTCACGATGACGATCGTGTACTGGCTCTTGAGCTTGGCGATCAGGTCCTCGATGGCCAGGGTGGAGATCGGGTCCAGCGCCGAGCACGGCTCGTCCATCAGCAGCACCTGGGGCTGCACGGCGATGGCGCGGGCGATGCACAGGCGCTGCTGCTGACCGCCGGACAGGCCCGCGCCGGGCTTGTTCAGGCGGTCCTTGACCTCGTTCCACAGGTTGGCGCCCTTGAGCGACTCCTCGACGATCTCGTCGAGCTGGCGCTTGCGGCGGACCCCGTTCAGCTTGAGCCCGGCGGCCACGTTGTCGTAGATCGACATGGTGGGGAACGGGTTGGGGCGCTGGAACACCATGCCGACCACGCGCCGCACCGCCACCGGGTCGACGCCCTGGCCGTACAGGTCCTCGTCGTCCAGCATCACCTTGCCCTCGACGCGGGCGCCGGGGATGACCTCGTGCATCCGGTTGAGGGTGCGCAGGAACGTGGACTTGCCGCAGCCCGAAGGCCCGATGAAGGCCGTCACCGAGCGCGGCTCGATGGTCATCGAGATGTCCTCGATGGCGTGGACGCCGCCGTAGTAGGCGTGCAGTCCGGACACTTCGATCCGCTTGGCCATGGGGGGAATCGCTCCTATCGGGTCCTACTGTGCGGTCGCCTCGCGCGGCCGCATCGCGGTCGGATCGTCTTCCGGCGGGACGGTCAGCGGCTCACCGGCCGGAAGACCCGCGCGACCAGCCGCGCGCCCAGGTTGAACAGCATGATCAGCAGGATCAGCACCAGGGCGCCGGTCCACGCCCGGTCGATGGACGCCTGGTTGGGGTCGCCGGCCTGCTCCCAGATGAAGGTGGGCAGCGCGGCCTGCGGCCCCTCGAACGGGTTGGTGTTGATCGCCTTGGTGAAGAAGATCGTCAGCAGCAGCGGGGCGGTCTCCCCCATCACCCGGGCGACGGCCAGCATGACGCCGGTGATGATGCCGGTCAGCGCGGTGGGCAGCACCACGAAGCACACCGTGCGCCAGCGCGGCACGCCCAGGGCGTACGACGCCTCGCGCAGGTCGTTGGGCACCAGCTTGAGCATCTCCTCGGTGGCCCGCACCACCGTGGGGATCATCAGGATGGTCAGCGCCAGCGACCCGGCGAACCCCGAGTAGGTGAACCCGAACGTCAGCAGCCACAGCGCCAGCACGAACAGGCCGGCCACGATGGACGGGATGCCGGTCATGACGTCCACGAAGAAGCTGACCGCGCGGGCCAGCCTGCTGTTGCCGCCGTACTCGACCAGGTAGACGGCGGTCAGCACGGCGATCGGCACCGCGATCAAGCTGGTGATGGCGACCTGCTCCAGGGTGCCGAGGATGGCGTGGTAGGCGCCGCCGCCCTCGTCGCGGCCGCCGACGCCGTTCATGGAGAACTGCAGGAAGGTGCCGTCCAGGCGGCCGAGGCCGTTGGTGAGCACGGTCCACAGCACCGACACCAGCGGCACGACGGCCAGCCCGAACGCGACGTAGACCAGGACCTGGACGATCCGGTCCTTGAGCTTGCGTGCGGCCGAGACCGAGCCGATGGAGCCGCGGGCCGCGGGCGGCAGGTCGTCGGTGGGCTTCGTCAGGGTGGTCACACGAACTCCTTGCGGCGGGCGACGACGGCCCGCGCCGCCATGTTGACGATCAGCGTGATCACGAACAGCACCAGACCGGAGGCGATCAGCGCGCCGCGGCCGGTCTCGGTGGCCTCGGCGAAGCTGTTGGCGATGTTGGCGGCGAAGGTGGTGCCGCCGTCCTCCAGGAGGTGCCAGTTGATGCCGGGCACGAACGTCAGCACCATGGCCACGGCGATCGTCTCGCCCATGGCCCGGCCGAGCCCCAGCATGGAGGCGCCGATCATGCCGGACCGGCCGTACGGCAGCACCGACATCCGGATCATCTCCCAGCGGGTGGCGCCGAGCGCCAGCGCCGCCTCCACGTGCGCCCGCGGCACCTGCAGGAACACCTCGCGGGAGATGGACGAGATGATCGGCAGGATCATGATCGCCAGCACCACGGACGCGGTGAAGATCGAGTTCTTGCCGGGGCTGTCGCCGCCGAACAGCGGGATCCAGCCGAGCACGGAGTTGAGGAACGAGCTGACGCCCTCCATGTGCGGGGCCAGCACGAGCAGTCCCCACAGCCCGTACACGATGCTGGGCACGGCGGCCAGCAGGTCCACCAGGTAGCCCAGGGGGCCCGCCACCGACCGCGGCGCGTAGTACGAGATGAACAGCGCGATGCCGATCGCCACCGGCGTCGCGATGACCAGCGCCAGCAGCGAGGAGATCACCGTGCCGAACGCCAGCTGGGCGATGCCGAACCGGGGCGTGGTCCCGTTGGGGTCCCACTCCTCGCTGGTGAGGAAGTTGGCCTCGTTCTCCCGCAGCGCGGGGATCGCCTTCCAGATCAGGAAGACGGCGATGGCCGCCATGATGGCCAGCACGAGGATCCCCGAACCCCGTGCGGCCGAGACAAAGATCTTGTCACCGGCGCGTCCGGTGCTCATGGCCGCTCCGCGGACGCGGCCCTTGGCCGCGGCGGTGCTCTTCACGCCCGTGTCGGTGGTCACGGGGGGATCCTCCTTCACTGACTAGGCGAAACCCAGGCGTGCCCCGCCGCCGAGGTCCTCGGCGGCGGGGCTGCGGTCACTGGGGTCCGATCTCAGGACAGGGCCTTCACGGTGGCCTGCACCTTGCTCAGCACTTCCTGCGGAACCGGCGCGTAGCCCACGCTGGTCAGCACCTTCTGGCCGTCGGCGCTGGAGGTGTAGTTCAGGAAGGACTTGACGAACTTCGCCTGCTCGACCGGCAGGCCCTTCTCACAGGCGATCTCGTAGGTCACCAGGACGATCGGGTAGGCGCCGGCCGTCTTGGTGGCGTAGTCGAGCTCCAGGGCGACGTCGTTGCCGGTGCCGACCTGCTTGGCGCCCGCCAGGGCCTTGGACGCGCTGTCGGCCGACAGCTCGACGTACTCGCCCGCACCGTTCTTGATCTTGGCGGTCTTCAGCTTCAGGTTGTGGGCGTAGGACATCTCGACGTAGGAGATCGTCCCGGCGGTGCTCTTGACCTGGCCGCTCACGCCGTCGGACTTGGCCGCGCCCTGCCCGGCGCCGCTGGACGGCCACTTCTTGGCGGGCTCGGCGGTCCACGCGCCGGGCGCGGTGGCCTTGAGGTACTTGGTGAAGTTCTCCGTGGTGCCGGACTCGTCCGACCGGTACACCGGCTTGATGTCGGTGCCGGGCAGCTTGGCGCCGGAGTTCTCCTTGGCGATCGCCGGATCGTTCCACTTCTTGATCTTGCCGCTGAAGATGCCGGCGACCGTCTCCGGGGACAGCTGAAGGCCGTCCACGCCGTCAAGGTTGTAGACCACCGCGATGGGGCCGACCACCATCGGCAGGTTGACGGCGTTGCCGCCCTGGCAGCGCTGCTTGGCGGCGGTGACCTCCTCCGGCTTGAGCGCCGAGTCGGACCCCGCGAAGGCGACCTGACCGTCGGTGAAAGCCTTGATGCCCGCGCCCGAACCGTTGGGGTTGTAGTTGATCTGAGTACCCGAGCACTTGGCCGTGTACTGCTTGACCCACTCGTCCATGGCGTTCTTCTGCGCGCTGGACCCGGCCGCGTTGACCATGCCGCTGGCGCAGTCGATGTTGCCGGTGGGTGCGTTGCTGGCAGTGGCGGTCGTGTTGGCGTCACTGCCGCAGGCGCTCAGGGCGAGAGCCCCGGCGACCACCACACCGCCCAGGGCGGCCAACCGAGAACCGTTCTTCACCGGTCAATCTCCTCTTAGTCGTCGGGCGGCGCCCCGTCCTGGTCACACCCGACCAACCCACCCCGTCCGACCGCCGGGTGCCGGCGGTCCGTCTGGGCCCATGGGGTCACCGTCGGGTGAGAAGTTAGGCAGAGGAGGTGACCAGTCACCCTGGAGAAGGTGAACGGACGGTGAACTGGGTCAGGCAACGTTAAAAAAACTGTCTCGCCTAGGCGTAGACGGCGGGTTAACACCGCAGGCCACGTCCGGCCGCGGCGGCGGGTTCCCTACGCCGCGCCGGGACCGGCGCCGTACATGACGTCGACGGCGTGACGGGTGAAGCCGAGCGACTCGTACAGCCGCACGGCCGCCGTGTTGGACTCGTCGACGTACAGCATGATCTCGGGCACGCCGCGTTCGCGCAGGTAGCGCAGGCCCGCCAGGGTGAGGGCGCGGCCGAGGCCGAGGCCCTGCGCGGCGGGGTCGACGCCGACGACGTACACCTCGCCGACGCCGTCCGAGTGGATCTTCGTCCAGTGGAACCCGGCGAGCGCGCCGTCGCGCTCGGCCAGGAAGAAGCCGGCCGGGTCGAACCACGGCTCGCGCTCGCGCTGGAGCACGTCGTCCAGCGTCCAGGCGCCCTGCTCGGGGTGGTCGGCGAAGGCGCGGGCGTTCACCCGCAGCCAGTCCTTCTCGTCGCGGCCGGTCTCGAACGCGCGCAGCAGCACGCCCTCGGCCAGGCGCGGCTCGGGCAGCGGGTCGGCGGCGGGACGGCGCATCTGGAACAGCGCGCGCACGCGCGCGAGGCCCTCGGACCCGGCCAGGCCCGCGGCGGCGGGCAGGTCGCCGTGGGCCCACACGCGCAGCCCGTCGCCGGTCTCCTCGCGCAGCGCCCGCAGCAGCGCCCGGCCGTGGCCGCGGCGCCGGTGGGCCGGGTGGACGACCAGTTCGGCGGACGCGCTCTCCTCGCCGGTCGCCGGGTCCAGGTGCGCGTAGGCGACGACGGCGCCGTCGGCGATGATCGTCAGGGCGCGCGGCCCGCCCGGGCCTTCGTGCGCGCGGCGCAGCCACAGGCGCGCGTGCTCGGACAGCGGGCCCACGCCGTCGTGCTCCTCGGCGGCGGCCACCAGCGCCGTCACCTCGGCGATCTCCGGTTCCGCCAGCGTCCGCCGCACCGCCACACCGCTCATGATCACAGGTTATGCGGCGCGCGGAGTGGTCGGGCCGACGCACCCGCCGCCCTGACGAAACCGTCACGGAAACGTCATTGGGCTGCATGTACCCGTACGTCCGGCTGGCTTACGGTGCCCGCATGACCCGACGACGAATCACCCTGGCGGTCGCGCTCGCGGGCCTGGCGGTGGGCGTGGCGGCGCAGCCCGCCGCCGCCCAGAACGGACCCACCGCCCCCGTGCGGCTGCTCGCGCTCAACGACTTCCACGGCAACCTGGAACCGCCCACGGGAAGCTCCGGCACGGCCGTGGACGAGCACGGCGCGTCCGTCCCCGCCGGCGGCGCCGCGTACATCGCCGCGCACCTCAAGCGCCTGGCCGACCGCAACACCGTCACCGTCGCCCAGGGCGACCTGATCGGCGCCTCGCCGCTGATCTCGGCCGCCTACCACGACGAGCCGTCGGTGGAGTTCCTCGGCAAGGTCGGCGTGACCGCGTCGGCCGTCGGCAACCACGAGTTCGACGAGGGCTACAAGGAGCTGCTGCGCATCCAGAACGGCGGCTGCCACCCCGTCGACGGCTGCTCGCCCGCGGGCGCGTGGAAGGGCGCCAGGTTCGACTACCTCGGCGCCAACGTGCTGAAGGAGCAGACGAACAGGCCCGCGATCAGGCCGTGGACGATCCGCGAGATCAACGGTGTGCGGGTCGGGTTCATCGGCGTGGTCACCAGGACCACCCCCACGATCGTCACCCCCTCCGGCATCCAGGGGCTCAAGTTCGACGACGAGGTCGCCGCCGCCAACCGGGCCGCGGCCGAGCTCAAGCGCCGCGGCGTGCGCGCCATGGTGCTGCTCGTCCACGAGGGCGACCAGGCCCCGTCCGGGCAGCGGCCCGACGCCTGCGGCGTGGTGCCCGGCGCGGGCACGCGCATCGCCCGCGACGCCGACCCCGAGATCGACGTCGTGCTGTCCGGGCACACCCACCAGCAGTACGTGTGCAAGGTGACCGACCCCAAGGGGCAGCCGCGGCTGTACTCCTCGGGCTCGTCGTTCGGCCGCGTCGTCACCCAGGTCGACTTCCGCGTCGACCGGCGCACCCGCGACGTGGTCCGCTCCTCGCTGAAGGGCGACAACCACGTCGTCACCCGGGACGTGCCGCCCGACCCCGAGATCGACCAGTTCGTCAAGACCTGGAAGGAGCGGGTGGCGCCGGTCGCGAACAAGCCGATCGGGCGGATCACCGCCGACCTCACCCGCGCGCCGTCCCCGACCGGGGAGACCGCCATGGGCGACGTGATCGCCGACGCGCAGCTGGCGTCGATGAAGGACCAGGGCGCCCAGGTCGCGCTGATGAACCCGGGCGGCGTGCGCGCGGACCTCACCTACGCCGCGTCCGGCTCCGAGGGCGACGGCGTGGTGACCTACGGCGAGGCGTTCGCCGTGCAGCCGTTCAGCAACATCATGGGCGTGGCGTCGCTGACCGGCGCGCAGCTCGACGCGCTGCTCGAACAGCAGTGGACGTCGGCGGGCGAGAAGATCCTGCAGCCGTCGTCGACGCTGCGCTTCACGATCGACCGGTCCAGGCCGGTCGGCGACCGCGTCTCCGGCATCACGGTGGACGGGCAGCCGGTGGACCCGGCGGCGACCTACAAGGTGGCGGCCAACAACTTCCTGCTCGGCGGCGGTGACGGCTTCACCGTCTTCACCGAGGACAAGAACCCGGTGCTCGGCCCCGTCGACCTGGACGCCTTCCAGAAGTACCTGGAGACGAGCTCGCCCATCTCCCCGCCCACGCTGAACCGCATCTCCGGCCGGTGAGCCGAACGGGCGGGGCCGCTCACGGCGCGCACGGCGCCGGGCGGCCCCGCCCGCGGAGGCATGGGGGACGCGGCGGATCAGGCTCCGAAGAAGTGGACGAGCCAGTAGACGACGGCGGCCACGGCGGCGGCCATCGGCATGGTGAGGATCCAGGCGGTGACGATGTTGCCCGCCACGCCCCAGCGGACCGCCGACAGCCGCTTGGTGGCGCCCACCCCCATGATCGAAGAGGTGATCGTGTGGGTGGTGGAGATTGGAGCGTGCCAGATGTAGGCGGTCGCGTACAGGATCATCGAGGCCGTCGCCTCGGCGGCGAACCCCTTGGGCGGGTCCAGCTCGATCACCTTGCGGCCCAGCGTCCGCATGATCCGCCAGCCGCCCGCGTACGTGCCCAGCGACAGCGCCCCCGCACACGAGACGATCACCCACAGCGGCACCGTGCCGCCGGTGTCGTGCCCGGTGGTGACCAACGCGAGCACGATGATGCCCATGGTCTTCTGGGCGTCCTGCAGGCCGTGCCCGAGCGCCATCGACGCCGCCGACAGCGACTGGGCGACGCGGAAGCGGCGCCCTATCCGGCTGGGGTGCGCCCGCCGGAACATCCACAGGATCGCCACCATCACCAGGTACGCCAGGCAGAACCCGACGACCGGCGACACCACCATCGGGATGGCGACCTTGTCGACGACGCTGCTCCAGTTCACCGAGGACGCCGAGGCCAGCCCGGCGCCCACCACGCCGCCGATGAGGGCGTGCGAGGACGACGACGGCAGCCCGAAGTACCAGGTGATCAGGTTCCAGGTGATCGCGCCGAGCACTCCGGCGGCGACCACGGTGAGGCCGTGCAGGCCGGTCGGCGGGGTGATGACCTCGCTGACGGTCTTGGCGACCTCCACGCCCAGCAGCGCGCCGACCATGTTCATGACCGCGGCCATCAGCAGCGCCGCCCGCGGCGTCAGCGCCCGCGTCGACACGGAGGTGGCGATGGCGTTGGCCGCGTCGTGGAACCCGTTGGTGTAGTCGAAGACCAGCGCGACGGCCACGACCAGCACCAGCACCGCGGTCTGGGCGTCCTGGCGCAGCCCGAGCGCCCCGGCCAGCATGACCGCGATGATCCCGATCGGCAGCGCCAGCCAGAACTTGCCCGGCCCCCGGCGCGCCTGCTCGGCCAGCGACGGTTCGGCCCCGGGTCCGGCGTCCTTGGCGGCCAGCGTCGCCCCCGGATTGCCGGCCGCGCTCATGATTCCTTGACCGCGATCGTCTCGACGGTGTTGGCCACGTGCTCGAAGGCGTCGGCCGCCTCCTCCAGCCGGTCGATGACCTCCTTCAGCTTCATCACCGTCAGGGTGTCGTACTCGCCGCTGAACAGGGTGGCCAGCAGCTTGCGGTAGACCTGGTCGCCCTGGTTCTCGAGCCGGTTGATCTCGATCCAGTACTCGTTGAGCTCCTTCATCGAGCGCAGCCGCGGCATCGCCTCGGCGGTCAGCTCGGCGGCCCGCTCCAGGACCTCGACCATGTTCACGATGCCCTTGGGCAGCTCGTCGATCTGGTACAGGACGACGAGGTCGGCCGCCTCCTCCATGGCGTCCATGACGTCGTCGATGGTGGAGGCCAGCCGGTAGATGTCCTCGCGGTCGAACGGCGTGATGAACGTTTCGTTCAACCGGCGCATGATCGCGTGAGTGCACTCGTCGCCCGCGTGCTCGCAGGCGCGCAGCTTCTCCGCGATCCCTTCCCGGTCGGCGCCGTCGCTGATGAGCTCCACGAGCAGCCTGGCGCCGGTGACCAGGTTGTTCGCCGAGTCGGCGAACATGTCGTAGAAGCTGTCCTCACGCGGCGTGAGACGCAAGCGCACGTCGTACTCCTGAAGTGCCGGAACGGTCCGCTGAGGATCGTAGGGGCAACCAGCGGTAAAAAGAACCTTTGCCCCTCCTTCGGCTGCCGGTCCCCATCCTCTCACCTAGAAGATGCCCGAGATCAAGAGGTGCACACTCCCGCCAAAGCCCGCCATCTGGGCGGATGGATCACCACGGCGGGCGGCGGAGGGGCGGTCGCGGGGGGCCACGGCAGACCGCGTGAGATTCGTTACAGCCCGCTTCCGGCCAGGCCCGGGGGCTTCCGACGGCCTGCCGGGCGTTCGAGCGGGCTCGTGGGGGTCGAAGGTCGCGGTCGGGGGGCGGCGGTAGGCCGGACGCAAATGTGCCGGGGGCGCGTCCCGCGTCCCCCGGCACATCCCGGTCTCCAGTAGCCAGTCCGGTGCCGGCTAGTCCCGTGGCATCAGCTCGCGACGACCGCCTCCGTCGGAACGCACGCCGAGCACCACGTCGATCTCCGCGAGCGTCAGCGGCCCCTCGGCCGCCGCGACCGCGCTGAGCATCTCGGCGTAGAGCTCGATCTCGTCCAGCGCGACACGGTCGTGGACGCGCAGGTCGACATCCTGCTGGCGCACCGCGTCCACCTCCGTTCGTTCCCCGCACCCACCGTCGAGGCTACGCGTCCGCCCCCTGACGGCACATGACCCAAGCGGGCCATTCGGGGGTCACTCTCTTTGCCCGGTCTTCCCGGGCGCCGTAGGGATGATGCGTGCCATTCCCGGCCTAGTCCGCCTATGTCAAGACATGGCCCGCCGGTACGGACCAGGCCGAACCGGACGGTCGGCGGCGCCGCGCGGCCGGGACGCATCGGGGCAGGCAGGACGGACAGGACGGGCGGACAGACGGGGCGTCCGCGGCGGTCATTGGCCGGGACGCAGCTCGCCCATCATCTGCTGCAGCGACGACTCGGGCAGGTCGCGGACGGTGAGCCGGGCCACGGTCGCGGCGTTGACGTCCACGCCCGCCAGCCGCGCCGCCTGCCGCGCCACGGTCTGCTCGAACAGCTCGCGGACGGTGCGGGCGTAGGCGAACGAGGCGTCCTGGCGCAGCCGCTCGAAGCGCGTCAGCAGCTCGACGCGCAGCTCCTCGTCCAGCACGTACAGGTCGCGTTCGGCGTAGTCCTGGAACAGCCGCACCAGGTCGCGGTCGTCCATGCCCGAGAACTCCACGACGCGTCCGAACCGGCCGCGGAACGCGGGATTGCCCGACAGGAAGCCCTCCATCTCCGCCGCCGGGCTGGAGCAGACCACCATGAACCGGTCGCCGCGCTCGGCCATGCAGCGCATCAGCTCGTTGACCACGGCGGGGGTGCGGTCCAGCCGGTACGCCTCCTGGATCAGCAGCACGCCGCCCATGGCCTGGTCCACCATGGCGTGCACGCGGTCCTCGGCGTCGACCGCGTCGCGTCCGGCCAGGTGGACCGGACGGCAGGCCACCACGTGCCCGGCGTCCAGCAGCCCCAGCGCGGCGTACATCCCGCCGAGCAGGCCGGCCACGGTGGTCTTGCCGGTGCCGGGCGGGCCCACGAAGATCAGGTTGCGGTCGGCCTGGCCGCGCATCCCGTGCCGCACCCGCTCGGCCTCGACCTCGGCCTCGTCCAGCAGCTCCCGGACGGTGGCCTTGACCTCGTCCAGCCCGTACAGGCCGTCCAGCCGCCCGAGGTAGCCGTCGACGTCGCCGGGCGGGCGCAGCGCGGGCTCGATGCCCTCGGCGACGCCGTCGAAGTCGTCGGGGGTGAGCACCAGGCGGTCGCGGGAGGCGCTGCCGGCCCGCTCCAGGTGCCGCTGGCACGCCTGGTCGAGGTAGGCCTCCACCAGGCGGGCGTTGACCAGGTCGCCGGGCCCGCGCAGCCGGTCCAGGTCCGCGTGGACGACCTCCAGCGCGGCGGGCCCGAGCGTGACGCGCCGCTCCCCGGCCAGCACGTGCAGCAGCGTCATGCGCCGGTCCAGGTCGGTCAGGTCGGGCATGCGGAAGACCCGGAACACCTCGACCAGCTTGGGGTGGTCCTCGCGCAGGCGGCGGAACGCGCGGGGGTCGCACGTGGCGATCAGCACCGTGCTCGCGGCCGGGCTGAGCCGGGCCCTGCGCACGGCGCCGACGACCGCCCTGGGGTCGGGCGCGGCGTCGATGGCGACGTCGAGCCGCTCGAACAGGATCGTCGGGCCCTGCCTGGTGAGGATGTGCGCGGTGCGCTCGGCGGGCGCGGCGCGCACGTCCTCGGCGTCGACCGCGCGGATGGCGCCGTCGCCCAGGCCGGCCTCGGCGAGCGTGAGGGCGATCAGCCGGGCCAGGCGCCGCTGGCCGGTGTGCGGGCTGCCGACCAGCAGCACGCTGGGCACGCCGGGGCCGGGCGCCGCTCCGCCGTCCACGCGGGTCAGGCCCGTCGTCGACGCTCGCTGCGACGCTCGCTGCGACGGCCTGTCGACGCGCGTCATGGGATCGCCCGCGCCGCCCGGACGGTCCACGCGGGTGGCCTCCACGTCCGACCCGGCGGGGGCGTTCCACTCCTCGACCTGGGCGCGCAGCTCGTCGAGCAGCTCGCCCGCGTCCTGCGACCCGGACACGAAACTGATGCCGTACCGCTCCAGGACGCGCCGGTCCTCCTCCTGGACGCGCGGCGGGGGGATCTCGTGGACGGGCCGGTCGGGGGCGGGCGTGTCCTCCAGGAAGTCGAAGCTGCCGACCATGGTCTCGGACATGATCCGGGTGCCGGGGCCGCCGGCGTCTCCCCCGGACGGCCGGGGAGGCTGCTGGGACTGCTCCTGCTCGTCCATGCCCTGCAGGTCGTCGCCGCTGAAGACGCGCGTGCGAGGCGGGCTCTGCTGCGCGGGCTGGACGGGCGGGGCGGGTTCGGCGGCCTGCTGGGCAGGCGGTGCGGGTTGCGCGGGCTGGACAGGGGCGGGGGGCACAGGCTGCCCCTGGGAGGCCGCGGGTGGCGTCGCGGAGGGCGCCCCGGGGCGTTGGAAGCCGAGCGCGGTGTACGGCGGGGCGGCGTTCTCCGCCTGCTGCTCCTCCTCCACCGGTTGCGGGTGCTGCGGAGGCTGAAGCTGCGGCGCCTGGGCCTGGGCAGGCTGAGGCTGGGCAGGCTGAGGCTGGGCAGGCTGGCCCTGCGGAGCTTGGGGCTGGGCGGGCTGGGGCGCCCTGTACGGCTCCGGTGCGGCGGGGGCGGGCATGTCGTAGACGGCGGCCGCGTCCCCTGGCGAACCCCCCGGGCCGGGCGGCGCGGCGGGGCTCGCCGGGCTCGGCATGCCCGGACGCTGGAATCCGAGCTCGGTGTAGGGCGGGGCGACGCTCTCGGGCTCCTTGTCCTCCTCGGGAGCCGACATCGGCGGCTCGGGAGGCGAGTACGACATGTTCGGCGCCGGGGGCTGCATCCGGCCCAGGTCACGGCGCTCCCTGCGGTCGGCGTCCGCGGGCGGCTGCACGAAGGGCCGGTCGGGCCGGCTCGGCCCGCCGGAGGAACCGGACGGCACACCCGGCGGAAGCCCCGGCTGCCCCTGCGAGCTCATGGGACCGAACGACGGCGACGCCCCGAACGACGGGTCGTGGGACGGCTGCGCCGGGGACGCGGACGACAGAGGCGCGACCGTCGCCGCCGACGCCGTGGCGCGCACGCGGTGCCGCCCGATGATCCTGGCGATGACGGCGTTCGGCACGGGGAACCCACGGGGACGCGCGGGCATCCCCCCGGCCAGCCTGCACCACGCCAGATCCAGTGCGTACATCGCGGCCAGCAGGGTTTCGGCGTCGTCCCCCCGGGAGATCGCCGAACGAAGCGGCTCGGGCAGGCGCAGGTCCTCCGGCCAGAGGCGCCGCAACGGATGGCCCTGCTGGTCGAGCACCGCCTGCACGGTGTACCGGATCTCTGGGTCGAGCCAGGGGACGATGTTCCCGGCCACGTCCCTGCGCACCACGTTCAGGTCGGCGGCCAGCAGCGCGGCGCCAACCAGACGCGGCTCGATGTAGGCGGGGTCGGCGTGCTGCCCGGAGAGTTTCCCCACCACCTCGGCCAGGTTGTAGAAGGCGTGGCGGAAGTTGTCACCGGGGGAGCTCTCGTCGCGTAGGGCGGGCACCAGGTGCGGGGGGCAGCGGGTCAGCCACTGCTGGACGAGGGCCTGGTCGCCGTACGGCAGCACGTCATAGTCGACCGTCGGGTTGCTGAGCGTCACCCCGAGAATGGCCAGCAGCGCGTCGGCGCGCGCCCGGAAACGGACGTCCTCGCGTAGCGCGCTCGCCACCGCCCACATCGTGCGCAGGACCACGACGGCGGCGTCCACGCGGCTGGCCCGGAGCCGCTCCGCGTACAGCCCGGCCAGTGACTCCAGCGACGGAGGCGTCAGCCAGCGCGGCCCGTCCACCTGGGGAAGCGGCTTGGCGCGGTAGGGACGCCACAGGTCGAGCATCTGCTCGTCCATCCGCGCGTCGAAAACGGGGGCGGGCGCGCACCACAGCAGCACGCCCCAGGCGGCGGCGACCGTGGACGGCGTCTGCGGCGTGAACTGCTGCCACGTGTGCGGGTACTCGGCGACGGGCAGCGCGGCGGCCGACTCCACCGTCGAACGCACCTGGGACGTCAGGTCGGGCAGGAACGAGCGTCGTACGAAGGGCTGTGCCGCCGGGGCGTCGTAGGAGAAGTCCGGCCCCGCCGGGATGACGTGGGGAGGCAGCGCGGGCATCTGCCCCATCGCCGCGTGCTGGGCGGGACGCGCCGCCATGCGGATCTGCGGCGAGCGCGGGGGCGGGCACAGGTACCACTGGCCGTCCGAGGGGTGCAGGCGGTACCAGCGGGCCCACGCGCCGAACAGCCAGCGGGTGCCGTCCGGGAGCACCAGCACCCGTCCGCTGAGGGCGTGCTGGCGCTGCTGGGGAGGGGCCGACGCCCACCAACCGGCGGCCACCATCGCCTTCGTGTCGTGCTCAGCCGCCGAGAAAGGATCCTGCCCCCTCGGGGGGCTGGGCGGCGGAGCGTTGCCATAGCCCGGTCCCCACACCACGTCGTCATCGTAGTCAGCATGACGGGGCCGCCACTCCGGCGATCAACGCAAAAGGGGCGTCATCGCAGGCAGGCACGGCCATATGGGCGGGGAACGGTCACTCCCAGGAGGCCTCGCGGTGCCGCCGCGCCTTCTCCATGTAGGTGTCGGGGGTGTAGCGCAGGACGAGCCGGTCGTCGTCGGTGAGCTCCCGGACGATCTTGCCCGGCACCCCGGCGACCAGGACCCCGGCCGGGATCTTCTTGCCGGGCGGGACCAGCGCCCCGGCCGCGACCAGGGTGCCCGCGCCGATCCGCGCGCCGTTCAGCACGATCGCGCCGATGCCGATGAGCGACCCGGCCTCCACGTGCGCACCGTGCACCATCGCCTTGTGCCCGAGGCTCACCCGGTCCTCCAGCACGGCGGGCACCCCCGGGTCGGAGTGCAGGCAGCTCAGGTCCTGGATGTTGCACTCGTCCCCGACGATGATCTCCTCGTCGTCGCCGCGCAGCACCGACCCGTACCAGACGCTCGACCGGCGTCCGAGCGTCACCTTGCCGACGACCACCGCGCCCGGCGCCACCCACGCCTCGGGATGGATGCGCGGCGCGTCCTCGCCCAACGAACCGACATAGCTCATGCCGCAGATGCTAGGCCCGCCCCGCGCCGGGACACGCGCACGGGGCGCCTCGGACATATCCGGGCTTTTCGGTGGAGCGGCTAACGTGCCGATGTGGCGCGGGACAAGAAACAGCAGCGAGAACAGGCATTCCGGTTGCGCGAACGGGGTGGGGCGGACAAGAGTCAACTCTGACGTTCCCTACCCTTAGCGACGTCCCGCCCACCCCTCACGACGCAGTGAGCGACGTAGAAGCCCGTGCAGTCCCCGAACCCGACGGGGTGACACCCCGGCGACGACCCCCCAAGGCACCATGAGCAACGAAGCGGAAATCCTGCCGAACCTCCTCCGTGAGGACAACTTCGAGATCGTCATGCGCGGCTACAACCGCCGCCAGGTCGACGAGTACATCGCGCGCAGCCAGCAGAAGATCCAGGAGCTGGAGGCGCGCCTGGCCCGCGCGCTGGACGACGTCGAGCGCACCCGGCGCGAGATGGCCGAGCTGCGCGAGGCGCGCAAGCCCACCGGCGACGACCTGTCCGACCGGCTCCGCCAGATCATCAACCTGGCCGAGGACGAGGCCAAGGACAAGGTCGCCCAAGCCGAGGCCAAGGGCGCCGAGATCCGCAAGGACGCCGAGAACGAGTCGCGGCGCATCATCGACGAGGCCCGCTCCCGCGCCGACCGGGACGTGGCCCAGGCGCAGGAGAAGGCCGAGCAGGTGCTGGCGTCGGCCAAGAAGGAGGCCGACAGCGTGCTGTCGGCGGCCAAGTCCGAGGCCGAGCAGACGGTCACCAGCGCCCGGCTGGAGGCCGAGCGGACGCTGACCGCCTCCGAGCGCCGCGCCAGCGTCATCAACGAGGGCGCCACCCAGCGGCTCAACCACCTCACCAAGAACCACACCACGGCGCTGCAGCGGCTCACCGAGATAAGCGAGACCCTCAACCGCCTGCTGACGGCCGAGAACGAGGCCGGGCCGCTGGAGAAGATGGTCGAGGACGCGGTCAAGCCGGCCGCGCCGCAGCGCAAGCAGGCCGCCCCGGCCGCCGCACCGGCCCAGGCCAAGGCCCCGGCCCAGGCCAAGCCGCCCGCCGCGGCCAAGGCCCCGGCCGCCCCCGCCCCGGCGGCCAAGCCCGCCCCGTCGGCTCCGTCGGCTCCCTCCGCTCCCTCCGCTCCGTCCGCTCCGTCCGCTCCGTCCGCGTCGTCGGTGGGCGGCACCGGTGTGGGCAAGCCCGCCGCCCCGCCCGCGCCGCAGGCCGCGGCCCCCGCGACGCCGCTGAAGAAGCCCGAGCCCGACCCCGCGAACGTGGACGCGCCCGCGCCGGCGCCGGCCCCGCAGCAGGTCAAGCCCGCGCCGCAGGTGCACGCGCCCGGCCCGGTGGACGACCCCGAGATCGCGCGGCCCGGCGGCCCCGGCGCCGCGCACGGCCCGGGCCCGGTGCCGCCCCAGGCGGGCCGCGGCCCGCTCGATCCGAGCTGATCCGTACCGGATCCGGGGGTTCGGGACGCATCGGAAGACACCTCACACGACACATCACACGACGCATCGCACGCGTGCACGGCGCTCCGCCGCTTCGGGCGGGGCGCCGTCGCGCTTTGTAGGATCACCGTCATGAGCAAGGCGGCCGACATACGTGACGCACGGCGCCGCGGGCGCGGGGACGGCGGGCGGGGCACCGTCCGGCCGATCCGGCGGCTCGGCGACCCGGTGCTGCGGACCGAGTGCGACCCGGTACGGACGTTCGACGCCGCGCTGCGCCGTCTCGTCGACGACATGTTCGCCTCGATGTACGAGGCGGACGGCGCGGGGCTGGCGGCCAACCAGATCGGCGTCGCCCAGCAGATCTTCGTCTACGACTGCCTCGACGACCGGGACCGCCGCCATGTCGGCCACGTGATCAACCCGGTGCTGGTCGCGGCGGACGGCGACACGCTGGTGGAGCCGGAGGGCTGCTTGTCGCTGCCCGGCCTGCGGTTCGACACGCCCCGGTACGGCCACGCCGTGGTGGAGGGCGTGGACGTCAAGGGCAGGCCGGTCCGCGTGGAGGGCACCGGCTACTTCGCGCGCTGCCTGCAGCACGAGTGCGGCCACCTGCGGGGCGAGGTCTACGTCGACACGCTGTCGGGCGAGGAGCGCCGGGAGGCCATGCGCGCCATCCGCTCGGCGTCCGCGTGACCCCGGCCGGCACCAGCCCCCACCGGCGCCAGGTCAGTACCAGCGGGACGCGCGCTGCCGTTTGATCTCCGAGCGGCGGCGCTTGTTCTCCAGGCGGCGTTCGTTGAGGGCGCGCGGCATCTTCTTGGGGATGCGCTTCTTGGGCGGCGGCGCGGTGGCCTCGGCGAGCACGGCGGCCAGGCGGGCCTTGGCGGCCTCCCGGTTGCGTAGCTGGGAGCGGTGCTCCTCGGCGCGGATGGTGAGCACGCCGCGCACGAGGCGTCCGGCCAGCCGGTCCAGCGCCCGCCGCCGCAGCGTTTCGGGGATGGACGGTGAGCCCGCCACGTCGAACGACAGCTCGACGGCGGTGGCGCTGGTGTTGACGTGCTGCCCGCCCGGCCCGGAGGCGCGGGAGAAGCGCCAGGCGAGCTCGGACTCCGGCACGGAGAACGAGTCGCGGACGCGGATCTGCTCGGGCATGGGCCAGATTATCCCCGCTCGTCCCGGATCATGTCGCCTCGTTTTCCCCGGCGACCACCACACCCCCGTACGCAAGTAGGCACTTACACTGGCCGTATGAGCGAGGGACTGTTCCGGGACGGCGACCTGATCCGCGTCGTCTCCCGCGAAGGCGTGCTGATCGCGGCCGGCGGCACCGCGTCCCTGCTGCAGACCGCGCACCCGGGCGTCGCCCAGGGCGTCTACGACCACAGCTACACCGCCGGCGACCCGCTGCGGCGGCTGCGGATGACCATGGGCTGGGTGTACGCGGTGGTGTTCGGCGACCGCGACGAGGCCGAGCGGTTCAGCGCCCTGGTGCGCCGCGCCCACGGCCGCGTCACCGGGCCCGGCTACCGGGCGGACGACCCCGAGCTGCAGGTGTGGGTGGCCGCCACGCTGTTCGCCGTCGCGGCGCAGCTCCACCAGTACCTGTTCCGCCGCGCGTTCACCGAGCGGGAACTGGACGAGTACTACCGGCAGACGAAGGTCTTCGCGACGATCCTGGGCTGCCCCGAGGAGCGGATGCCCGCCGCCTACCCCGAGTTCCGCGCCTACTACGCGCACATGATCCAGACCTTGGAGATCAGCGACGCGTCCCGGGCCATCGCCCGGCAGGTCCTGTACCCCAGGCTGCCGTTCGGCCGCGCCGCCGAACCCGGACTGGCGGCGATCCGGCTGCTGACCGCCGGGCTGACGCCCGCGCCGATCCGCGAGCAGTACGGATGGCCATGGGACGCCGCCCGCGAACGCCGCTTCCACCTGCTCATGGGCACCCTGCGGACGGTGTATCCACGGCTGCCGCTGCGGGTGCGGACGTTCCCCCGCGACCACTACCTGAGGACGACGCGCGAGATGCTGGCCAGGATGCCGGCGCCGCGCCGTCCGGCCGCGCACGGCGGCACGACCGCGTGATCCCGACCCCCACCGGGATCACGCGGCCGCCTCCCCCCATGCCGCGCCGCGACCGGGCCCGAACCCCCTAGACGGACCCGGCACGGCGCGGCGCTCTCTCCCCCTCCGGCCGGTCAGACGCCGCCGCCGGCCATGATCTTGTCGGCGATCTTCTTGGCGTCGTTGATCGGGATGGCGAACCCGACGCCGATGTTCCCCGAGCCGTTGCCGGAGGTGGCGATCGCGGTGTTGATGCCCACCACCTGCCCGGCCGCGTTGACCAGCGCGCCGCCGGAGTTGCCGGGGTTGATGGCCGCGTCGGTCTGGATCGCGTTCTCGATCACCGTGGTCTGCTGCTGGGACAGCCGGCCCCGCAGGTAGGGCGGCAGTCCCGGCGCCTGCTCCTGCGAGTCGCCCTCCTGGATCTTGCGGCCGAGGGCGCTGACGATCCCGGACGTCACCGAGCCGTCCAGGCCCAGCGGGCTGCCCACGGCCAGCACCGGGTCGCCGACGGCCAGGGCGCCGCTGTCGCCGAGCGTGGCGGGCTTGAGCCCGGACACGCCCTCGGCCTTGATCAGCGCGACGTCGTGACTGGAGTCGGCGCCCAGCAGCCGCGCCGAGGCGGTCCTGCCGTCGCTGAACTTCACCGCGATCTGGTCGGTGTCCTCGACGACGTGAGCGTTGGTGAGGATGACGCCGTCCGATCGCAGGATGACCCCGGACCCGCCGGCGGTCTGCCCCGTGGCGGTCTGCGCCTGGATGGACACCACGCTGGGCTGCACGGCCGCGGCCGTCTGCGCGGTCGCCGTCGCGTTCTTGTTGGACGCCCCGGACACCGCGGTGGGGCTGGAGTACACCGTCTCGCCGCCGGACACGGCCAGCGCGGTCACCGCCCCGGTGGCGCCCGCGCCCAGCGCCAGTGCGACCGCCGCCCCGACCGCCGCGATCCTGCGGCGCGCCGTCCACCAGACACCGCCCGAAGCACCCGCCGGCGGGTGCGTCATCGCGGGCATGCCCGGCGCGGGCGGCCCGAACTGCGGCATCCGCCACTGCGGCTGCGGTCCTGCCTGGGGCCCGGCGTACGGCCCTGCGTACGGCGCGGCCTGCGGCCCGTCCTGAGGGGCCTGCTGCGGCTGCGGCCCGGTGTCGGCGGCGGCGCCCTGCGGGTCGTGCCGCGGGCCTGCCTGCGGATCCGCCTGCGGATCTGTCTGGGGGCCGGGCTGCGGGCCCGGCTGCGGCTGCGGGGTCGGCTGCCCCTGCCCCCGCTCCCCATACGGAGCGAAGTTCGGCTGGTCGGCGCTCATCTCATCCCCCTGTCGTTCACTTACCGACGATGATGCGCCACCGGGCTGGAATGTCCCTGAGCCGTTCCTGAAAGTCACCTGAAAACAATTCCGGCCGGCCCTGAAGATCACGAACAAAGACCGTGACCGGGAATCGGCGCGGGCGGGCGGTTCGCGCGATTCCCGGTCACGGTGGCGTTTGGCCAGGGCGCACGCCTCCGCCGGCACGGCCCGTGCCCCGGAGGGCGCCCTGTGACAGCCACCGAATCGCACGTACCTGAACGCTTCCTGAATCGTTCCTCAAACTTCGCCCAGGGCCGGCGCCGAACGACTCGGTGCCGAACGACTCAGCGCCGAACGCCTCAGTGCGGAAGGGCTCAGTCCGGCGCGAGCGGCAGCAGCACCCGGAACACCGCGCCCTGCCCCGGCTCGGAGTCCACTTCCACCGCCCCGTCGTGCGCGGCCACCAGCGCGGCCACGATCGCCAGGCCGAGGCCGGTCCCGGCGTGCTTGCTGCTGCGGGTCTGCGGGCCGCGCGCCGGGTCGACCCGGTAGAAGCGTTCGAAGACCCGCTCGGCCTGCTCGCGGGTGAGGCCGGGCCCCTCGTCCGCGACCTCCAGCACGGCCGCGGGCGCGTCGCGCAACGTGCCCGGACGCAGCCGCACCTCCACCGGCGTGCCGGCGGGCGTGTGCGTGACGGCGTTGGTGAGCAGGTTGCCGAGCACCTGGCGCAGCCGCGCCTCGTCCCCGATCACCTGGAACGCCACCTCGCCGCTGACCGACAGCTCGATCTCGCGGTCGGCGGCGACCATCCGGGTCTCCTGGACGGTGTCGGCGGCCACGGCCAGCAGGTCGACCGGGCGCCGCTCGATGGGACGCTGCCGGTCCAGCCGCGCGAGCAGCAGCAGGTCCTCCACCAGCAGGCCCATCCGGGACGCGGTGTCCTCGATGCGGCCGATCAGCCGGTCCAGCTCGTCGGGCGAACGCGCCGCGCCCTGCCGGTAGAACTCGGCGAACCCGCGGATCGCCGTCAGCGGGGTGCGCAGCTCGTGGCTGGCGTCGGCGACGAACCGCCGCATCCGCTCCTCCGAGCGCCGCGCCAGCTCCTCGGACCGGCGCGCGGACGCCTCGGACTCCGCACGCGCACGGAACGCCGCCTCGATCTGCGCCAGCATGCTGTTCAGGGCGCTGCCGAGCCGTCCCACCTCGGTGCTCGGGTCGGCGTCCGGCACCCGCCGCGACAGGTCCCCGGCGGCGATCGCCCCGGCGGTCTGCTCGATCGCCGCCAGCGGGCGCATGCTGGCGCGCACCACCCACACGCCCACGCCCGCCAGCACGCCCACCACCAGCACCCCGACGGTCGCGTCGATGGCGATGAGCTGGCCCACGGTGCGCTGCAGCTCGTCCTGGCTCAGCCCGACGACGAGGATCGAGCCGCCGGGCAGCGGTTCGGCCAGCACCCGCCAGCTCGCTCCCGACCCGCCGTTGCCCCGCACGGTGAACGGCTGGTTCATGCGGCCGTCCAGGTTCGCCGGGAGCCGGGGCGTGCCGCGCTCGCCGAACGCGGCCTCCTCGTCCAGGATCTGCCCGTCGGCGCTGCGCACCTGGGCGTACATCTCGCTGGGCACCCGGATGCCGATGTCGGTCGCGGGACGGCGCAGCTGCGGGACGACCTGGCCGATCGCCTGCTCCACCGCCGCGTTCAGCTGCACGTCCGCCCGGTCGATCAGGTACTCGCGCAGCACGTACACGGAGGCGACGCTCATCACCGTCAACCCCAGGGTGACCAGCACCAGCATTCCGGCGATGAGCTTGACCCGCAGCGACGTCCGCCCGGCCACCGCCCGCAGCCGCTCGGCGAGCCGCGCCGCCCACCCGGGGCCCGCCGCGCCGTAACCTCCCGCGCCGCCGGGAAGAGGCCCGCCGCCGTACCCGACCGGCGCGACGCCGTCGGGGCGGGTGGCCCCGCCCCCCTGAACGGGCCGGGTGGGCGCGGGGGCGCCCGGGTCGGCCGGGCGGTGGTCGTCCGGCGGGACGAAGTCGGGGCCCCTCGGCTGGTCCGGGGCTGGCATGGGATCAGCCCCCGTTGGGGGGCATGCGCAGGACGTAGCCCACACCGCGCAGGGTGTGGATGAGCCGTGGTTCGACGTTGTCGACCTTGCGCCGCAACGCCGAGACGTAGGACTCGACGATGCCCGCGTCCCCGCGGAAGTCGTAGTTCCACACGTGGTCGAGGATCTGGGCCTTCGACAGCACGCGGCCCGCGTTCGCCATGAAGTAGCGCAGCAGCTTGAACTCGGTCGGGGACAGCTGGACGGGCTTGCCCCCGCGCCACACCTCGTGGCTGTCCTCGTCCAGCTCGATGTCGGCGAACACCATGCGCGGCGTGGGCTCGGGCACGCCGTCGCGCACCCGGCGCAGCACCGCGCGGATCCGCGCGATGACCTCCTCCAGGCTGAACGGCTTGGTGACGTAGTCGTCGCCGCCGATGGTGAGGCCCTTGATGCGGTCCTGGACGGCGTCGCGCGCGGTCAGGAACAGCACCGGGGTGCGGGTGCCGCCCGAGCGCAGCCGCCGCACGACGTCGAATCCGTCGAAGTCCGGCAGCATCACGTCCAGCACGATCAGGTCGGGACGGTGCCGCTGGGCGGCCTGGACGGCGTCCGCGCCGTTGGTGGCGGTGATCACCTCGAAGCCGGTGAAGCGCAGGCTGCCCGCCAGCAGCTCCAGGATGTTCGGCTCGTCCTCGACGACGAGCAGCAGCGCCTCCGGCGCCCGGGCGCCGCCCGCGGCGTTGTTCGGCGTTCGCTCAGCCACTGACACGTCCCCCTCGTCCATCATCCCAGAGGGTGACAAGCCAACCTGAACGCAACCTGAAAGCGCGCTGAGCTTTCGCCGAGGACCGCCGCCTCCACAACCGAGGACGCCCGGCGGCGCGAGGCCGTCCGGGCGTCCGGGTTCGGCTACGGAAGGGTCACTCGCCCTTCCAGACCGGCTTGCGCTTCTCGGCGAAGGCGGCCGGGCCCTCCTGGGCGTCCTTGGAGCCGAAGACGGGCATGACGATCTCGCCCTGCTTCTGCCAGGCCTCCTCGTCCGACCAGTCGGCCGACTCGACGATGATCTTCTTGGTGGCGGCCAGCGCCAGCGGAGCGTTCTCGGCGATCTTCAGCGCCAGCTCCTTGGCGGCGGCCAGGGCCTCGCCCGGCTCGACCAGCCGGTTGACGAACCCCAGCTCGGCCATGCGGTCGGCGGGGTACTTGTCGGCGGTCAGGGCGATCTCCATGGCGATGTGGTACGGGATGCGGCGCGGCAGCCGCAGCAGCCCGCCGCCCGCCGCCACCAGCCCGCGCGACGGCTCGGGCAGCCCGAACTTGGCGTCCCGCGCCGCCACCACCATGTCGCAGGCCAGCGCGACCTCGCAGCCGCCCGCCAGCGCATAGCCCTCGATCGCGGCGATCAGCGGCTTGGCCGCGGGCCGCTCGACGATCCCCGCGAACCCGCGGCCCTCCACGATCGGGTTGTCCCCGGTGAGGAAGCCCTTGAGGTCCATGCCCGCGCAGAACGTGCCGCCCGCGCCGGTGAGGATGCCGACCGACAGGTCCTTGCGCGAGTCGAGCTCGTCCAGGGCGGCGGCGATGCCCTGGGCGACCGCGCCGTTGACCGCGTTCCTGGCCTCGGGACGGTTGATGGTGATGATGAGGACGGCGCCGTCCTCTTCGGTGAGAACAGCTTCGCTCATGCGTTCCTCACTTCGGCTGGAAGCGGATGCCGCCGTCGAAGCGGACGGTCTCGCCGTTCATGTAGTCGTTCTCGATCAGCGCCTTGACCAGGTGCGCGAACTCCGACGGCCGTCCCATGCGCTTGGGGAACGGGACCGGCGCGTACAGCTTGGCCTTGAACGCCTCGGCGGCCTCGCCGGTGCCGTAGATGGGCGTGTCGATGATGCCGGGGCAGATCGTGTTGACCCGCACGCCGATGGCCGACAGGTCGCGGGCGGCGGGCAGCGTCATGCCGACGATGCCGCCCTTGGACGCCGAGTAGGCGACCTGGCCGGTCTGCCCCTCCAGCGCCGCGACCGAGGCGGTGTTGATGACGACGCCGCGCAGGCCGTCCTCGTCGGCCGGGTCGGTCTTGGCGATCGCCGCCGCCCCGATGCGCATCAGGTTGAAGGTGCCGATCAGGTTGACGCGGATGACGGTCTCGAAGGCGCCCAGGTCGTGCGGGCTGCCGTCGCGGGCCACGGTGCGCGAGGCCCAGCCGATGCCGGCGCTGTTGACGATGACGCGCAGGGGCGCGCCGCTGTCGACGGCGGCCTGCACGGCGGCCTGCACCTGAGCCTCGTCGGTCACGTCGGTCTTGACGAACACGCCGCCGATCTCCTCGGCCAGGGCCTTGCCCTTGTCCTCCTGGAGGTCGGCGACGACCACCTTCACGCCGTTGGCGGCCAGCTCACGGGCGGTGGCCTCGCCGAGGCCGCTCGCACCGCCGGAGACGACGGCGGAAACTCCGTTCAGGTCCATAAGCAGCACCTTACGTCAGGGACCGAATCTGGTTCGGGCCGATGTTACCGAAGGGTCACGCCACGGGTCATGTTTGGCCCCCGCCCCGCCGGGCACCCGCCCCGCGTGCGCCGGGCACCCGGTTCCGTACCGTACGCCCGGTTCCTCAGGACCAGCTACCGCGAGGGGGACCCATGAGCGAACGACCCGCGCAGAGCCAGCCCTACCCAGGCCGGACCGGGGAGATGACACCCGAGCCCCGGGACGAGATGCGCGGCTACACCGGCAGCGGCCTGCTCAAGGACAAGAAGGCCCTGATCACCGGCGGCGACTCGGGCATCGGCCGCGCGGTGGCGGTGGCGTTCGCCAAGGAGGGCGCCGACGTCGCCATCACCTACCTGAACGAGGACGACGACGCCCGGCACACCGCCGGCCTGGTCGAACGGGAGGGCCGCCGCTGCCACACCTTCGGCGGCGACCTGGCCGAGGAGCGGCACTGCCGCGAGGTCGTCCAGCACGCCGCCCGCGAGCTCGGCGGCCTGGACGTGCTCGTCCTGCACCACGGCACCCAGCAGCCGGTCAAGGACATCCGGGAGATCGACGACGCCCAGCTCCGGCGCACCTTCGACGTCAACGTGCTCAGCCTGTTCTGGATCGTCCAGCAGGCCCTGGAGCACATGGGCGAGGGGTCGGCCATCGTGTTCACCGGGTCGATCAACGGGCTGCGCGGCAACAAGACGCTCATCGACTACTCGGCGAGCAAGGCCGCGGCCATGGTGCTGGCGCAGTCGCTGGCGCAGAACCTCATGGACCGCGGCATCCGCGTCAACTGCGTGGCGCCCGGCCCGGTGTGGACGCCGCTGATCCCCGCCACCTTCGACGAGGAGCGCGTCGAGAGCTTCGGCGCCCAGGCCCCGATGGGCCGCGCCGCCGACCCCGACGAGATCGCCCCGTCCTACGTCTTCTTCGCGGCGGGCCGCCTGTCGTCCTACTACTCCGGCCAGACCCTCGTCCCCGCCGGCGGCGAGATCCACCCCGGCTGACCGCCCGCCGCCCCGGCCGGGCGCGCGGTGCCCCGGCCGGGGCCTCTCGGCGGGCGATCGATCGGCGGTGGCGAAGGGCAGCTCGCGGCGTCAGCTCACTGCGTCAGCTCACTGCGGCGTGTTCGGCGGAGGGCGGGCACTCGGCCTCGGCATCCGGCCGCTCGCCCAGGCAGTACACCGCGTACGCGTGCTGGATCACCGGCAGCGCCACGTTGCGCACCCGTACCCCGCCGGGCGTGACGCCCTTCTCGGTGCCCTTGTGCGCGTGCCCGTGCACGGCCAGGTCGACCTCGGCGCAGTCGATCGCCTCGGCCAGTTGGTAGCAGCCCAGGAACGGGTAGATCTCCGGCGGCTCCCCGGCGAGGGTGTCCTCGGACGGCGAGTAGTGCGTCAGGGACACCCGCACGTCGCAGTCGAGGCCGAGCAGCGCGGTGCCGAGCCGGTCGGCGAGATCCTTGGTGTGCCGGACGAACGCCTTCATCTCCGGCTCGCCGAAGTCGCTGGCGCAGCGGCCCAGGAAGCCGCCGCCGAAGCCCTTGCCGCCCGCCACGCCGAGCCGCACACCGCCGCAGTCCACGACGGTGCCCTCGCCCTCCAGGACGGTGATCCCCGCGTCCCGCAGGACGGCGGTGATCTCGTTCTCGGCGTTGGAGTGGTAGTCGTGGTTGCCCAGCACCGCGATCACCGGCACCCCGGCGTCGCGCAGCTCGGCCGCGGCGACGCGGCCCTCCTCGACGGTGCCGTGCCGGGTCAGGTCCCCGGCCACCAGCAGCACGTCGGCCTGGTCGGGCAGCGCCGACAGCCGCTCACGGTAGCTTCCGGCGACCTCCGGCCCCACGTGCAGGTCGCCCACGGCGGCGACACGGATCATGAAAGCGTCTCCTCCCCGTCCGGCTCCCGCGCCGTGACCACGGACACCTCGTTGCGGATCCGGTGCCCCTCGGCGGCGCCCCGGGCGGCGTCCTCGATCTCACGGCGCCGTTCCTCGGTGACGACCTCGCCGCGCAGGTACACCACGTCGCCGTGCACGTCCACGCGGATGCCCAGCTCGTGGGCCTCGGCCGCCAGCCGTTCCTGGATGTGCGCGGCCAGGTAACCGGGTACGTCGGTCACAGGAACTCCCCCTCGATCACGCCGAGCCTGGACAGCAGCACCAGGAACGCGTAGGCGTACGGGGAGTCGGCGGTCTCCTCGGCCACCCGCGGCCAGTCCACCTGCTCGCGCAGGGCGCGGCACACGTGCAGGTACTCCGAGAAGTCGCAGGACGTCTCGGAGAACGCCAGCAGCCGCATGACCACCAGGTCGGTGGCGGGCAGCACCTGCATGCGCACCGCCGCCACGGTCTGCTCCTCGGCCCGCCGCAGCAGCGCGTCGTCCACCGGACGGCCGGACGGATGGTAGATCAGGTCGATGAGCTGGTCCCCGTCGTACACCTTGGCCAGCCAGTTCTCCGGGCAGTCCCGGCGCCGCATGCCCGCCTTGACCAGCGCCTCGGCGGCGGGCTCCACGTCGCGTTCGCGCAGGATGAAGTCGACGTCGTGGGTGGACACCGCGGCGCCGTGCGCGTACGCGGCGAACCCGCCCGCTAGTGCGAACTCCACGTCCGCCTCCTGCAGGACGGCGGCCGCGCGCTTGAGCGTCAGCAGCAGGCGCTCCGGACCGGACCAGCCCGCCTGCTCCGGCGTCCCGGCCATGCCGGATTCGGGGCGTCCGGCCTTGGTCTGCATGTTCTCCACACGTTTCCCTTGGGTCGGTTCCGGTCCCGGAGGGCGGTACCCGCAGATTCAGGGGTCATGCCCACCTCAGTCCGATCCGCAGCGCTTGCGGAGGACCTCCTGGCGGTGCCCAGCCGGGTGGTCCGGCCGGGCACCGCCGGGTGGGCCGTGCGGCGGCCGGCTCAGCAGTCGACGAGTTCCGGGGACTGGTTGAGCAACTGGGCGCGGGGCGTGACGAACTCGGCGTGGCGGCGGCTCTCCCCCGGCGCGAACGCCGCGACGCGGTGGCAGTTCTGGAACGCCAGCCGGACGCCGAAGTGGCGTTCCAGCGCGCCGCGCATCGCGTCGCTGGCCAGCACGCGCAGGAGCTGGCCGCGGGCGCGCTCGTCCGGCGGCGGGGTGGTGTTGTCGGCGAAGCCGTCGGCGGAGTCGCGCATCCGCGTCACGACGTCGCTGATGACCTGCCAGGCGTACGGCAGCGACCGGCGGACGCAGTCGACGAACTCCGCGTCGTCCACCTCGCCCTGCCGGGCCCGCTCCAGGAGCCGGTCGTCGACGGTCAGGGACATGGCATGTCTCCCCTCGGTTACGGGTCGGAACGATCCGTGCACCAGGGTGACACGAAAACGATATTCATTTCAACGCGAACGCACTCGGTGACGAATGACCGATTCCGGCATGGATACGAAAATGTGCCGGAAATGCCCAGACGGACGGCCGGTCGGGGGCCCGGACATGAGGGCGCGGACTTGAGTAGGTCAGTGCGCACTTCTACTCAGGCGCAGCCGCCCGCCGCGCGGCACAGTGGGCACATGAACGCGTTGCTGCAGCTCAAGGGCACGACCGCATTCTTCGTCCAGGCGATCCTGTCGTTCGTGGTGTCGATCACCGCGGTCACGCTGGGGATCGTCTACCTGCCGGCGCCGATCTGGATCCGCGCCTTCCTGGCGCTCGGCATGCTCTACGTCACGACCTCGACCTTCACGCTGGCCAAGTGCGTGCGCGACCGCCAGGAGGCCGGCGCGGCGGCGGCTCGGCGCGAGGCGTCCGGGCAGGTACTGCCCCCGAACGCCCCGTACGTCGACCCTTCCGCCGCCGCCTGGAGCTGAGCGACAGCTGAATACCGCCGCGAGTAACGCAACCGTTATCGACCGGGAGGGGCCGCCGGACGCGCCTCAAAGGCCCGACGAACACCGAATGGAACGGCGCCCGTCACCCGACGGGCGCCGTCGACGTGTTCGGGCCGACACGAAGCGCAACCGAATGGACCGCTCCAGGCACCTCCCGGCGTCCGGTACACCCGTCCATCCGTTACGGTCCGGAAGGCCGCAGAGATCAACTTCGGCGGCCATTGTGGGGTTAATCACAGAGCGGACAATTATCTATCGGCTAAGCGACGCCGACATCACACAGAGTAAAGTGTCCCGAATTGCTTTTGTTCTCCATTGCCTTGACCAGCATGCGAGATGTCACCCCGGAGGGATGGCACACGGCCGTCCACTACAGACCGTGACCCTCGACGGAGGCCGGAGGCGAGGCGCCGAGGCCGTATCCGAGCCCCGCGACACGCCCGGCGCGGACGGCAGATTTTCCTATCCGCATCAAATGTGATTCAGATCACAATGCGCTAATACCGCACTGTATTCGCCCAGGCAGAACGGCTCGGACGGGTTCTCGCCGGACACCTGTCCACCCTTCCGGACGGCATCGGAGATTTGCCGGATATCCCGAGCCGTGGCTACCTTCATGCCGGTTCCAGCACGCGGCACCGCTGCCGCTGCCGATAACAGAACATCCACGACGGGCGGTGGCGCCGCCCCCCATCCCGGAAGCCCCGGGAGCGTGAGCCGGTCAACGGAGACACCGGCCGCCCGGCGCCGAGCAG
The DNA here is from genome assembly GCF_039536785.1 of Actinomadura miaoliensis. Classification (NCBI taxonomy): domain Bacteria; kingdom Bacillati; phylum Actinomycetota; class Actinomycetes; order Streptosporangiales; family Thermomonosporaceae; genus Actinomadura; species Actinomadura miaoliensis. Next base: position 189,423 of record NZ_BAAAZG010000059.1, read on the forward strand.
ACCGCCGTCGAGCCGAATCCGTGTCGACCGGAGACACGGAACCGGTGCGGGCCCCGAGGCCAGCGGCGTGTCCGGCTTCCCAGGACGCGACCGCCGCCGAGCGGCCCCAGCATCCCCTATCGCGAGCGCGGTGACACCGCGTGCGCGCGGGCTGCCCCGGTAGGCGTCAAGAGCTAGGTCAGGAGCAGTTCTGCATACCCCCCGAACCACCCCCAGGTCCAAGGTCGGCCTCCGCGGCGCGCTCACGGGCGGCGTCGCGCTCACCGCGACGGCCGCGCTGGGAGCCGGCCTCGTCGCGGCCGGCTCGGTGCGGGCCGCCGAGCCCGAGGCCGCACCGAGGACCACGTCGCAGCAGGGCGCGCAGGCCATCACCGTCGCCCCCGAGACGGCGACCCTGGTGAGCGCGAAGATCTCCGCCTCCCGCAAGGCCAAGCAGAAGAAGCGCGCGGCCGCCGCCGTCAAGTACGCCTACAAGCAGATCGGCGACCCGTACCGCTACGGCGGCACCGGTCCCAAGTCCTGGGACTGCTCGGGTCTGGCCGGTGGCGCCTGGCGCAAGGGCGCGGGAGTGAAGCTGCCGCGCACCACCCAGCAGATCTACCGGGCGGTCAAGTACAAGGTCTCCTGGAAGGGAGCCGTCAAGGGAGACCTGCTGTTCTTCTACTCCGGTAAGAGCCACATGGGCATCTACGTGGGCAAGGGCTACATGATCCACGCGCCCAGCTCCGGCAAGCGGGTCAAGAAGATCAAGCTGACCGGCTACTACAAGCGCAACTTCAGCGGCGCCGTCCGTCCCGGGTACTGATCCGCGGTCCCCGCGACGCCCGCGCCCGCGTCCCGCATCCCCCTCATCCGACCCCGCCCAGGGCGGCGTCCCATCGTGCGATCGGCGCGGACGCACCACCGGCACGCCGGCCCCGGCGCGGGGCACGGACCCCGCTCGGACGCGGGACGCGGGCGACGCGGTCCACGAACGGCCCTGGGCAGCTGAACCCCAGGGCAGCACAAAGAAGCTGAGACGGCCATGACGGGGCTTCTCGGCTGCATCACGGTGAGCGCTCCGGCACCATCCCCATGGCGCCGGAGCGCTCACCTGTGTTCACGGCGCGACCGCCGTGAGGACACCGGTCAGGCTTCCAGCAGCGGGTAGTCGGTGTAGCCGCGGTGGTCGCCACCGTAGAAGGTCGCCCTGTCCGCCTCGTTGTAGGGGCCCCCGGCCTTGATGCGCGCGGGCAGGTCCGGGTTGGCCAGCCACAGCTCGCCGAAGGCCACCACGTCGGCGACCCCGTCCCGCAGCGCCGCGACGCCGTGCTCGACGGTCGCCGGGAACGCCTCGGGGGTGGGATGCGGGTTCAGGACCAGCGTGCCCGGCCACTGCGCGCGCAGCCGCTCGGTCAGGGCCCGGTCCCCCACCTCCATGATGTGCAGGTACACCGGGTCGAAAGGGGCGACGGCGCGGACCAGCTCGGAGTAGAGGTCGGCGGTGTCGCTCTCGGTCACGCCGTTGACGGCGTTCCCCGGCGAGATGCGCAGCCCGACCCGCTCGGGTCCGATGGCGTCGGCGACGGCGGCCACCGCCTCCACGGCGAAGCGGACGCGGTTCTCGATGGAACCGCCGTAGGCGTCCGTGCGCCGGTTGCTGCCGTCGGCCAGGAACTGGTGGATCAGGTAGCCGTTGGCGCCGTGCAGTTCGACCCCGTCGAACCCGGCTTCTACCGCGTTGCGCGCGGCGGCGGCGAAGTCCTCGATCGCCTCGGCGATGTCGTCGAGCGTCATCTCGCGCGGCACCGGGTGGTCGAGCATGCCGTCCGGGGTGAACAGCTGGCCGCCCGAGGCGATCGGCGACGGCGCCACCGGCAGGCCGCCGTCCGGGTACAGCACGGGGTGCCCGACACGGCCGCCGTGCATGAGCTGGGCGAAGATGCGGCCGCCCTCGCGGTGCACCGCGTCGGTCACCGCGCGCCACGCCGCCGTCTGCTCGGCGGAGTGCAATCCCGGCGTCAGCACGTACCCCTGGCCGCGCACGCTCGGCTGCACGGCCTCACTGATGATCAGACCGGCGGCGGCCCGCTGGGCGTAGTACTCGGCGGTCACCTCGGTCACTCGGCCGTCCTCGGTGGCCCGGCTGCGGGTCATCGGGGCCATCACCAGGCGGTTGGGCAGTTCCAGCTTTCCGACGGTCACGGGCTCGAACAGCTCGTCCACGATGTTCTCCCAAGGGGTTTCAAGGTTGTCGGTAGACGTCCACGAACCTAGGAGCGGGGCGGTACGGGCCGAATCCGTAGGGTTTCGGGGGTCGGCCACGTAACTTTGGGGGCGTGTTGTACGGGCGGGAAGCGGAGCTGGCGGAGATCGACCGGTTGCTCGCCGACGCGCGCGCCGGGCGCAGCGGCGCCCTCGTCGTGCGCGGCGAGGCGGGCATCGGCAAGTCGGCACTGCTGGAGCACGCCGAGCACACGGCGGCGAACGCCGACGACGGCGCCCCGCGGACGCGGGTGTTGCGCGCGACGGGCGTCGAGGCGGAGCAGGACATCCCGTTCGCCGGGCTGCACCAGCTGCTGTGGCCCGTGCAGGAGCGGATCCACGCGCTGCCGCCCGTCCACGCCCAGACCCTCCAGGCCGTGCTCGGCCTGTGCGCCGGCGTGGAACACCGGCCCGGCGACCGGTTCGCCGCCGGGCTGGCGCTGCTCACGCTGCTCGCCGACCTGGCCGAGAGGCAGCCGGTGCTCTGCCTGGTGGACGACCTGCAGTGGATCGACCGCGGGACGGCCGAGGCGCTGCTGTTCACCGCGCGGCGGCTGGCCGCCGAGGGCGTGGCGATGTTGTTCGCCACCCGCGAGGAGACGTTCGGCGGGACGGGCCTGCCCGAGCTGCGGCCGCGGCGGCTCGTGCGCGCCGACGCGGGCCGGCTGCTGGCTGAGCAGGGGCTGCCCGCCGCGCTGCACGACCGGGTCTTCCGCGAGTCGGCCGGCAACCCGCTGGCGCTCATCGAGTTCGCCGCCGCACGGCGCGGGCTGTCCGACGGCGGGGCCGCGCCGCTGCCGGTGACCGACCGGGTGCTCGCCTCGTTCCGCGCGCAGGTCGCCGCCCTGCCCGAGCGCGCCCGGCTCATGCTGCTGATCGCGGCGGCCGAAGGACGCGGGTACATGCCGTCGCTGCTGGGCGCCGCGCAGCGGCTCGGCGTGGACCTGGCCGACCTGGCGGCGGCCGAGCAGGCCGGGCTGGTGGAGGTGGCGGGCAGTTCGATCACCTTCCGGCATCCGCTGGTGCGCGCCGCCGCCTACCAGGACGCCCCGTCGGCGCGCCGGGTCAAGGTGCACCGGGCGCTGGCCGACACCGCCGACGATCCGGGCTGCCGGGCCCGGCACCGCGCGTCGGCGGCCGTGACACCGGACGAGAGCGTCGCCGCCGACCTGGAGACCCAGGCCGGGCGGGCCGGCGAGCTGGCCGACTTCGACACCGCCGCGTCCCTGTACCGGCAGGCCGCACGGCTCACCCCCGCCCTGCCGGGACGGGCGCGGCGGCTGCGGTACGCGGCGTCGGCCGTCCTGCGGGCGGGCAACCACGCGGCCGCGCTGTCGCTGGCGGCGGAGGCGGAACAGTACGCCGGCGACCCCGCCGAACGGGCACGGCTGGCGTCCGTCCGGGCGGCGGTGGAGTTCGAACGCGGCGATCCGTGCGCCGCCTCGCGGCTGCTGGTCGAGCACGCCGCGGACGCCGCGCCCGCCGAGGCCCAGTCGATGCTCCGGACCGCCGCCACGTACGCCTGGACGTCGGGCGAGCTGTCGGGGGTGCGGGACGCCGCCGAACGGCTGCGCGCGCTGGGCCGTCCCGACAAGGCGGTGGACGGCATGGCGCTCGTCGCCGCCGGTGACCACGCCACCGGGCTGCCCCTGCTGGCCGAGATGATCGCCGAGGTGCGCGCCGCGGACGCGTCCTCTCCGGCCGCGGCGTCCCCCGCCGCCGACGCCGCCCGCGCCGACCGCCGCATGCAGGCCGTGCACGCGGGCCTGATCGTCGGCGACGACGAGGCGACGCTGGAGCTGGCCACCGCGCACGCCGCGTACTGCCGCGCGGGCGGCCTGGTCGGCTCCCTGCCGGGCGTCCTGCGGGCCCAGGCGCAGGCGCAGATCGCCGCCGGGCTGCACCGCGACGCCGAGAGCACCGTCGCCGAGGCGCTCGCGCTGGCCCGCGACATCGGCCTGCGGCAGAGCACCGGACCGCTCAAGGCGACCCTGGCGCGGATCGCGGCGATCGAGGGCGACGAGCGGCGGGTGCGCGAACTGCTCGCCGACGCGCCGCCCGACGCCGCGTACGCGCTCGGCCTGCTGGACCTCGGTCTCGGCCGGCACGCCGACGCCCTGCGCCACTTCGACGACGTGGCGCATCGCATGGCGGCCGCCGACGCCGACCGGGTGGAGGCGGCCGTCCGCGCGGGCACCCCGGACCGGGCACGCGAACCGTTGGAGCGGTTCCAGCGGTGGGCGCGGGCGGGCGGGCAGCCGTGGGCACTGGCGGTCGCGGCACGCTGCCGGGCCCTGCTGGACGACACCGAAGAGCCGTTCACCGAGGCCGTCCGCCTGCACGTCGAGCACGGCGGCAGACCGTTCGAACGGGCCCGCACGCAACTGCTCTACGGCGAGTGGCTGCGGCGGTCGCGGCGCCGTTCGGACGCCCGCGCCCCGCTGCGTTCGGCCCTGGAGACGTTCGAACGGCTGCGGGCCGCGCCGTGGACCGAACGAGCCCGCGTCGAACTGCGCGCGACCGGCGAGACCGGCGCCGCCGCGCCCGCCGCCGCACCCGACGTGCTCGACCGGCTGACGCCGCAGGAACGGCAGGTCGTGCGGCTCGCGGCGGACGGCGTGAGCAGCCGCGAGATCGCCGCCCAGCTCTTCCTGAGCCCGCGGACGGTGGAGTACCACCTCTACAAGGCGTATCCCAAGCTGGGCGTCTCCTCCCGGAGGGAACTGCCCCGGCTGCTGGGCGCCGTGGGGCGGGCGGAGTCGTGAACGGCACCGTCAACCTGCGGATCTTCGCCGAGGCCGGCGAGGCGTACGGCGGGGCGGTCGCCACCTGGCTGGCGCGGCGCCTGCGCCGGTACGGCGAGGTGCTGGTGCTGGCCCAGGGACCGTACTGGAAGATCCCGGAGTACCTGGAGTTCAGCGTCTCGGTCGTCCCGCCCGTCCCGGCGGCCGACTGCGTGGCCGCGCTGCGCCGCCTGGCCCCGCAGGGCTGGGACGGCGACGTGTGGACGCGCCGGAAGGCCGACGGCGAGGAGTTCCTGCACCCCGCCGTCACCTGGGCATGGCTGCTGGAGACGGAGGATCCGCTCTGGCCGGGATAGGGTGCGGTGCGATGCACGCCCACCTCTCCCTGCGAGGACTGGCGGTCGGCGACGCGCTCGGCTCGCAGTTCTTCGTCCCCGCCAACCGCGCCGCGTTCGACGACCGCGCCCTTCCGCCTGCGCCCTGGCAGTGGACGGACGACACCGAGATGGCCTGCTCGGTGCTGCACGTCCTCCGCCGCCACGGCACCGTCGACCAGGACGCTCTGGCCGCGAGCTTCGCCGCGCACCACGACTTCGACCGGGGCTACGGCCCGTCCACCAACCGGCTGCTGCGCCTGGTCCGCGAGGGCGGCGACTGGCGCGTGCTGTCCCGCGACACGTTCGACGGCCAGGGCTCATGGGGCAACGGCGGCGCGATGCGGGTCGCGCCGCTCGGCGCCTGGTACGCCGGCGACCCCGCCGAAGCCGCGCGCCAGGCCGAGAGGTCGGCCGTGGTGACGCACGCGCACCCCGAGGCCGTCGCCGGGACGATCGCCGTCGCCGTCGCCGCCGCCCTGACCGCTTCCGGCCACCGGCCGCCCGGGGTGTTCATCGACTCGATCCTGCGGCACGTCCCGCCCGGCAAGGTGCGCGACGGCATCGCGGAGGCGCGGCGGCTGCTGACGATCTCCGACCCGTCCGTCGCCTCGGCCGTCCTCGGCAACGGCAGCCGGGTCGCCGCCCACGACACCGTCCCGTTCGCGCTGTGGGCCGCCGCCCGCCACCTGGACGACTACGCGCAGGCCTTCTGGACGACCGCGGCGGCGGGCGGCGACGTCGACACCACCTGCGCGATCGTCGGCGGCATCGTGGCCGCCTCGGCGGACGCCCAGCCGCCCGCCGAGTGGCTGGCGGCCACCGAACCCCTCCCTACCTGGGCTGAGCCGGGAAGTTCCGCTTGAGGTACTCCTCCGTCAGCTCCCAAGCGCGCGCGGCGGGCTCGGGCTGGTGGAACATCGGCGCCTTGCGGTTGTGGAAGGCGTGCCCCGCCTCCTCCAGCACCTGAATGGTCGCGTTGGCCCGTCCCGCGACGGCCTCCTCGACCCGCGCGACCTGTTCACGCGGGATGTACGGGTCGGACCCGCCGAAGATGTACAGGATCGGGCAGCTGATCTGGTCGAGCAGCTGAAGAGCGTCCGGAACGCCGGATCCGTAGAACGCCACGGCCACGTCCAGATCCGCCCGGGCGGCCAGCAGGTGCGCCATCGTCCCGCCGAGGCAGAAGCCCAGCGCCCCGACACCGTTCGTCACCTGCGGCAGCTCCCGCAGCAGCTCAAGCGCGGCCGCCAGGTCGTCGACGCCCTTCTCCGCGTCGAAGCGCGCCCCCAGTTCGATCGACTGCTTGACGGTCTCCTCGGTGTGCGGGACCGCCCAGCCGGGCTGCAGCCGCCAGAACAGGTCCGGGGCCGCGACCACGTAACCGAGCCCGGCCAGGTCCTCGGCGACCGCGCGGATGTACTCGCCGACGCCGAAGATCTCCTGGATCAGCAGAATGCCCGGTCCGCTCCCGCCGGCCGGCTCCCACACATGGAGGTCGAACTCGCCGTCGGGGACGACCACCTTGATCGTTTTGCTCATGCCAGCAGAGCGTAGACCGTACTCGCCATGGCGGCCGTGGACCCGTCGGCGGTCATCGTCACGTCGGCGAACGCCAGCGTCCGCCCCAGCTTGGTGATCCGCACCGTCACCAGCACGTCCGTCCCGACGACGGGCCGCTGGAACGTCGTCGACTGCTGCACGGTCGTCATCGGCACGAACCCGCCCCGCGCCCCGGACACCGCGATCACCGTGGCGGTGTCGGCCGCCGCCATCAGCGCCTGCCCCGACAGGCCGCCGCCCTCCCGGGCCAGCCGATCCGACCACGGCAGCCGCAGCGTGGCGTGCCCGTCCCCCACCTCCTCCACGGTGAGCCCGAGGTCCTGCACCCAGGGCGCGAAGTTCTCACGCAGAATCCGGTCGCCGTCGGCGGGAGTCATCGTCATCCCGTCATGATGACAATGGAAAGGTGCCGACGCACGAAGAGATCTTCCTTCCGGCGACCTACGCCGAGGACGTGCCCTACGCCACGTTCCGGCGGCTGCGCGCCTCCGCACCCGTCCGCTGGATCCCCGAACCCGCCGTGGGCCCCTGGCCTCCCGGCCCCGGCTACTGGGCGGTGTTCCGCCACGCCGACGTCAAGCACGTCCTGCGGACCCCCGAATCGTTCTCCTCCCGCCTGGGCGCCACCCAGATCCGCGACCCCGACACCCCCGAAGACCTCGCCTTCGTCCGGTCGATGATGCTCAACCAGGACCCGCCCGGCCACACCCGCCTGCGCCGCATCGTCGCCGCCGCCTTCACCCCGCGCGCCGTCCGCGCCCTGGAGGCCACCATCGCCGCACGCGCCCGCGACCTGATCGCCGGCGCCGCCGGCCAGGGCGAGATCGACTTCGTCGAGGTCGCCGCCGACCTGCCCGTCTGGACGCTCGCCCAGATCATGGGCGTCCCCGCCGAGGACCGCCGCCTCCTGTACGACTGGGCGTCCCGCGTCATCGGCTACCAGGACCCCGACCACGCCGACCTGTCCACCGCCGACCAGGCGTCCCTGACCCCCCTCGGCCGCGACGCCCTGACGCACCGCCCCCGCTCCCTGACGGGCCCCGACGGCCGTCCGATGAACCCCCGCTCCCGCGCCGCCCTGGCCGACATGTTCGCCTACGCCCACGCCCTCGCCGACGTCAAACGGCACGCCCCCGGCGAGGACATCATGTCCCGCATGCTCGCGGGCGGCCTCACCCGCTCAGAGTTCGAGAACATGTTCTTCCTGTTCGCCGTGGCGGGCAACGAGACCCTCCGCAACGCCATCCCCGGCGGCCTCCTCACCCTCCTGGACCACCCCGCCGAGTTCCGCCGCCTCCGCGAGACCCCCTCCCACCTGGCCACCGCCATCGAGGAGATGCTCCGCTACTGGCCCCCGGTGATGAACTTCCGCCGCACCGCCACCCACGAGACCGTCCTGTCCGGCGTCCGGATCCGCGCCGGCGACAAGGTCGTCGTCTACCACGCCTCCGCCAACCGCGACGAGACCGTCTTCCCCGACCCGGACCGCTTCGACATCACCCGCACCCCCAACGACCACGTCAGCTTCGGCTTCGGCCCCCACTACTGCCTGGGCGCCCACCTGGCCCGCACCCAGATGCGCGCCGTCTTCACCGAGCTCCTCCCCCTCCACGTCGAACGCACCGGCACCCCCGTCCGCCTCGCCTCCAACTTCCAGAACGGCCTCAAACACCTCCCCGTCCGCCTCACCTAGCCCCCCTGGCCATACTCGGATGCGAGCACCCACACCGCCCTCTAGACTCTGATCGGACAGGACTACCACCACGAAGGCCGGTGAGAACCACACCACACCCCCAGGGTCGCTAGCTCAATTGGCAGAGCTCCGGACTTTTAATCCGTAGGTTGTGGGTTCGAGTCCCACGCGACCCACCACGCTTGACCTGGGCAAACGCAAGTTCGCCCCGGTATGTCCCCCGCCAGCTTCGCCCCGGTTCGTTCCCACGTTGCCTCCATGTCGGCTCGCGGGGCCAACCCGGGGACGACCGCCCAACCAAGCCACCACCCCCATCGTTCAATTGGGCATGTTGATCGAGTGGAGCGACAACCGCCGTCGGGGCAGCGCGTGCTGCCGGAGCAGGCAGACAGGAACAGCGCGAACGCGGACCAAACAGTCACGACAGCAAGCCGAGCTCAGCCAGTCACCGCGGTAGAGCTACACCTGGTGGCGGTGACCGCCCTGCATCACATCCGGGCCCCTGACGGACGGTCTCCACTGAGGTAGGACGCCGCCCCGACACGGCCACACCTACACCAATGCGCACACACCAAGACTGTCAACGTGCGGCCTGGCGGTGAGGGCACGTCCACCGAACGGGTGGACCGCTCGAGGAGCAGGGGCGCAGACCCGCCGTGCCGCAGCGTGAAGTAGTCCACGGCTCACCACCGTCGGCACTGGCCTGGCATCGACCGCATCACAAATCAGCGGCCGCAGCAGCACGGCTCCGCAACACGCGCACAACCAGGCGGAACAGCATCGCGGCATCGCATGGCCGTCCAGCAGTCACACGAGTTGCCGAACAGATCATGAGGTGGTCGAACAAAACGTCGGCCAGCAAGCGATTCAGGGTGGCCAGGATTTTGAGGCCAGTGGCCGATCCTCGCCGTCAGGACGCGCGGGCAGCACTGGACTCGTACCAGAGGCGAAAACCTACAGCCCTTGGAGGGCGGTACGATACCAATGGACGCTACCATTATGCCAACACGTCATATCGCCAGTTTGGCATTACGCGACGAACTGAGCTTGGCGACACCCTGCCGCCGAAAGGAGGATGGGCGCAGGTCTTTTAGGCTCTGCCGCCCTGAACTGATGACTAGTGACGGAATCCACTGGGTGGCGGGAGACAATTTCTTCGAACTCGGCTATTGGTTGGTCTTTGCTCAGGGTTTGGAGCCGGTTGAACTGCTCGCTCGTTTGGGTTGCGACCTGGTGTCTGAGGAACCCCTGTCCTGGCGAGATGGAGGGCTAATCGAGACTGAGGACGAGGACGTCAATGCTCAGGCTGTCCGTGTTGGCCGGGTAGAGGAGTGGGCCTTTGCGGTGGCATGGTATGGATCGATCATCGTGGATGCACCAACGGCGGTGCGGGCAGTATCCGCTGGAACCGTTGCCGTATCGCTGGAGCGGAACGTCAACGCCGCGTCGTGGTGGGTTGTGGCGATGGACTCCGAGGTTGCCTGCGAGTTCACATCACCGGACTTCCATGTCCGCAGCGGTCAGGTCCCGGACATGCTCGTCGATGACATGATGAGTCACGGGCTCCTGCACGTTGACGGAACAGCACCGATCCAGCATGGGATCAGCCTGCCGGACATTGATACCCGGGTTCTGCGCATGTTCGAAGGCAGGTTCGGGCTGGCTCTCCCGAGAGAACTGATCACGCGGGGGGAACTTCTCACCGGCCTTCTCATCGACGACTGATCATCAATTGTTGTCGAAACGCCCCCTGGCCAATCCAGAATCTCATCGGGATTGGCCAGGGATTCGTTGCGAAGTTCAGGTTCTAGGGAATGTCGATCTCGCATTCGGGTGCACTGGGGTCACACTTGTCGAATCCAGGAGTTTCGACATAGTAGGAGTCACCGTCGAGAAGGCGGTATTTGGTCACGATGCCGCCGACACCGCCGCCAGCTCCGCGATTCTGGTTGAGTGGGATAGCGCCACGGCCGCATGGTTCAGTCCAGCTGACCGGGGTTCCGTAACCGTGGTCCAGGCGAAGGATCCAGGAACCGCTGACTTTCGTTGCGTAGAACTGGACACAGGTCAGGCCGGAGATCTTTTTTTGGCCAGCACTTTCCTGCGTCGCTGCGAAGGGGTACTCATCACAACTGGTTCGCTCCCTGGATTGGTCGATATTTCCCTTGTTGGCCCTTGACCCTGGCCCGCAGTTTCGGATCGCCGGATTCACGCGCCCGGGTGATGGTCTCGTTGAGTTCATCGATCGCATCGAAGACGCGTTCCACGTCGCCGACGCGAAGCCAGTCCAGCCGGATACGGCCAAGAAGCGGTGCAGCTGCGGCCCGTCCAAGCTCAGCGGCCTGGCTACCACCTTAGCTGCGCTGCCACTTATGATTGCGCGATGTCGCTCGCAGCGCGCTGGACCCGGCTGCTGATGGTGGTATCGGCAGCCGGCTTTGCATGCGCGGCCTACGCAATCCGCGCCTCGATGGACGGACCCATCGAACAGTACTCAGGCGCCGCCTTGTCCGCGGCCATCGTCTACACGATAGTGATTTTCATATGGCCGCCGATCTCCCCGCTGCACGCCGGCAGCGCCGCGATCGCATATTGCTGGTTCATTGAGTTTGCACAGCTCACCCCCATACCTGCGGCACTCTCCCAGCGCAGCTGGCTCGCACGCCAGCTGCTAGGCGCCCAGTTCGACCTCATTGACGTTGCCTGGTACCCCGTCGGCGCCATCCCATTGGTCGCCGCGCAATGGTTCCTCCGCGCCCGCAAACGTTCCCAAACAAACCCGACACCCGCTGCACCTTAGCCATCCGCGGATCGAATCAATCCAAGAACCGTTCCACACAGTGCGCGCCGGAGTGGTCGGTGGCGACCAGGTGGGCGGTGGCCACGTGCATCCCGGAATTCCCGTTCCGCCCCTCGCACGTGGTGTCGTCGATCGCCGACGTGTTTTTCCCGGCCATCCGTGACCGCCGGCCAGCCATGTTGACTCGTTGTTGGCTCGGCGGCATCGGTACGGGACGACAGCCCACGGCACAGGGCGACACAGAAACCTGGCTGGACATGGACAAAGCGATATAGTGTGATAGCGAAAGCACCGATCTAATATGAGAGCTGCGGACTTTTAATCCGTAGGTTGTGGGTTCGAGTCCCACGCGACCCACCCCGCTTGACCTGGGCAAACGCGAGATCGCCCGGGTATGTCCCCCGCCAGCTTCGCCCCGGTACGTTGCCGTGTTGGCTCCATGTTGGCTCGCGGGAACGAACCGAGACATCGTCTGGTGTCCGCGGACGGACTGCCGGCACCCGTCCCACGCCCCCGACGCTCGGCATTGGTGGCCAGCAGCGGGTGCAGGGTGCTCACGCCTTTGAACCGTCCGCTCTGGGCTCCCTGCTTGGCGCGGCCGAACACCCGCTGGTGGGTGGAGTCGATGTCGATGAAGGCGACCTGGCCGGCGCCGGGCAGCAGCGGGACGTGCGCGGCCGGCAGGCGGCGGTGCACCGCGCGCAACTGCAGGCGTGGCCGTGGGTGAACGACCGCAGGAACGTGCCCAGCGTGGAAGGAGCCCGGACCTGCTCGAAGGCCACCGGCGTGGCGGCGTGCCGCAGTCGGTCGGCGTCATCGACGCTGTCGGCGCCCGCGCACATCGCCGCGACCAGCGACATCACCTTGGCGACCAGGTTGGCGCCGCGCTGTTGCCCGCATCGGTGATGCGCAGCGCCTCCGAGGCGCGCGTGGTGTACGTCGATGACGACCCGTCCTGGCCTTCGCCCGCGCCATGCTGACAGGGGGCCCCGAGGGGCCCGTCGGGCACATCGAGGGCGACCTGCGCGACCCCGAACGCCTTGTCGAGGAGGCGGCCGCCCACCTGGGCCTGGACCGTCCCGTGGGGGTGCTGCTGCCCAACACCCTGGACCGGTATCCCGACGTCCTGCGGGTCACCTGGCTGCTGCCCAGGCCGGCGCCCATACCGGGCCCGTCGCCGAGCACACCGGCACCGCCCGCGACGGGCCCGTCTCCGCCCGGGCCCGCGCACCGGCCGACGCCGTACTACTCCGGAAAGCACCGACGGCACGGGATGAGCGTGCAGGTAGACGCGGATGCGGCCGGACGCCTCGTCCGGGCGTCGGCGGCAGTTCCCGGCTCGGCACACGACCTGACTGCTGCGCCGCGAACCCACGGCATCATCGCCGCGTTGACCATCCTCGTTCTCCACCACGTCGAAAACCCGACCTACCAAGAATGAAAACGCTCAGCCATGCCGACCGACCCTGGTGATGAGTTGTCGCGCCCGCACCCGTCATACCTACGACGGGACACGACGAGACGGAAGGATGACGTGATGAGTGCGGACACGCGGCTGGAGGAGCTGGGCGTGAGCGGTCCGGGCGAGGTCGACGAGCCGGCGTTCTCGGGGCTGGCGGAGCGGCACCGGCGGGAGCTGCACGTGCACTGCTACCGGATGCTCGGGTCGTTCGAGGACGCCGAGGACACCGTGCAGGAGACGTTCCTGCGTGCCTGGCGGCGGCGGGAGACCTTCGAGGGGCGGTCGACGTTCCGGGCCTGGCTGTACCGGATCGCCACCAACGCCTGCCTGGACCTGCTCGCCAAGTGCCGCCCGGAGCCCGCGACCGGCGGCGAGGTGCCGTGGCTGCAGCCCTACCCGGACCGGCTGCTCGACGAGTTGCCCGCGGGCGACTCCGACGAGCCGGAGACCGTCGCCGTCGCGCGGGAGACGATCGAGCTGGCGTACCTGGTCGCAGTCCAGCACCTCGCCCCGCGCCCGCGAGCCGTGCTGATCCTGCGGGACGTGCTCGGCTGGCCGGCGAAGGACGTCGCGGAGCTCCTCGGGGACTCCGTCAACTCCGTCAACAGCGCGCTGCAGCGGGCCCGCGCCGGCATGCGGGAGCACCTGCCCGCCGAGCGGCAGGACTGGACCGGCGGCGAGGAGGACGCCGGGACGCGCGAGCTGGTGCGCCGCTATACCGAAGCCAGCGTGGCCACGGACATCCCGGCGCTCGCCGCACTGCTGCGGGACGACGTCCGGTTCTCGATGCCGCCCACGCCGGGCGTGTACGTCGGCCGCGACACGGTCGTGAATAGCTGGGTCGAGGACGGCTTCGAGGGCATGAAGGGCCTGCGCGCCGTCCTCACCTCCGTGAACCGGCAGCCCGCCGTCGCCTTCTACCTCTGGCGGGAGCGGGAGGGCGCGTACCTGCCGCTGACGATCGACGTCCTGCGTGTCACCGGCGGAGCGATCACCGAGGTCGTCATCTTCCACGACGACCAGTTCCCGCGGCTCGGGCTGCCGGAGCGCCTGCCGGCGGACGGCACGGAGTAGTCCACGGTGCGGACGCTCACGCTGCGCGGTGGCGCGCGTGTCGCGGTGGTCGCGGCCGAGTGGCGTGACGTGTTCGGCGTCGTCACCCGCGGGCGGGTGCAGCTGGAGCTGCGCGACGGCGAGCCCGGGCCGGTCCTCGGACGCGACGCCGGGTTCTGGCTCCGCGGCACCGGCGTCCGCGCCCTGCGCAACCCCGGCCGTCGCACGGCGAGGGTGCGCATCGTCACCCCCAGGGCCAGGACCGTCACATGCCGGTCAACACACCCCCACGCCAGTCACCGAATGATGGAAGATGACATGAACAGCATGAATGACACCGGGGTCGTCGCAGGCCCGGCATCGGGCCGGACCAGCCCCACCCACCGACTCCGCGGGCTCGCCGGCATCGGCTTCGTCGCGACGCTCGCAGCGATGGGGGCCACCACCCTCGCCGCTGCGCTTGCCCAGGCCGTCGGCGTCGACTTCGAGGTCCCCGATGGTGGCGAGTCGATCCCGTTGCCCGGGTTCGCCGTGGTGACCGGCTTCTTCTCGGTCGTGGGCATCGTCATTGCCGCCGCTCTTCTTCGCTGGAGCGCTCGCCCCGCCGCGCGATTCGTGTGGACGGCGGTGTCGCTGACCGCGATCTCGTTGATCCCGCCCCTCCTCTCCGGGGCGAACACCGCCACCACCACCGCCCTCCTCGGGCTCCACCTCGTCCCCGCGACGGTGATGATCCCCACCCTGGCGCGGAGCCTCCGCACCCGGACCGATTGACGATCCCGCAACGGGACAACGGAGGCGTGCGACGGCGGAGTCGGCCGGAGTGAACGCGACCGGAGTATCCGGTGCGCCCCGACCGAAGCGGATAGCGTTTGGTCTTCATCCCGAAAGGTGCCGTGTGCTTCTTCGCCCACGCGACTCAGCTTTCGGATTGACCAAGAAAAGAAACCTGGATCGGAGCGTGGCAGCACCGGGGGCGACGTTAGTGCGCTCGCGGCAATCCGCACGTGATGGTCACCAAAGCCACCAAACCGCCCGACCCCACTGATGCCGGCACCACCAGAGCGGGCGAATGACCGGGGTAATGACATCCACTCACCCACGGGCCGATCCTCACTGCACGGCCTCCGACCGGCCGGTGGCGTGCCGTGGCTTGCAGCGCCGAGCGACAGCGAGCGCCACTCAGGCCTCGGTGGACAGACGGAGCTCCAGGATTTCCTCATCGCCCAAGGCCTTCCCGATGGGGGCGAACCCCGCAGAGGTGTAGAGGGCCCAGGCCGCGGCGTTGTCCGCGTGTACCCCCAGCCGCAGCACCGGCGCGTCGAACTCGTCCCGCACATGTGCGACGACCTGCTGGAGAGCGGCTCGGCCCAGGCCCTTTCCCTGGTAAGCCTTGTCGATCATCAAGCGGTACAGCCACATCCGCCCGTCGTCGGGATCGGGACCGTACATCGCGAAGCCCACGGTACGCACATCGTGCATCACCGCCCGAGTCACGAAGCCCGGCAAGAAGCGACTTTCGGCGATCGAGTACAGGTTCGACGCGATGAAGTCGCGCTGGTCGTCGGCCACTGTCAGTTCGGCCACCTCCTCCCAGGTCTCCCGGCACAGATCGGCAAGGCGCACACGCATCGGCATGACGTATTCCTAGCCGATCTCCGCACGGTCATCATGTGAATATTCACGGTCATGGCCGCCTGCGGGGTGTTCCAGTCCGGCAGTTGCCGCGTCGGCGACCCGCCGCGCGATCTGCATCGCGTGCTGCGACAACGTGTCCAGCTCGTCCGGAGCCTGGGGGGTTGGTGCGCCCCAGGCGCCGTACCCGGCCGGCGGCCGCCGGGTCGGCTGCCAGGCGGCGCCGCTGCAGTTCGACTCACCGCAGGTGGTCCGGTGCGTCGACGTTGCCGAGCAGAACAGCAACGGTTAGAGGGTGCCCACCGCAGGATGCCGACGCACCTACGGACCCGCCGGGCGGCGCCGCGCCGCAACGTCCCTCCGCGCGCCGTCCCAGCCCCACGAGCCAACCCCGCCCGGCTAGTTGTACTGGCCCGGGGTCAAAGGGGCGTTACGGTGGGACACGAGGGCCTCCTGGGCGTCGGTGCAGATGTCGCAATCCACACCGAAACCAGAAGGCCCTCCTGTCGTTCAACAACCGCCCAAGGCGTGTCGCCTGTCACCAACGTCTCCGAACAGCACAGCTAGGACGCCCTGCCAGTTCCCTGCGTGGTACGTCCGTACAGAAGAGAGAGGCATGCACCTGTCGATCACGGAGGTGTACGGCCGACGCTTATGGCAGCCCGAGCCCCAGCAGGATCAGGTCGTGATCGGAGTTGTTGAACCAAGCTTGGTGAGACAGTTCCGGCAGGTCGACGCGGTGGGCGCGCAGTGTTTCAACGAGCATGCGCGCGGCCGTGTCGACCTCCGGACCGGTCGGCGTGTCCAGGTCGATGGCCACCACGTATTCGTCGTGCTCTTCCCACCCCATCGCCGCCAGCGTGTTCGGATCGTCAGGCATGCGGCCGGCCTCCATGTGCAGGAGTCCGGCGTCATCGATGGTCAACTGGACGAAGCGGCCGCTGCCATCGCCTGGCGACAGGACCATCACCAGATCTTCTCCGAGGCAGGGCACGTCGCTGACCAGTGCCCGCAACGTTTCTGCGAGCCACTGTTGGAAATCCTGCCAGGTTTCCGCCTCAAAGCCCCCGGGCAGCCACAACCCCTCCAGGGATGCGTCCCGGCGGGCCACCGACAGCCAGGACCCGATGGTCGCGACCGCGAAGTCGCGGTCGCCCCACTTGCCGACACGATACTCGGCGTTCTCGACGACCTGGGTGGGACGCAGCCGCAACTCGACGGTCCGCGAGGTCCGCTCGATCTCCAGGAGCGAGACGGGACGACGCCACCGCAGCCAGGGACCGTCACCGCCACGGATCGGTGCCGGCCCAAGACGTCGTTCCGCCGCCCGCCTGGCCGCCTGGAACACCTCGGTCAGCACCTGCGGGTCGTCCCCGCGTGCCAGTTCCGCCAGCTGGTACTCCAAGGACTGGTAGCCATTGTCGCGCCGCGGGTCGGACGTAGTGTCGGGGTAGGCACGAGCGTGCCCGGCCGACAGCGAGGCTTGCAGCGCGAGCCGGTCATAGTCCCGGCGGATCGGCCATCCCAGCTCAGTGGCGGCGCGCTCGACCGCCGCCCGGTCCCACTCACCCATGTCCAGGGCAGCGAAGCGGCGGATCAGCTCCTCGATCTCAGCATCGGTCACCCGTACGGTCATGCCATTGAACGGTAGCGATCACCACCGACACTCGGCCTCCTCTCGGCACACCGTTACCGTGGCCGGCCTGCGTGAACGGAAACACCCAAAGCCCCCAGCCCGGTCATCACCTCCGCTGGCTCTATGGCGATGCCAGGCACCGCCGGCCCGGCGGCCGTCAATGCCACGGCCATGCCCTGCTGCCGTTGACCGTTCTGTCTCCCATGCAGCAGGTCGAGATGCCGGGTGTTCTGCTGGAGGTCGTACGGGCGGCGCCGGCGGAGGGGCCTTGGAGCCCGCTCTATGACGGGGAGCCGGTCACATGGGTGCCTCAGGAGCGATCTCGCCTCGTATGATCGCTGTTCTCGTCGGTCGAGGTGCCGGCCGCTCCGGGCCGGGTGAGGTTCTCCGGGATGACGACGCGTTCGTACAGTTCCGGGCTGACCCCGGACTTCAGCGCGGCGTCCTTCAGG
The DNA here is from genome assembly GCF_039536785.1 of Actinomadura miaoliensis. Taxonomy (NCBI): domain Bacteria; kingdom Bacillati; phylum Actinomycetota; class Actinomycetes; order Streptosporangiales; family Thermomonosporaceae; genus Actinomadura; species Actinomadura miaoliensis. Next base: position 207,079 of record NZ_BAAAZG010000059.1, read on the forward strand.
GTCAAGTCCTCGTCCAGGGCGCGGTGGGCGATCCGGGCGGCCTTGTCGTAGCCGATGACCGGGCTCAGCGCGGTGACCATCATGATCGAACGTTCCAGATTCTCGGCGAGCCTGCCGGTGTTGAGCCGGGCACCATCGACGAGGTAGACGCGGAAGTGTTCGGTCATGTCGGCGAGGATTCGCACCGAGTGCAGGATGTTGTTGATGATGACGGGGCGGAAGGCGTTGAGTTCGAAGTTGCCTTCGCCACCGGCGATCGCAACGGCGGTGTCGTTGCCGATGACCTGGATGGCGACCATCAACATCGCCTCGGCCTGGGTCGGGTTCACCTTGCCCGGCATGATCGACGAGCCGGGTTCGTTGGCGGGCAGGATGAGCTCGTGCAGGCCGGTTCGCGGCCCGGAGCCCAGCCAGCGCAGGTCGTTGGCGAACTTGAACAGCGGCGCGACGAGGGCGCGGATCGCTGCGGACGTGCGGACGAGCGCGTCGCAGGAGGCTTGGGCGGCGAACTTGTCGGGTGCGCTGGTGAAGGGACGGCCGGTCAGGTCCGCGATCCGTGCGGCGACGTCGTCACCGAAACCGGGCGGAGCGTTCAGGCCGGTACCGACCGCCGTGCCGCCGATCGCCAGCCGGTACAAGCCGCGTGTGAGGTGGCGCAGGTGATCGGTGGCGTCGGTGAGCTGGGCGGCGTAGCCGGACCATTCCTGGCCGACGGTGAGCGGGGTGGCGTCTTCCAGGTGGGTGCGGCCGATCTTCACGACGTGTTCCCATTCGTGGCTCTTGGTCTGCGTGGCCTGCTGGAGCCGGTCCAGGGCGGGTAGCAGCCTGGTCTCGATCATCGAGGCGGCGGCGATGTGCATGGCGGACACAAAGGTGTCGTTGGAGGACTGGCCCATGTTCACGTGGTCGTTCGGATGCACCGGATCCTTGCTGCCCAGCCGGCCCCCGAGCAGTTGAATCGCCCGATTGGAGATCACCTCGTTGACGTTCATGTTCGACTGGGTGCCCGAGCCGGTCTGCCAGACGTACAGCGGGAACTCGGTGTCGAGGTCGCCGCGGATGACCTCCTCGGCGACGCGGGCGATCAGATCGGCCTTCCACTGAGGGAGCCGGCCGGCCGAACCGTTGACGAGGGCTGCGGCCTTTTTGATGTAGCCGTAGGCGTGGTAGATCTCCTTCGGCATCCGATCATCACCGATGTCGAAGTGGATCAGTGATCGCTGGGTCTGCGCGCCCCAGTAGTGGCCGGCGGGCACCTGGATCTCGCCGATGGAGTCGGTCTCGGTGCGGGTGCCGGTATCGGTGAGCCCGATGGGCAGATCCTTGACCTGCGGCGTGTCGCTGGTGGCCATCGTCTAGCGCCCCTTGACCGGCTTGTACTCCGGCTGCCACATGGCGTCCTGAACCTGCCGGACCGGTTCCTTCAGGTCCACGCGGGCCAGGTCTTCGCGTGCGGCCTGCTCGGCGACCGCGACCGCGACGGTCGCCGAGACCTCCCGCAGGTTCTCCACCTGGGGAAGCAGGGATGCGCCCGGGGCGGTCACGTCGACCATGCCGCCCACGGCCTCGGCCGCGGCCTGCAGCATGCCGTCGCTGACGCGCCGCGCACGGGAGACGATCGCGCCCAGTCCCAGCCCCGGATACAGCAGCGCGTTGTTGGCTTGGGCGATGGCGTGCGTCACGCGGCCATAGGTGATCGGGTCGACCGGGACGCCGGTGGCGATCAAAGCCCGGCCGTCACTCCAGCGCAGCAGGTCGGCGGGCATCGCCTCGATCCGCTCGGTCGGGTTGGAGATCGGGAAGATGACGGGCCGCTCGACGCCGGCGGCCATCGCCCGCACGATGTGCTCGGTGAAGGCACCGTGTGCGGTGGAGGTGCCCAGCAGCATCGTCGGCTTGACCCGCTCGACGACCTCACCCAGCCCGATAGGGCCGTCGTCCCTCTTCCAGCCGTCGACCTCGGCGGCGGGACGGGCGTACGGCTGCTGGAAGTCCCGCAGATCGGGCATGTCATCGACGAGAAGGCCCTGCTTGTCGATGGGCCAGATCCGCCGGGTGGCCGCCTCGTGATCCAGGCCGTCCCGGACCATCGCGGCGCGCAACTGGTCGGCGATGCCGATGCCCGCGGTCCCGGCGCCGAACACGACGATCCCCTGGTCCCGCATCGGCGTGCCGGACACCCGCACCGCGCCGAGCATCGCGGCCAGCACGATCGCACCGGTGCCCTGCATGTCGTCGTTGAAGGTCGGGATCCGGCCGGTGTACTTCTCCAGGATCCGCCGCGCGTTGGAGGGCCCGAAGTCCTCCCAGTGCAGCATGGCGGCCGGGAACATCCTGGTCACCGTGGTCACGTACACGTCGATGAAATCGTCATAGCGCCGCCCGCGGACCCGCGCGTGCCGGTTACCGACATAGCCCGGATCGTTCAACAACTCCTCGTTGTCGGTGCCGACGTCCAGTGCCACCGGGACGGCACGGGTCGGGTCGATCCCGGCCGCGGCAGTGTAGACCGCGAGCTTGCCGGCCGCGATCCCGGCACCACCGCCCACCCCCCAGTCCCCGATACCCAAGATCTCTTCAGCGTCGGAGGCCACCACCAGATCGACATCATCCGGGCACAACCCGAGGTTGGCGAAGGCGCGCTCGATCCCGTCCACATCGTCGACGGACAGGTACACACCCCGCGGCCGCCGGTACTCATGGCTGTAGTTCTTGATCGCCTGCGCGACCGTGGGATCGTAGACGATCGGCAGCATCTCCCGCAGATGCTCCGACAGCAGCCGGTAATACAAGACCTCGTCGCGGTCACGCAAGGCCTCCAGATAGACGTTCTTGGCCAAATCGCTCGGCTGCACCCGGTACTGCGCGTAGACCCGACGCACCTGCTGATCGATCGTCTCCACCGCCGACGGCAGCAGACCGTGCAACCCGAGTTCGTCACGTTCCTCGGCGGTGAACGCGGTTCCCTTGTTCAGCAAGGGCTCCCGCAGAACCTCCAGCCCACGCGCCAATGTGACATAACCCCCGTCCGCCTCCTCGAAGATCCGGCTAATCCCGAGCGGCCGTTCCCCTCCGTCACTGACATCACTGCCTCCACAGCTCTCCGTCCACACGCCCGCCGAGGAGCACGCTTCTCCTCATGACCGTGCCCAAGTCGGCAGGCACCGACACCCCAGCCGCAAACCTGGAAATCAGCAGGTGAACGTTGGGGTCCGGCCGCCACCAGTAGCTCTCTGGAACGACCAGTCACGCCAAGCCCGCCCCGCCGACCGCTCCTTAGCGTGACTTTTCGTTCGCCTGCTACGTCGCCCCCGGCTAGGAAGTGTCGTCAAAGTGGCGGCGTGCTGGTGGTTGTGTGTGGATCATGTAGCGCGTGGTGCGTCGTCATGAGCTGACCGATGCCGAGTGGGCGGTGCTGGAGCCGTTGCTGCCCAGGCAGCGGATGGGGCGTCCGCGGGCTCGATGACCGGCGGGTGCTGAACGGGATCGTGTTCAAGTTCCGCTCCGGGGTGGCCTGGCGGGATGTGCCAGAACGCTATGGCTCCTGGCGGTCGCTGCACACCCGCTTTCGCCGGTGGGCCGCCGACGGCACGTTCACACGGATGTTGCAGGCCGCCCAGGCCCACGCCGACGCCGCCGGGAACATCGACTGGCTGGTGTCGGTGGACTCCACCATCGTGCGCACCCACCAGCACGCCGCCGGCGCCCGAAAAGGAGGCGCCAGGCGCTCGGCCGGTCCCGGGGCGGGCTGACCACCAAGATCCACCTGGCCTGCGACGCGCCGACTTCGCCAGCGCGACCTTCACCAAGGACGCCGACTTCACGCGCGCGGAATCGTCCGGGGAGTTGTTGGTCCAGGCGGCGGCAGCCGTGTTGTGCTGGTGAGGATGCGGGCGTCGGGCCGGGTGACGCTGCAGCTCCGCGGGGCGCGCGTGGATCTTACGGAGGCCGTGTTCACGGGCCCGAGTGACGGTGCACGGCCTGCAGGCCCCTATCGAGGGCGTTGACGAGACCCAGATCGTGTGGAGCGGCGCCGCCGCGCCTGTTGGGGCGACGCCGGGGGTGGTGATCGAGTCGTTGCGGGAGGTGGATGCCGAACGGCTGGCGAGGAACACCACTGGCGCGCGGCCGGCCGTCCCCCTGCGGCCGCGTGGTGGCAGGTCGCGCTTCCCCGGCCTGGAAGCAGCGCCCGGCATTGGCCACCGAGGCGTAGCCGAGCAGGTGTTGCACGTACGGTCGCTCAAGGGAGCATCAGCCGAGCAAGCGGCTCGCGAGCGTGGCGTGACGCAGCTCGGTCCGTCGCAGCGCGCCCAGCACGATCCCGTGGGGGCGGGCGTAGCAATGGGCCACGATCCTGACGAACGCGTCGCGGGTGCCCCAGAACAGCGGGAGCTGCCCGGTCTTCTCGGCCCGCAGCAGTGACCAGCGGCTGAAACCGAACGACGGCGCCGCCGCCCGGCCGTCAGCCCTGCCCAGTGCCGCAGATCCGCCAGGTTCGCCCAGTACGGCTTGACCCTGCGAGCTGTTCGGACGGTACGTCCAGGGCCTGGCCGGCGCCACGAGTCGCGGCGGGTCCGGTCGGCACCGCCCGGCCTCATAGGCGATCAGCTGGTGACGGGTCGCCCCGCTGCCCAGGGCCTCGGCGAGCGCGTCCAAGCTCAGCCCACACGCCAGCCGGGCCCGACGCAATGCCTGACCGTCCAACCGTGGCACTCCATGCACCGGCACATCCCCCTCGCAAGATGTGCCACCCGGCCCTGCTCCCTTAACCATCCGGACAGTCAAGCGTTGTGCCCCAGCTCCGCCTATGCTGGGCGAACCCTTTCGTCCTTCCGCGCTGCGGGAGTTCCCGCCGACCTGGGTGGCCCATTCGCCAGGTCGTCCGCGTACGCGGGACATCGGCACCTCGTGCGTGTGCTCAATGTGGAACGGTGATCGAACTTTTCGGCCCGAGTTGGGGTCGTACGTGACGCCAACGCGTTTTCGGATTGGGAAGAGGACCGCATGCCAGATGATCTGATCATCCCCGCGATGCTGGCCGGCTGCGCCGCGTTCGCCGGAGTCGTCACCTACGCACTCGTCGGCCGTGACCTTCGTGGTGGGGCCAGGGTGGCGGCCGCGCTGGGCAGTGCCGTTCTCGTGGGACTGGCGTCCGTGTTCGTGCTCTACCTTTCGGTGGCCGCTTTTCTGGCGTGCGCGGTGGCCTATCTGGTGGCGCGCCGCCTCCTACGGCCGGGTCTCGCTCTGGCGGCGTCCGGGGTCGTTCTCCTTGGCGGGCTTTTCTGCGCTGTGGTGATCATGTCCATCGCGCTGAGTGAAATGTAGTCGGTGGCTTCTCCTGCCAGGTCACGGGGCTGATGTGCTCTCGGGTGGTGGAATGACCAATGCGCCCGCTACCGCCTCTGGGGCGGTAGCGGGCGCGTCGCATGGATTGTACTGAGCCTTTTTCAGCAGTCTCGTGATGACCACTGATCACATGCCGGTCGCGGGCGGCGAGGCGTACCCGGAACGGAAAGGTCGGGTGGCCCGGAGGGGCCTCACCTCCAGGCTCCCACAGATCCCGGCGTGACAGTCTCCCGTCATCGGGCTCTTCTCAACCTCTCCGTCAGAACTCGGGAACCCATCGCCAGTGCGCGAAGAAGCGCGGATACCGGCGGGTCGTCCGCCGCCATCCTGGGCAGCCTGCCCGCAGCAGTGCAGGGCGCGCTGCCGGTACAGCTGTCCTTTCCGCCCCGGCAGCCGCGCACCGCCAACGTCATCTGCGCGCCGCGCACGGCGGGGCAGGTGATCAGTCTGGCCGAGCACCGCGACCCGGCCGAGGGTGTCCTGTCGGTCGGCGCCGCTGCGGCGTAGGCGGGTGCCGTGAGTGTGTCGGAGCCGATGCGGCCGCAGCCCCGGCAGCCGAGCCGCGCCGCCGACTCCACCAAGCACAGTAACCCCGAGCGGGCCAGGCTGTCCGGCAGCGATGCAGCTTGCGGAGATTGTCACCTGTCCGCAGATATGTGGTGGCGGACGGTACTCCTCCTATAGCCATATGGTCACTGTCCGCAATCACGCGAGAGCAGTTAGTTATTAGTGGGTCTGCTGAGCCGATGTTCCCGGGTTCGTGGCTCCCCGCCCCCGACGCCCGGTGCCGCTACATCACCGAATGGACCGCGGTGAGACTGCGCTGGCGCCTGACCGTGGATTCTGCCGAACACACCGCCCTGACCCGGCAGGCCGCGCACTGCCCCGACTCCGTCATCACCGTCCAGACCGCCGACTGACACCCGGCCCGTTCACAACCCGCGACCGTTCTCAACCCGCGACCGTTCTCAACCCGCGACCGTTCTCAACCCGCGACCGTTCTCAACCCGCAAGGAGAGCAGCAGATGTCCAACGGGTTCCCCGACGGGGAGTTCTGCATCATCAACGAGGACACCGGCCTGTACCTGGCCGCCCTGCCCGGCGGCACCATTACCGGCTCCCAGCAGGAGACCGACTGGCTCGAAGGCGCCAAGGAGACGGTGTACTACACCCACACCGCCGACCAGGTGCTGGGACTGGCCACCGAACCCTCCGGCAAGAAATACGAGCGCTGGTTCCTCGACGACCGCAAGAACGGCTGGGGCCAGGAGCTCTACCACCTGGTCAACTGCGCCAAGGACATCCGCTCCTGGTACACCCTGGCCGCCTCGCCGCCCATCACCGGCCGCTACGGCGACGTCTCGCTGAAGGGGCGCGGTGAGGCGGGCCAGACCCAGTGGCGGGCTGAGGACGGCTACTTCTTCCCCGGCGACCCCGCCAAGGTCGTCACGCTGCTGGAGCAGCGGTCCGGCGTCTACCGGGTGGTGGTGGCCGACGGCGGCGAGCCCCGCCAGAAGTGGCGCTTCGTCTAACCCGCTCTTAGATTAGACGCCGTGCGCGGTGTTCCACCGGCCGTCACTGCGGCGCGGCCTGGGGCATCGGGTTCCCAGCAGTTTGCCTGCCTCGTCCCGGCACCCGCAGGCCCCAGGGCGCCCAGCTGGTCCTCCAAGCCGCGCCCTCAACGAACTCGCCGCCGCCTACCCAGGCCGCATCCAGTAAAGACGACAAGACCCGCTACAAGATCACCTTTACGCATCTCGGGTTACGGGCTCCCCGGACCAGCGCTTCCCGCTCGGACTCGAACTGCCTTTGCGTAAACCGCAGAAGTGACCCGGATTCGGTGGGTTCCGGTCAGGGGCGGGGACGGGGTCAGCCGCTTGTGGGGAGGCCGGCGTCGTGGGCCAGGATGGCGGCCTGGACGCGGTTGGCGCAGTCGAGCTTGGTGAGGATGCGGCTGATGTGCGCCTTGACGGTGCCGGTGGCCATGTAGAGCCGTTCGGCGATCTCCGCGTTCGAGAGCCCGGCCGAGACCAGGCGGAGCACGTCGCGTTCGGTGTCGGTGAGCCGCTCGATCCGGCTCCTGGCCGCCGCCTCGGCGCCGCCGGAGTCGGAGATGAGGTGGCGTTCGATGAGCCGGCGGGTGATCTGCGGCGCCAGGATCGACTCGCCGGTGGCGGCGACGCGTACGGCGCGGATCAGCTCGGTGGGCGCGGTGTCCTTGAGGAGGAACCCGATGGCGCCGGCGCGCAGGGCCTCGGCGACGTTGCGGTCGTCGTCGTAGGCGGTGAGCATGGCGATGTTGGTGCGCGGCGACTCCCGGACGATACCGGCGATGGCGGTGAGTCCGTCGCCGCCGGGCATGTGCACGTCCAGCAGGGCGACGTCGATCTCCTGCTCGCGGCAGGCGCGGACGGCGGCGGGCCCGTCCGCGGCTTCGGCGACGACCTCGATGTCGTCTGCGTGCTCCAGGATGAGGCGGATTCCGGCACGCATGAGCGTCGCGTCGTCGGCGATGAGGGTCCGGATCACCGGGTCATTCTAGGAGGCTGAGGACGATCAGCACGGCCAGGCCGGTGACGACCGGGACGGCCGCCAGGGCGCCCAGGCATCCCGCGCCCAGGACGCGGGGCAGCGTCAGCACCTCGGCGTCGAGCGGGGGCGGCACCTCGCGCGGCTCGGGTTCCTCCCTGGGCACCGGGGGGTCGGCGGGCACGGACGGGTGTGCGGGGAGGTCGGCTGCGATCTGGAAGCCGCCCTCGGGGGTGGGGCCTGCGGTCAGTGCGCCCTGGAGCAGGGCGACCCGTTCCTCGAGGCCGACGAGTCCCTGCCGGGTGCCGGGCGAGCGCGGGCGCGTGCCCGGTACGGGGCCGTTGGTCACGCGGACGCGTACCCGGTCGCGTTCCATGGTCACCTCGACCCTGGTACGCGCGGCCGGGGCGTGCTTGTGGACGTTGGTCAGTCCTTCGCGTACGACGCGGTGCACGGCGTGGCGGGTCCGCGGATCGGCGCCGGTGAGGTCGGGGCCGGGCCACACCAGCTCCACGTCGACGCCCGCCTTCCGGGACTCGGCGACGAGGTCGGCGATGTCGGCTCGGGTCCCGCTGCGTTCGGCTTCGGGGGCTTCGTCCGTGGCGTCGCGGAGGACTCCCAGGATGCCGCGCAGCTCGCTCATCGCGGTGGACGCGGAAGTGCGCAGCAGCTCGGCCTGGGCGCTGAGCTCGGGCGCGGAACGGGCCACGGTGAGTTCGAGCGCGCCTGCGTGCATCGAGATCAGGCTGAGCCGGTGGCCGAGCATGTCGTGCATTTCGGCGGCGATGCGCGCGCGTTCCTTCATACGCGCTTTGTCAGCGGCCAGCCCCTGTGCCCGTTCCAGGTAGGCGTTGCGTTCACGTAGCAGGCGGACGCGCGGCCTGCGCTGACCCCGCAGGGCACCGGCGAGTGCCGGGAACACGAGGAGAACGGCGACGCTGATCGCGTTTCCGGCGAGGGCCGCTTCCAGTCCGTACGGCGCGTTCCGATCGACGGCGAGGGCGAGGAGCAGCCCGGCCGCCGCGGTCGCCGGTACGACCGTCCACAGACGCCGGGCAGGATGGACGCGCCGTGCCGTCGCGTACGAGACGATCGGCAGGACCGCCATGGCCCCGACGTTCCCGCTGGCGAGCACCGGCGCCGTGGCCGCGAGGGCCGCGACCGGCGAGCGTCTGCGGGCGGGGAGCAGCAGTGCGGCCCAGCACGCGCTCGCGGCGACGGCCGCCACCCGGGCCGGCGCCGGCGGCGACCACAGCAGTTGCAGGAATCCGGCGGCGAGCGCGACGAGGAAGAGCGCCAGTTCGGCGGCCACCACATGCGGCGCCGCCGAACGCACGGCCGTCCGCGCCTCGCGGACGGCGGCCGCCGCGCGAGTACGAGCCCATCCGGTCGGCGCAGGCAACTGCGGCCACCTCACCTTCGGCCGGTCGGTATCCCGGGTCTGGACGATCTACTCCGACATGATGGCCGATCGGCCATGAGGTCGGGCCGATCGGCGCATGCCCCGGTTCGATGCGCGTTCGTAGGCTGCCGAACGGTGATCGAAACCGCCGTCACCGAGCCCGCGACCGAAAGGATCGACATGCGGCCCGAACCGCACACCGCCACCGCCGACGCCTCTCGCGAGTTGAGGGAGACTCTGGTCGAGGCGTTCCGCCGGGCCATCCGGGACGGGCGGCCGGACGTGGGGACCGAGCACGTGCTCTTCGCGCTGCTCGACGGCGAGTCCGCGGCCAAGGATCTGCTGGCTCCCCGGGTCCGCGACAGCGGAGCGCTGATGGGAATCATCACGGCGAAGGGCGCCGAGCACTGGGTCGGCGAGGACCGTGCCGGCGACGGCGAGCCCCTCGGCGGCCACGCCGTCGCGGCCCTGCTGCGCGAGACGGCGTGGGCGGCGGCCGAGGACGAGGTGCCGCCACGGCCGACCGGAGCGCTCAGGGCCGCGCTCGCCCAGGCGCTCATGCGGGCCGGGGAGCTGGGTGTGTCGCGGGCGAACCCGTCCCACCTCCTCATGGGACTGCTGCACGATCGCGGCAACCGGGCGTGCGAGGCGCTGCTCGAACAGCGAGTGAACCGGGACGATCTCATCGCCAGGCTCGCGGTGCATCCGAGCGCGCGCCAGGACGGCACGCGGCACCCCGACGGCGTCGCCGGGTTGCGCAACATGGGCATGCTCAACGAGCGGGGCAGGTACTGGGGCCGCCTGGCCAGAGTCCTGTCCAGCGGCGGCTTCGGGTCGCCGGTCATTCCCACGGTGCGCCTGGAGGCCGAGCGCCAGGCCGTACGGCTGGGGCACCCCGAGGTGACTCCCGTTCATCTGCTGCTCGGCATGCTCGCCCTGGACGACCAGCTCACCAAGGCCGGACTGACGCTCCGCGCCGAGTGGACGCCAACCAACAAGGGCGCCGAGCTGCTGCGGGAGCGAGGGATCACGCTCGCCGCCGTGGTGGACGCGCTTGCGGAACCGTCCACGGCGGATCCGTTCCGCCCGACGATGCACGAGGAGATCGCACGGCTCCTGACCCGCGCACGCCTGCGCTGCCACGAGCGCGGGGATCCGTCCACCGGGACCACCCACCTGCTGGCCGTACTGGTCGCCGAGCCCGCGGAGCCATGCGGCCCGCTGCTGGCATCGCTCGGCGTGGACATCGCGGAGCTCCGCCAGGCTCTCGACCGCTGAGGTCGTGATCGCCGATCCAGGACGGCGCGTTCCACGACCTCACCGCCGCCGCTCGCCGGTATCCGCGGAGCCGGGCGGCACGGTATCCGCGGAGCCGGGCGGCACGGTATCCGCGGAGCCGGGCGGCATGGCCCAGTGTCGCGCGGCATGGGCAAGGAGGGGTGCTCGCAGAGGACGAACGGCGCCGGTTGGAACGCGAGATCGCCCATCTGCGTACGTACAGCGACGTCCACCGCAGGCATCTGCGCTCCCCCTGGAGACGCTCCCGCGCAACGTGGAGGAGTGGGAGAGTTCCGAGCGGCCCTCCCTCGGAGATTCGCCGCAGCCGCCCGCCTCAGACCTGCCCTGAAGGCGTCATACAGGATGCCTCCGGAACCGGCAGGGTGACCTTGGTCGGTCACACGCCGCTGAGGTCGCCATGGCGGCGCGGACCGGCCGTCACCGGGGAGAAGCGTACGGGCAGGGCAGTCAGGGCCCGGTGGAACGGGCCGGGCCGCCAGGTCGCCTCGCCGCCCGGGAACGCCGGCGTCAGGCCGGGCAGTCCGTCGAGGAGCTTCTCGATGGCGACCGTCGCGATGAGGAGCGCGGGCCGCTTGGCGGGGCACAGGTGTGGGCCGGCGCCCCAGGCGAGGTGGGCCCGGTTGCCGACCCGTGCTCCCGCCATGGTGCGCGGGTCGGCGTTGGCGGCGGAGAAACCGATCACCACCGGCTGGTGCGCGGGCAGGATCGTCCCGCGGAACTTCACGTCCTGCCGGGGATAGGTGAAGCCGAAGTTCGCAATCGGCGGGTCGCTCCACAGCAGTTCGTCCAGCGCGTCCTCGATGAGCAGGCTGCCGCCCCAGACGTCGTCCGCCATCTCCGCACTGGTCAGCAGCAGGTGAACGCCGTTGGCGATGAGGTTCTGCTCCGGTTCGGCCCCGGCGCCCATGAGGAGGAGCACCTGATGCAGCGCCTCCTCGTCGGACAGCTCGGCCGGATCGGCCAGGAGCTTGGAGGTCAGGTCCGGCCCTGGCCGGCGTCGTTTCAGCGCGATCAGCTCGGCGACGCCCTCGGTGAGCTCGGCGTTCGCCTTCTCCGCTGCCACGCCGTCGAAGATGCCCTGGTACCCGCGGGCCAGCCGCTCGTTGAGGGCGGGCGGGCAGCCGAGGAGCCGGTTGAACAGCAGCAGCGGCAGGGGGCGGGCGAAGTCGGCGAGCAGGTCGGCCTCGCCCGCGGCGCCGAATCCGGCGATGAGCTCCTCGGCGATGCCGCCCACGTGCTCGCGCAGCGCGGACGAGTCGATGTGGTCCAGCGCACGCGTGACCGCCCGCCGCAGCCGCGTGTGCACCGGATCGTCGGTGTACATGCAGTTCGGCCGGTACATCATCAGCGGCAGCACCGGGCAGTCCTGCGGGACGTCCCGCTGCCACCGGCGCGGGTCCTTGGGAAAGGTCACCGGATCGCGCAGTACCTCGAGCGCGGCCTCGTAACCGATGATGAGGGTCGCCGGAACGCCTGGGGCCAGTTCAACCGGCACGGCATCGCCGTACTCCCGCAGCCGCGTGTACGTCCGCGCGGGATCCGCGGCGAATGCCTCGTCGTACAGCCGCACACGCTCGGGGTGCGTCGGAGGGCCGGGCGGCGGGGCGTGTCCGGCTCCGCGGGGAGTGATGTCCATGGCTGTTCCTTAGGCGGTCGGATCGGAATGCTCAGCGGTGCCGGCCGCCCGCCTGGCGCGCAGGGCGCGAAGCAGGAGACCGGGCCGGATGAGGGTGTTCGGATGGGCTCGCATGTGTGTGACCTGGATGAAGCGGTGGTTGACCTCCGCGTCGGTCACGGAGGCCCGAAGGATCAGGTCGCTGATCCGGTGCGCGAGTCGGAAGCCGCGCGGATACGGGCCGGTGACGTGCGGCAGCGCGAGGTCGTTGGTCGTCGACGTTTGCCAGGCGGCGTCGACGACGAGCCGTACCAGGGCGAAGTAGTCGTGGGCCGGTTCCGAGAACGACGGCGACGACCGCAGGTAGGCCGACAGGCAGGAAGCGTGGAGCGTGGCCGAGGACATGCCCTGGCCGTACACGGGATTGAACGAGGCGACCGCGTCACCCACGGCGACGAGGCCGGCCGGCAGCCGCCGCACCGCGTGGAAGTCGCGCCGCCGGGAGTCGGCCTGCCGGTAGGTCACGACCGACCCGATCATCGGGCAGTTGTCGGCGACCCACGCGAAAACCGGCGGGAGCCGCTGGCAGCGCGCGCGGAACTCCTCCGGGTCCCGCGTCGGCCGGTCGTCGGCGAACCCGGACAGCAGGATGGACCAGCGGCCGTCCTCCACGGCGGTCAGCACGCTGACCCCCGGGCGGCGCTCCCTGCCCGGCTGAACGATCGCCTGGACGGTGGAGACGTCGAGCGGGGCGCCGTCGCGCCGGAAGCTCGCGGTGGCGTAGCCGAGGTCGATGCCCACCCGCCGCATCGGCGGCCGGGGCCAGCCGGCCTCTTCGAGCCAGTCGCCGAGCCGGCTCGACCGGCCCATCGCGTCGACCACGAGATCGGCGGGCAACTCGGCGATCCGGTCGGCCGCGTCGCCGTCGCCGGTGTACCGCACGCCGGTGACCCGGTCCGGGCCGAACGTCAGGCCGCACGCCCTGGCCCGGAGCAGCCGGACGTTGCCCAGGGCGAGCGTCCTGGTCCGTACCCGGCTCTCCAGGAACGGGCGGCTGGCGCTGACGATCCCGTCCGCGACCGGCACCTTGAGGACGCCGTCGACGTACATGCGGATGGCGTCGTCCTTCGACAGCACCGCACCGTCGGCGAGCAGGCTGTCGGAGAACCCGGAGAACCAGCGGTCGAGCTGGACCCGCCCGCCGTTCAGCAGGACGTGCACCTGCGTTCCCTGCGGTACCCCGGGCCTCGGCCCGCGCGCGTCGGGGTCGTCGCGTTCCAGGACGATCACCTCGGTGGCGTGGTCGCTGAGGACGCGGGCCGCGAGCAGACCGGCGATGCTGCCGCCGAGCACGACGGCACGCCGCAGCACGATCCTCGTGTCGGTCGGCGGCCGCACGGCGCTGAGTTCACGGAAACGACGGACCGGTCTCCCGCCCATGTACGTTCGTTCTCCAATGCGTCGGCTCGTCGTGATGGTGGTCGTCAGGCCCGGCCGGCCGCCGGGCCCGGTTTGCGGGCGACGCCGCCGAGCTGCCAGACGCGCTCGGCCACCCGGGGCGGCACCGCGATGTCCGGACGCCAGGACGACACCCAGGTCAGACCCGGTTCGGCGAACTCGAAGTCGCCGAAGAAGCCCGCGATGCGCTCGCGTTCGCGTGCCGTGGCCGAGGGCACGACGGACCGGTAGACGTCCATGACGCGCTCGACCCGCTCGGGGCGCGCCTCCGGGCACGCGTGTGAGAGGACGAGATGGCTGCCCGGCGGCAGTGCGTCGCGGACCGTCCGCATGATCTCCTCGGGGCGGTCGGCGTCGGACAGGAACTGCAGGACGGGAGTGAGCAGCACCGCGACCGGCTCGTCCAGATCGATGAGCCGGGTGAACACGGGGTGGTCCAGGAGTGCGCCGGGGTCACGCAGGTCGGCTTGGACGACCCCGATGCGATCGTTCTCAGCGAGCAGCGCCTGACCGTGGGCCACGACGATCGGATCGTTGTCCACGTAGAGCACCTGGGCGCTCGCGTCGTGGTCCTGGGCGATGTCGTGGGTGTTCTCGGCGGCCGGCAGGCCGGTCCCGATGTCGACGAACTGCCTGACACCGCACTCACGGGCCAGGTAGCGGACGGCCCTGCGGGAGAACCGGCGGTTCTCGACGACGACCTGCCGGAGCCGAGGGTCGGCGGCGAGCGCCTCCGCCGCTCGTTCGCGGTCGGCGCGGAAGTTGTCCTTGCCGCCCAGCAGGCAGTCGACGACGCGGGCGATGGACGGGGCCGCCCACGCCATCGTGGGCCCGGGATCGCGGATCGGCCCGGCGTCGTGCCGAAGCGGTGTCTCACTCATCCGCTGTGGAGGGTGGATCGGCGGGGCGCCACCGGGACCTGGTGCATCCGGATATGGTGCTGCCGCAGGGGATCCCGCATCCTCCGTCGTTGTACGGAGTCCGGTACGGAATTGGCCTCACGGGGGTTCGGCGAGCGACGAGACCGACTTCGCCACCGGGCGGCGCCGGACTCACTACGATCATGAGCCGTTCGGCGTACCCGCCCCCGCGGCGGGGAGGCGAGGACGGGCGGAGCGGGTGACGGAACGCATTGCGGACGGCTGGCGCGACGGCTACGTTCCGGCCGAGCTCAACGGCTTCATCGGCCGCCGGGAGCTGCTTTCCTCGGCGAAGGCGCGACTGGCCGACCCGGATGTACGGCTGCTGTCACTGACCGGCGCCGGCGGTACGGGCAAGACCCGGCTCGCGATGCGGCTGGCGAGCGAGGCCCGCCGCGCCTACCCCGATGGAGCCTGGTGGGTCGACCTCGCCTCCCACACCGACCCGACCACGGTCGGACGGGTCATCCTGGACGCGCTGCCCATCGACGACGTGTCGGCGCGGGAGACCGGCGAGATCCTGACCGCGGCGCTGAGCAGACGGGCGGCCCTGCTCGTGCTCGACAACTGCGAGCACCTCATCCGGACACTGGCGCCCCTGGTGGTCCGTCTCCTGCGCGACTGCCCCGCACTGCGGATCATCGCGACCAGCAGGGTGCCGCTGCGCTGTGCGGGTGAACACCTGATCGACGTGCCGCCGCTGAGCGTCCCGGCCGTCCCCGACCGGGCCGTCGCGACCGAGTACGAGGCCGTACGGCTGTTCGCGGCGCGGGCCTGCGCCGCGCGCGCGGACTTCGCGCTCACGCCCCGGAACGCGGCCGACGTCGCGCGCCTGGTCGCGATGCTGGACGGCATCCCGCTCGCCATCGAACTCGCGGCGCCGCTCGTCCGCGTGATGTCGGTCGCGGAGATCGTGTCGATGCTGTCGGACTTCCGGCTGCGGACGCTCACGGCGGACGTGAACGCCCCGGCCCGCCACCGGACCCTCTGGGACAGCTTCGAGTGGAGCTACCAGCTGTGCTCGCCGGCCGAGCGGCTGCTGTGGCCCCGGCTGGCGGTGTTCGCGGGCGGCTTCACGATGGACGCGGCGGCGGCCGTCGCCGCAGGCGGCGAGCTCGACGCCGGCCAGGTGCCGATGCTCATCGGCGAGCTGGCCGCCAAGAGCATCGTCGTCCCCGACACCGATGCCATTCCGACGCGGTACACCATGCTCGCGACCGTGCGGGAGTACGGGCTGGCCCGCCTCGGCTCGCGCACCGGGGACCCGCCGAAGCCGAAGCACCGTCGGCCCACGCCGCCGCCCGGCGAGGAGACTGCCGCGTACCGCCGGCTCAGCGCATACCTCCTCGACCGCGCCGAATGGTGCAGCCGCAACTGGTACGGACCGGACGAGACCCGGTACCTGTGGGAGGCGCGCCAGGACCTGCCGAACCAGCGGGCCGTCCTGGAACGGTGCGCCACCGCGACGACGCTGGAGGAGGCGGAGGTCGGCGCCCGGCTCGCCTCCGCGCTGACCGCTCTGCGGCTGTGGTTCTTCGGCGGGACGCTGGGCGAGGGCATGCGGACCCTGCTGCGAGCCGAAAAAGCCCTGGCCGACAACTCGGCGGCCGCACCGCTCCGGTTGACGGTGCTCGCCCAGGCGGGCTGGATTGCGCTGTGCCTGGGCGACGAGATCAACGCCGAGACCCTGCTGCGCCGCTGCGACGCCCTGGCACCGGCGGTCTCCGGAAGCGGCGAGGCGGCGTTCGCACTGGCCGTTCACCGTTTCTTCATCGCCGCGACGGCCCTGTTCGTCCACGGCGACCCCGAGGCGCTCGCGCGGTGGGCCGCCGTCCGCGACGAACTGGCCGCGATGAACGACACGCGTGTGCTGCCGATGGCCGACATGTTCCACGCCATCGCCGCCGCGTTCACCGCGCCCGCGCGGGACGCCTTCGCCGTCACCGGTCGGCACCTCGCCGACGCCCGCGCCCACGACGCGACCTGGGCGGCCGCCTGGGCCCAGTGGGCCCGCGCCGTGGCCGAGCTCCGCCACGGTGACCCGGCGTCCGCCGTCGCGATGTTCCGGGCCGCGCTGCGCGCCCAGTGGGACATCGGCGAACGGTGGGGTTCGGTCTGGTGCGTGGAGTCGCTCGCGTGGTGCGCGGTGGCCCGCGGTCATCACGAAGAGGCGGCTCTGCTTCTGGGCGCCGCGCGGAACATGCAGCGGACCCTCGGTGTGGCCATCCACCGGCTGCGTCCCTGGGCGCAGGCCCACACCGCCTGCGTCGAACAGGCCCGGGCGGCCCTCGGCGAGGCGTACGACATGACCGAGAGTTACGGCGCGCAGATGCAACTCGACACCGCGATCGACCTGGCGCTGGGCCAGCCGTCCACCCCCCGGGCCGACGCTCCGCCCCGGCCGCGGACGGCGAACCGGCTGCTCACCGACAAACAGCACGCCGTAGCCGAGTTGATCGCCCAAGGCAAGACGGACAAGCAGATCGCCTCGCTCCTTTTCCTCAGCCCCCGTACCGTCCAGTCCCACGTGAGCGCCGCCCTCCGCAAGCTGGGCTTCACCAGCCGCGCCGAGATCGCCGCATGGGTGGCCGAGCAACAGAGCGGCCCCGCCCCACGCTCCTGACAGCCGGTGCCGATCCGGGCCCCGAAGCGCTGAACAACGGCGTCATGCCGCCCGCGCAGGCGGCCGCGACCTACCGGGCGCTGGCGAATGCCGTCGCACCGTGGGATCACTGCGTGCGATGCCGGGCCTTCACGGTGTTCAGGGCGGCCATGAAACGCGTGAGGAGCGGGTCGGTGTCCCCGGCTCGCCAGACCAGGTGCAAGGTGGTGGCGGTACCCGCGAGCCGTCGAGGTGTCACCCCCTCCCGGTGCAGCACTCGATAGGAGTCGGCCATCACGGCCGCGCCGAAGCCGGCGGCGACCAGCGCGAGGATGGTCTGAACGGTCCGGCCCCGTGCGCCGATGCGCGGCACGATCCCGGCGTGGTGGCACAACGCGATGATCTCGTCGTGCGCATGGGGCGCGGATTCGCGTGGCCACAGCACCAGGGGGATCTCACCGAGTACGGACACCGGCGCCGGCTCACGGGTCCTGGCGAGGGGGTGCACGGACGGCAGGAAGAGGGTCAACGGCTCGCGCGCCCAGACCCGTGTGGCGAGACGGGCGTCGCGGACCGGCAGCCGCTGCACCGCCACGTCGAGGTTTCCGTCCAGGATGCCGGCCGACATCTCGGCGTCATCGAACAATTCCACCAGGGACAGGTCGACGTCGGGGAGTTCCGCCCGCAGCCGCCCGAGGGCGTCTCCCAGCGCGCCGTTGATGCCCGATCCGGCGAACCCCACCGTCAAGCGACCGGTCTTGCCCTCGGCGGCCAGCCGTACGTCGTTCGGGGCGGCTTCGGCATCGGCCAGCATGCGCACGGCCCGGCGGAGCAGCGCCTCCCCGGCGGCGGTCGGAACGAGCCGGCGGCCGCCGCGGGCGAACAGTTCGGCACCCAGGCGTCGTTCCAGCTCACGGAGCTGCCGGCTCAGGTTCGGCTGAGTCAGCCGTAGCCGGCGGGCGGCTCCGCTGATGGATCCCTCTTCGGCGATCGCGACCACATAACCCAGCAACCGTAGATCCATCCATACCTCCAGGGCATGGCTGCCATATCGACCGATGCCTCAGAGTAGGCATGTCGGGATCCCTCGGTAAAGAATGAAGCCGTCCCGCTTCACCGGAAAATGCCGGAGCCGTCGTGAAACACCTTGGGGTTCTCGCTCACAGCACGGGAGGGGCCGCGCTCTGCTTCCTCACTTTCTGTGAGGAGGGATTCCACCGGACCGGCCGCAACGAGCATCCCGACGTCACCCTGGACTACATCGCCTTCGGGTACAGCATGCCCGCTTGGGACGCGGGAGATCACGCGACCGTCCGGGCCACCCTGGCCACCAGCGCGCAGCGGCTCGCCCGGGCCGGCGCCGACTTCTTCGTATGCCCGGACAACACCGCCCACATGGCCCTGGAGGTGCCGGGACCGGACCTGGCGCTGCCAGGCCTGCACATCGCCGAGGTCGTCGCGGACCAGGCCGCGGCCGAGGGGCGCACCCGTGTCGGCGTGCTGGGCACCAGGTACACGATGGACGGCCCGCTGTATCCGCGTGCGTTCGCCGCCCGTGGGATCGCCGCGGAACTGCCCGACGCCGACGACCGCGCCCTCGTCAACGAGGTCATCTTCAAGGAGCTGGTGAACGGCGTGATCAGCGACGCGTCGCGCCAGGAGTACCTCCGCGTCATCGACCGGCTGGCCGACCGGGGCTGTGACGCGGTCGCCCTCGTCTGCACCGAGATCCCGTTGCTGATCACGCCCGATGTCTCCTCTCTGCCGACGTTGGACTCGACCCGTCTGCTGGCCCGTGCGGCCTATGACGTCGCCGTCGGCAAGCGGGCGATGCCCGACTGGCGCGGCGGCCCTCGATGAGCCAGGGACGCCGCGGAACGGAGCGCACGAGGTCACATCCCGAACAGCGCCTCGGGGAACTGGGGCTGACGTTGCCGGAGGTCGTCCCCCCTGTCGCGACGTACGTGCCCGCCGTACGCAGCGGTGACCACGTCCACGTATCGGGCCAGGTGCCGCTGCGGGAGGGGCGGCTGATCGCGGTCGGCCGGCTCGGTGACACGGTCAGCGTGGAACTCGGGTACGAGTGCGCGCGCCAGTGCGCGCTGAACGCACTGGCGGCGCTGAAGGCGGAGATCGGTGACCTGGCGGCGGTGGCCCGCGTGGTCAAAGCCCTGGTGTTCGTCGCGTCGACGGCCGGCTTCACCCGGCACCCGCGGGTCGGCGACGGGGCATCGGACCTGCTCTGCGAACTTTTCGGCGACGTCGGACGGCATGCCCGCTCGGCGGTCGGCGTGTCGACGCTGCCGCTGGGCTCGCCCGTCGAACTGGAACTCCT
This sequence comes from Actinomadura miaoliensis, assembly GCF_039536785.1. Lineage (NCBI taxonomy): Bacteria > Bacillati > Actinomycetota > Actinomycetes > Streptosporangiales > Thermomonosporaceae > Actinomadura > Actinomadura miaoliensis. Next base: position 226,585 of record NZ_BAAAZG010000059.1, read on the forward strand.
GGTCGAGCTTCACCGACCGGCACGCGGCTGAGCCCGCGAATCCCCTGAAGCCCCCGGCCGCCGGCCTGCGGGGAAGGCAACACCTTTCGTCACGAGGAGGGCGCGCATGCCCGCGAAAGTCCCGGCGGCGATCGTCGGTTCGGGCAACATCGGAACGGATCTGCTCTACAAGCTCCGCCGGTCCGAGCTCGTCGACCCGCGTTTCATGATCGGCATCGATCCCGGCAGCGAGGGCCTGCGGCGCGCGAAGGACCTCGGCGTCAAGGTGTCCGCGGAGGGCGTCGACTGGCTGCTCGGCCGACCGGACCGACCCCCGCTGGTCTTCGAGGCGACCTCGGCGAAGGTGCACGCCGCGGCCGCGCCGCGCTACGCGGCCGCGGGAATCACCGCGATCGACCTGACACCCGCGTCGGTCGGCCCCTGGGTGGTGCCCGCCGTCAACCTCGACGACCATTTGGAGGCGCCGAACCTCAACATGGTCAGCTGCGCGGGACAGGCCACCATCCCCCTGCTGCACGCGATCAACCAGGTCGCCGACGTCTCGTACGGCGAGATCGTCGCGACCATCGCGAGCGCCAGTGCCGGTCCGGGGACCCGGTGGAATCTCAGCGAGTTCAGTGAGAAGACCGCACAGGCCCTGATCGCGGTCGCCGGAGTGGACGAGTCCAAGGCGTTCTCCTTGATCAATCCGGCCGAGCCGCCCATGGTCATGCGGGACACCGTGTACGCACGGGTTCGCCGGAGCGACGCCGGCCGGATCGAGCGCGCCGTGCGGGACATGGTCGCGAAGGTCCGCCGCTACGTGCCGGGTTACCGGCTGCGACTCGTGGAGGTCGACGGCGACCTGGTCACCGTCATGGTGCAGGTGGAGGGCGCCGGCGACTTCCTGCCCACGTATGCGGGCAATCTCGACATCATCACCGCCGCCGCGGTCGCCGTCGCCGAACGGATCGCGGAGAAGACCCTGCGAGCCGCCCGATGATCACTCTCGTGGACACGAGCCTGCGCGACGGCATGAGCAGCGTCTCGCACAGGTTCACGCCGGACCAGGTCGGCGCGGTCGCCAGAGGCCTCGACAGGGCGGGTGTCCGGGTGATCGAGGTCGCCCACGGCATCGGCATCGGCGCCTCCTCGGTCCAGTACGGGTTCGCCGCCGCGACGGACGTCGAGTACGTACGGGCCGCCGTCGCCGCGGTGGACAGGGCGGACATCGCCGTGTTGTACGTGCCGGGGATCTCGACGCTTGCGGCCCTGGACGCCGCCCGCGACGCGGGGGCGGCCACGGTGCGGGTCGCCACGCACTGCACCGAGGCCGACTGCGCCGAGCAGCCGATCCGCCACGCCCGCGACCACGGCATGCGTGTCATGAGCTTCCTGATGATGAGCCACAAGCTCGAACCCGCGGCCCTCGCCGAGCAGGCCGCCAAACTGGACTCCTATGGCGCGCAGGTGATCTACGTGGTCGATTCCGCCGGGGCGCTCGTGCCCGGCTCCGCCGGAGCCCGCGTCGCCGCCCTGCGCGACGCGGTCCACGCCGACATCGGGTTTCACGCCCACAACAACCTGGGAGTGGGCATCGGCAACGCGCTCGCCGCGGTCGAGAACGGCGCGACCTACATCGACGGGTCTCTCCGAGGTCTGGGGGCCAGCGCGGGAAACGCCCAGACGGAGGTTCTCGCGGCGGCGCTGGAACGAGCCGGTCACCACCCGGGAGTCGACGTCTTCGCGCTGATCGAGGTCGCCGAACGCGTCATCGCACCGTTGATGACCGAACCCCAGATCATCGACGAGACCGCGCTCCTGCTCGGCTACGCCGGTCTCTACTCCACCTTCTTCCACCCGGCGAAGCGCGCCGCGGACAAGTACGGCGTGCCCGTGCGCGAACTCCTCCTGGAACTGGGCCGGCGCGAGGTCATCGGCGGCCAGGAGGACATGATCATCGACGTCGCGGCGGAGCTCTCCAGCCGGTACGGAGCGCGTCAGTGAGGACTTCCGAGATCCGTGAGGCGGCCGCCGCGTTGCTCGACGCCCACCGGTCGGGCACGCCGATCCCTCCCCTGAGCGCGACCTACCCCGGCGCGACGATCGCCGACGCCTACCGGATCCAGCAGGAGCAGGCGCGTTGCTGGACCGAGGACGGAGACCGGGTCCGCGGCCACAAGATCGGCCTGGTCTCGGCCGCGATCCAGCGGCAGATGGGCGTCCACGAGCCGGACTACGGCCATCTGACCGCGAGCATGCTCCGCCCGGAGCACCGGCCGATCCCCGCCCGCGCGTTCATCCAGCCCCGGATCGAGCCGGAGATCGCCTTCGTCCTCGACGCCCCTCTCCGGGGACCCGGCGTGACGGCCGACGACGCCGTCAGGGCGGTGGGATACCTGCTGCCGGCGCTCGAGATCGTCGACTCCCGGATCCGGGACTGGGAGATCTCGATCGTCGACACGATCGCCGACAACGCGTCGTCCGGGGCGGCGATCCTCGGTAGCACGCCGATCGATCCGGCCGAGGTCGACCTGCCGTCCGCGAACTGCGCTCTGCTCAGGAACGGCACGGTCATCGAAACCGGCACGGGAGCGGCGGTCCTCGGCACGCCGTTCAACGCTTTGGCCTGGCTGGCGAACGCCATCGGCGCGATGGGGGTGTCGCTGGAACCGGGCCAGGTCGTGCTGTCCGGCTCCCTCACCAGGGCCATCCCGATCGCGCCGGGCGACAGCATCACGGCGGAATTCCCCGGGATCGGGAGGGTGACGGCGATGCTGGCCGAGGATGCCCCGTCCTGACAGAGAGGAACCGCCAGCGGATGCACCCGGGTTGGGCTGCGGCCGCAGCCCAACCACCCGGCACCCTGCAACCGCTCTCCCGGCCTCGCAGGCCGTGCCATCGCGGGCATCCATATCCGCGGCCGGTCAGCCAGGCGGCACGGTAAACGGGATCGTGTCGGTCACGGTGATGAGAGTTGGTCCCACGTTGGGAATCGGCGATCTCAGGGGTCGCCGTGTTGCAGCTATACCGCGTTCGTCTGCAGTGCGCCTCGCAGGACGAGCGCGACCGTGTCGTCCAGCCCCTGCTCGACCAGCTCCGGGGGGAGGGCGCCGCTCACGACCAGGGCGGCGAAGCCGTGCAGCGCGGCCATGACGGGCAGGGCGATGCTCTCCACCGGGCCGTCGCGCACTTCTCCCCTGCGCTGACCGTCCACGATCAGCTCCGCGGCGAGCGTCGCCAGCCTGTTTGTGGCCGCGATCAGCGCCTCGGACGCGGCGGGGTCGTGCTTGACCGAGTACATCAGGTCGAGCAGGGCGGCGTTGCCGATGGCGAAGCCCACATAGGCGCGCAGGACGGCGCTCAGCCGGTCGGCGAACGAGTCCTCCGCCTCCTCCAGCGCCGCGGTCATCGCCGCCCCGAGCCGCTCGAACCCCGCCAGCGCCAGCGCGTCCAGCAGCGCCTGCTTGTCCTTGAAGTGGCGGCTCGGCGCGGCGTGGCTGACGCCTAGATCACGGGCCAGCTCCCGCAGCGACAGCGCCCCCGGCCCCTTGTCCCGCAGCGTCTGCTCGGCGCGGGTCAGCAGCGCTGCGCGCAGGTCTCCGTGGTGGTAGCGGCGGGTCGTCATGGCCACCAGCCTAGCCCCGTCGTGGTCACCGCCAACATTGTTGACATTGACAGCATTGTTGGCGTTGTCTACATTTCCTTTCATGGCGAAGAACAAGACCTCACGCTGGACCGCCGCCGACCTTCCCGACCTGACCGGCCGTACCGCCGTGGTCACCGGAGCCAACAGCGGGCTCGGCGCCGCCACCGTCGAAGCCTTGGCCCGCGCGGGCGCGCACGTCGTGCTCGCCGTGCGGGACACCGGCCGTGGCGAGGCCGCCGCCGCGGCCGTCAAGGGCGCGCGCGGCACCCTGGAGGTGCGCCGCCTGGACCTGGCCGACCTCGCGTCGGTCCGCGAGTTCGCCGCCTCCTGGCAGGGCGACCTCGATCTGCTGATCAACAACGCCGGTGTCATGAACATCCCGGAGTCGCGCACCAAGGACGGCTTCGAGATGCAGTTCGGCACCAACCACCTCGGCCACTTCGCGCTGACCAACCTGCTGCTGCCGCACGTCACCGACCGCGTCGTGACCGTCTCCTCCGGCGCGCACAGGTGGCCCGGCACCCGCATCCACTTCGAGAACCTGAACCTGACGGGCGAATACTCCCCGACCCGCGCCTACAGCTAGTCCAAACTGGCCAACCTGCTGTTCACCCTGGAACTGCAGCGCCGCCTGACCGCGGCCGGTTCCCCGGTCCGCGCCCTGGCCGCCCATCCCGGCTACGCCGCCACCAACCTGCAGGGCGGCGACGCCAGCTTCCTGCGCCGCGCGTCCATGCTGTTCGGCAACCGGATCGTCGCGCAGGACAGCAAGGCGGGCGCGCTGCCCACGCTGTACGCCGCCGTCCAGGACCTGCCCGGCGCGTCCTACGTCGGCCCGGACGGCCTGGCAGAAATGCGCGGCGCCCCCACGCTCGTCGGCCGATCCACAGCGGCCAGCGACCCCCAAACCGCCCGCCGCCTATGGACCGCCTCAGAAGAACTCACCGGCGTCCCCTTCCCCGCCCACCTGCGCACAGCCACCCCCGCCTGACCCCGCATACGGTCGGCCGACGTACCTACGCCTTAGTGTCTTTCCAGGGTCGAGCCGGAGTTCGGTTGACCCGTGCCAATGTCCGACCGGCCGAACCGCCGCCTGTCCTGCGAATGCCTGGGCGAACCGGGGCAGACCAGGGAGGCCAGGACATGCCGCAGACGTGTGCCGGTCGTGCCTCCCCCGGATGCGGGTGGTGGGGCCGGTCCGCTCTGGCGGGGGTCAGGGCAGCAGGAAGTAGGGCGGTGTGTTCCCTGCGCAAAGGGGCGTTGGCGACCTAGAATCTGGCGCTGTCCCGGGCGCCCTTCCCCGGATTCTGCGAGGTGGGCACACTCACCCACACGCCCGGCGGCCGGTAGGTATTCGTCGGCAGTTGGGACCCGGGGTCAGATGGGCTAATAGCCAGGTGGCGGAGCGGCACTGGTGACGGCGCGCGGACGCCCCAGTGGGGGCGCGGCGGGCTCTCGCGGGATCCCTCGGCCACGGCGACTCGTAGACCCACTCCACGTCCTCCGAAACAGGCCCGCGATCTCCTCCGCCGGCACCCGACCCGGCGTTCGTTGACCTGCTGACCGGCCTACGACTCCGTCGGCTTGCGGGCAAGGAGACGACCGTGCTGGAACCTCTCGTTCTCAGCCGGCTCGCGACGCGACCGGCCGATCTCCGTGAGCCCGGCCTTGTACGCCAGGTCCGCGACGTGGTCGATGGAGAGCCGGTAGGCGAGGGAGACCTTGTGGTCGAACGGCTCGGCCGGGTGTGGCGAGTCGTCGCCGGTCGCGAAGAAGCCGACGAGCAGATGACCGCCCGGCGCCAGCACCCGCGCGAATTCCGCGAAGATCACCGGCAGGTCCTCCGGAGGCGTGTGGATGATGGAGTACCAGGCGAGAACGCCGCCCAGCGCGCCGTCCGCGATGTCCAGCGCGAGCATCGAACCCTCGTCGAACCGCAGGTCCGGGTACTCCTGGCGGGCCAGCTCGATCATCGCCGGCGACGCGTCGATGCCGAAGGCGGTCAACCCGAGGGAGGCAAGGCGCGCCGTAACGCCGCCGGGGCCGCATCCGAGGTCGGCCACCGGCCCGGCGCCCGCGGCTCGTACGAACTCGGCGAATGCGCTGACCAGGGCGCGGTCCAGCGGATGGCCTTCGACCGAGTCGCGGAACATCTCGGCGTAGAGGGTGGCGACGGCGTCGTAGGCCGCCCGGGTGGTGTCCAGGGAGGAAGACTCGATCACGCTTGACGACCCTAGTCCGCTGCCCTGCTGTGTTGGACCGTGTCGTGTTCCGGCCGGGGTGCCTGGCGGAAACATGGCTCCGTGAGCGCCAGTTCCGACTGGGGGTCATGCCGAAAATGCCGACGCTGAGGCTGGCAGCAGACTCTCCCGGGCCGCAGCTCAACGATCACAGTTCTGATGCCGGCCGCCCCCGAGCACGGCCGCCCGGCACAGCGGCAGCGCTCAGGTACGGGCGGGGCAGGACAGGGGCGCCATGAGTGAACTCGGGTGAACTGGATCGCGCGTACGGGGGTGGCGTCCATGATTTCCGCAGCTCAGCACACTGCCCCTGAAGGCAGTGGGAAGGATCAGGTCACGCGGCCTGCGCGTGCGCGGTCGCCAGCAGCCCGAGCACGTCGCCGAGTCGCCGGCGCGCGTCTGGGTCGGTGATCAGCCCGTCGTCGCCGATCATGCCGCGGTCCACCGGGATCTTCACGCAGCCCGCCTCCACGATGCGGGCGCCGGTGTAGCCGAGGACCGCCCGCAGCGTGGCCTCCGCACCCTGGCCGCGGCCCGGGGCGGCCGCGTTGACCCAGGCCACCGGCTTGTCGCAGATCTCGGTGCCGCCGACCGTCCAGTCCAGCAGGTTCTTGAATGAGCCCGGCAGGGTGCCCGCGTACTCCGGGGTGCAGATCAGGATCGCGGCGGCCTGGTCGATCGTCGCCCGGAGACGGACCACGGGGGCCGGTGGCGGGTCGGTGTCGTCATCGGGGTTGAAGTGCGGAAGCTCCGCCAAGCCGTCGTACAGGACGGCGCGCACCCCCTCGGGCGCGACGGCCTGCGCCGTGCGCAGCACCGATTCGTTGGTGGAGCCGGACCTCAGGCTCCCCGACAGCAGCAGGATCACCGACGATGTGGACATCCGCTCAACCTACGCCGGGCCCCGGCCGTGCAACTTGTCATGGCCCCGCAGAGATCGCCCGGTGGCTTGCCTTCGGCGTTCTTGGGCACGCCGCCGTCCTCCCAGGACTTGTAGCGGCGTTCGATGAACCCTGGCCACAGGTCGAAACCCTCGCCGACCCAGGTGGGTTGACTGTTGGTGTTTCCGGTCCGGCCGTCCACGCTTTGCACCGAGTAGCCCAGCCCGATCGACGGAGACAGGTCCCCAGGCACCGGGACGGCGCGCATCGGGTACTTCCAGGTGAAGTCCCGGTGTTGCCTGAGGCGTCCCAGGTCACCGAGGGTTCCAACCGGGGGCGGTGCAGTCCCCTTGCGAACCGGCCGGACCGGGTGCCGCCGCGCCCGTGTCGACGTTGACGGTCAGCGTCACGTGTTCCCGGTCGGCCGGGCTGCTGGCGTTGGTGGCGTGGTCCGTGCCTGCGCCGGCCGGTGCGGTGGCGGCGGAGGCGCGGCGGGTGGTGTGGGGCGGGAGGCGACATGAATCCGGGGTGGATTCTGTTGGAGTGCCGGATCCACCGCCTCGTGCCCGGGCTGACGGTTGGTCGGGGGGCTGGGAAGTAGGCTTGGGCGGTGTTCTCGGCCCAAGGTCCCTCTCTGCGTGAACTGGCGATGCAGGCGCTGTCCTCGGTCGAGCGCGGCTACGACCTGCTCGCTCCGAAGTTCGACCACACGCCTTTCCGCACGCCGGATGGCATTCTCGACGCGACCGCCGACGCGCTGGGTTCGCTGGGGCCCTTCGGCGAGGGACTGGACGTGTGCTGCGGCACCGGTGCGGGCATGCGGGTCCTCAGACCCCTGTGCCAAGGACGGATCACGGGCGTTGACTTCAGCGCCGGCATGCTCGCGCAGGCGCGCAAAGCGCATCCAGACGCCGAGTGGGTACGGGCCGACGTCCGGGACCTGCCCTTCGACGAGGCCTTCGACCTCGCGGTCAGTTTCGGGGCGCTCGGACACTTCTTGCCCGCCGAACGGCCCGCGCTCTTCTCCGGGGTGTACCGCGCGCTACGGCCCGGCGGGCTCTTCGCTTTCCCGATCGGTGCACCGCAGCCCATCACCTCGGGCTGGTACTGGGCGCTGCTCGGGTTCGACCTGGCCATGCGGGCCCGCAATGCCGTGTGGCGTCCCCCGTTCGTCATGTACTACCGCACGTGCCCGCTGCATGCGGTCCGCGACGATCTGACGGCAGCCGGATTCACCGTGACGACAGTCCCCCTGACGCTTCTGGGCCGACGCGAGGACGGCAGCCCGCGCTACCGGCTTGTTCTCGCGCGCAGACCCGGCACCTCTGACTGATCCGCAGCCGCTCAACCCCACGCGGGTCGAATACGACGGGTGGACGGCGTAAGGGGTCGTTATCAACGGCTGCCGGCGTCAGTGGCCTCAACGAATCGGTCGAGTGTTTCGGGGGCGGAGGTTTTCACGTGCCTGGGCAGGTCCGACCAGGCCGTGGTGGGGTAGGGCGGCCTGTGCCCTGACCACGGGGCAGTGGTGAGGCCGACCGGCAGCGGAGTGGATGGGAGCCGCACAGGCCGTTTCGGTGCAGGCGCGGGCTGAGTCGCGCGGGTCGGATTCAGCGCGCGGGTGACCAGGTGCAGGACGGTCAAAGGCGGGGCAGGCGGCGGAGTTCCGCATGGCCGGCGGCGGCCGAGGTTCGTCAAGGCGCCGGACGGGCGGGCGGCACCGGCGGGTGATCAGCGCGGACTGGCGTCGGGCTGGGGTGGGACGGGTTGCTCGGCCAGGCGGCGTAGCAGGTCGACGAGGTGCCGGCGTTCGGCGTCGGTGAGCCGGCCGAAGATGTGCTCGCCCGCCTGCTCGGCGATCCGCCGTGCCTTCGTCAGGGTCTGCTCGCCGCGGCGCGTCAGCACGATCGAGTACGCGCGCCGGTCCTGCGGCGCCCGCTCGCGGGAGACCAGTCCCCCGTCCTCCAACTCGTCGATGAGCCGGACCATCGTGGACTTGTCGATGCCGATATGGCTGATCAGGTCCCGCTGGCTGACCGGGCCGTACATCGGCAGCGCGAGCAGCACGGCGAATCCGCGGACGTTGATGCCCAGCGGACGCAGCGCCTCGTTCAGGCGCTCCCGGCTCTGGTTGTGGGCCTCGGCCAGCAGCATGCCGAGCCCCACGTGATCGGCGGCCGGGCCGCCCTCCCCGGACAGGAGGCGTTCCAGCAGGTCGTCCAGCATGGGCCCAGTCTAGTAGCTCCTGATATAGTCTCAGATGAGATTATCTCATATGCGCTACCTCCTCGCGATCGACAAGGAGACCCTCATGCCCGAGCTGACCCGCCGGGGGACACTCAAGCTGACCGCCGCGACCGGCATGGCGGCGGCGGCCGTCGCCGCGCCCGTGCCGCTGCCGGTGCGCGGCGCCGCCGCGAGCCCGCACCGGCCCTCGTACGGACGGATCGACACTCACCACCACGCCGCGCCACGCAGGATGCGGCTGTGGGCGATCGAGCAGGGCATCATCCCGCCCACCGGCGGTCCCTCCTGGGCCCAGTGGACCCTGCCGAGCACCATGGAGACCATGGAGGCCAACGGCATCGCCGTAGGGGTGGCCTCCGCACCCGTGCCGGCCGAGGTGTTCGCGGACCGCAAGGTCGCCGAGTCGGGCGTGCGCGTGTGCAACGAGTCCCTGGCCGAGCTGGTACGCGACCATCCCACCCGGTTCGGCTTCTTCGCCAACGTGGCCATGCTCCACCCGGACCTGGCGCTCAGGCAGATCGCGTACGCGCTGGACGAGCTGGGCGCCGACGGGGTGCTGCTCAACACCTCGGCCGCCGGGCGCTACCTCGGCGACCGGGCGTTCGACCCGCTGCTGGCCGAGCTCGACCGCCGCGGCGCCGTCGTGTTCACCCATCCCTTCTCGCCGAAGGGGATCGTCGAGGTGCCCGGGGTGGGAGACTGGCTCGGCGACTTCCTGCTCGACACCACCCGCACCGCGCTCAGCCTGATCGCCGCCGGGGTCCTGGACCGTTATCGGCGGCTGTCGATCATCTTGTCGCACGCGGGCGGGTTCCTGCCGTACATGGCCGGCCGCGCGGAGCGCTGGGGCAGGGAGGACGACGGGCCCGACCCGGCGAAGTTCCGGCGGGCGCTGCGACGCTTCTACTACGACACGGCGCTGCCGATGTCCCCGTACGCCACCCCGACGCTGCTCGGCGCGGTCGGCGCCGACCGCGTGCTGTTCGGCACCGACTGGCCCGCCAACTCCGCCCGTGAGGTGGCCCGCAACACCGCGGACTTCGACCGCGACCCCGGTGTGGACCGCCGCGCGCACCAGGCCATCGCCCGGGACAACGCGCTGCGCCTGCTCCCCCGCCTTGCGGGAGGACGTCGGTGATCGGGACCCTGCCCGACGAGCTCGTCCGCGACCAGGTCATGGTCGCGTCCGATGTGGTCAAGACCTACGGTGCCGGTGACGGCGCGGTGACCGCGCTGCGCGGCGTGTCCGCGGCGTTCACCCGGGGCCAGTTCACCGCGATCATGGGACCGTCCGGGTCGGGGAAGTCG
>NZ_BAAAZG010000060.1:0-1584 GCF_039536785.1 Actinomadura miaoliensis
CCATGGGGCGGCGGGGGGAACGCGCCGGGCGGCTGCCCGCCCGGGGGCCAAGGGGAGTTCGGGGGGTTGGCCACGGGTCTCCTCACCGTTCAGTGGTCTTGCCACCTGGAGCGTAGCCGGGGCGGGGAGAACGATGGCGGGCCCGTAGAGTTCTCCTCCACGATGGAGATCGATCTGCGTGGCGTCGCGGGACCGGACGGCTGGCCCGCGTCCGGATGCCGGTGCGCGTCCTGTAACCGTCTGCGCGCCGCCGGGGTGCGCTACGCGCCGACCCATGTGGTGGTGGACGGCGTGCCGCTGGATCAGTGCGCGCGGCGGGAGGTCCCCGGAGGCTGGGACGTGACGGGCCCGCGCGGTGGCCGCGTCCTGGTGGCGTCCGGGCCCGGTGCGCGTCCCGAGCCGGTCGACGGGGCGGTCTACGACGCCGCGCTTCTGGACCTGGTGGGCTGCCCGGATCACCTGGGCCGGCTGCGTCACACCGGGGCCGTCACCCCGGCGACGGATGTGCGCGCCGTACACGTCGACCACCGGATCTCCTCGCCGGACGAGTTGGAACGCCGACTGAAGTACTGGCTGCGCCCCCAGGACGGCCCGTACCGCCTGCTGCTGCTGGGCGGGGCCAGGTCAGGCAAGTCGGCCGAGGCCGAGCTGCGCCTGGCCGCCCACCCCCGCGTGACATACGTCGCCACAGGCAGCACCGCTGCCGACGACCCCGAATGGAACGCCCGCATCGAGGCCCACAGGAAGCGCCGTCCCTCCTGGTGGCGGACGGAGGAGACCACCGACCTGGCGCGGGTGCTCGGCGCCGCCGAGGGCGCCGTGCTGGTGGACGGCATCGGAACCTGGCTGGCCGCGGTGATCGACGAGGCCGGCGCCTGGGACGCCCCCGACGCCGTACAGCCCCGTCTGGACGAGCTGGTCGAGGCGTGGCGCGGCGCGTCCGCCCATGTGGTCGCCGTGTCCGACGAGGTCGGGCTGTCGCTGGTGCCGGCCACGTCCTCCGGGCGCGCGTTCCGCGACCTGCTGGGCCGTCTCAACCAGCGGCTCGCCGCCGAGTCGGAGGAGGCCGCGCTGGTCGTGGCGGGGCGCGTGCTGGAGCTCGGGTGAGCGCGGCGCTGCGGCTGGCGGTCACGCTGCTGACCGTCGTCCCGCTGCCGGCCGGGCCGGTGGACCGGCGCACCGCCGGACGCGCCATGCTGGCCGCCCCGCTGACCGGGCTGATCGTCGGCGGCGGCGCGGCGGCGGTGCTGCTCGCGGGCGATCTGGCCGGGCTGGCCGCGCCGCCGCGGGCGGCGCTGGCCGTGGCCGCGACGGCCGTGCTGACCCGGGCGCTGCACCTGGACGGGCTGGCCGACCTGGCCGACGGGCTGGGCAGCCGCCGTCCCGCCGACGCCGCCCTGGACGTCATGAAGCGGTCCGACATCGGCCCGTTCGGCGTGGTGACCCTGCTGCTGGCGCTGCTGGTGCAGGTCACGGCGCTGGCGACGGCACCGGACGCGGTCGCGGCCGTGCTGGTCGCCGCGGTCGCCGGGCGGCTCGCCCTGCCCTGGGCGTGCCGGACCGGGGTGCCGTGCGCGCGTCCCG
>NZ_BAAAZG010000060.1:1590-2380 GCF_039536785.1 Actinomadura miaoliensis
GCTCGGCGCCCTGGTCGCCGGGACGGTCGGCACGCCCGCGGCGGCCGCCGTGTCGGCCGTTGCGGTCGCCGCCGCGGGGGCCCTGGGCGCCGGGCTGGACGGCGTGGCCGGCGGCGTGCGCGCCGTGGCGGCCATGCTGGTCGGGCTCGCCACGGCGCTGCTCATGCTGCGGCACGCGGTACGCCGCCTCGGCGGGATCACCGGCGACGTGCTCGGCGCCCTCGTCGAGCTGGCGACCACCGCCGCCCTGGTCGCCATGGCCGCCCGCTGAGGCGCGTCAGGCGGTGAGCGCAGGGCGGGCGTACTCGCGGACGTCGGCGCCGGTGTCGTCGCAGGCGGCGCGCAGCGCGTCGGCCACGGCCGGGTCGGCGCCGCGCCGGCCCGCGCCACTTGCGTCACCCCCGGCACACGGGCGGACGGGCGTGATGCGGGCAGGTCCCGGTAGGTAAGGCTTGATCCAAAAGGGCGAAACCGGTCACCGGGAGGACTACCATCGGACGACGTGACGACCACCATCAGCCTTGACAGTGCGGCCCCGGCCAGACTCGACGTCGACGCTCTCGTGATCGGCGTCCTCCCGGCCGGGCAGGACGGCGACGGCGTACGACCGGCGGCGGGCGCCGAGGGGGTCGACGAGGCCCTCGACGGGCGCCTGGCCGCCGCGCTGCGCGCGGTGGGCGCGACCGGCAAGGCCGAGGAGGTCACCCGGCTGCCCACCCTGGGCGCGCTGCCCGCCCCGCTGATCGTCGCGGTCGGCCTGGGCGTGTCGCCGGACGCCGAGGCGGGCAGC